>CAYTBM010000036.1:0-16912 GCA_964436025.1 uncultured Anaerolineaceae bacterium
CGCCGGGCGCGCTCGCGCAGCAGTTCGCGACGCTGGACGAGTGGAGCGGAGGCCGTGCGATTATCGGCCTCGGCGCCTCCAGCGCGAACGTCATCGAGCAATTCCACGGCATTCCGTTCCAGCCCTCGCTCGCGCGCATCCGCGAGACGGTGGAGGTCATCAACCTGCTCATGCGGGGCGACAAGCTCGTGTACCACGGCAAGTGGTTCAACTTCGACAAGGGCTTCACGCTGCGGTTTAAGCCCGTCCGGGAGCACATCCCCATCTACCTGGCAACCCTGCACCCGAAGAGCGTGAAAATGACGGCGGAAATTGCGGACGGCTGGATGCCGGCGTTTATCCCGCGGAGTGCGCTGAAGGAGCAGATCGAACAGGTCCGCCAGTGGTCAGTGGCCGCGGGCCGCGATGCCCGCGCGGTCGAGGTAAAGGCCCGCGGAGTCACGGTGAGCGACGACCCGGGCGCCCGCGACAAGGGCCGCGGCTTCATGGCCTTCTACATCGCGCGGATGGGCACGTTCTACTACAACCAGCTTAGCCGTTATGGCTACGCGGACGAGGCGGCTGCCATCAAGAAGGCGTTCGATGACCACGGCTCGGCAGCGGGAGCGGCGGCCATACCCGCCGAGTTGCTGGACGACCTTGGATTCTCCGGAAGCGCCGACGAATGCCTCTCGCGCATTCGCGACGACGAAGCGTTGGGCGTGGATGTCCACAACGTGAGCATCGACTCGACCGACCCTGTGGCGTTTGGCCGGGCGGTCGAAACGCTGCTCCGGTAAACATGCATGCCTTCCGCACATGTACTTAATTGCCGCTTAGTTGGCGGTTGTTACACTCCGGGCGAATGCTGAGAAGGTTCGGTGCCCGGCGAGGGGATCTGACACAGCCGGCCGCCGCTTCCGCGGGAGCTGAGGCCGCGCCCGAACTGACCATCGCCGAAGCACAAGGCCTCGAAACCGCCGTCGAGCCGATGGCTACTCCGCAGACCGGCTCTCGCCGCTGGTTCAGCTGGAAACGCGCAATCGTCGCCACGCTCGCCCTTCTCATCCTCGCGGCCGGCGGGGCGTACACCCAAAAGGACAAGATCACGCCCAAAGCGGCGGACATGAGCCGAAAGCTCATCGGCGATGAGCGGACTGCGCGCATTGAGGGCTGGTTCTTCGACGTCGAGGACCGGACAAACAAGCTCAAGTACCGGCTCTTTGGCGGCGAGGAGGACCCGTTCGCCGTGAAGGAAGTCCAGGTTCAGTTCGTCCCGAAACCGGAAGCGCGTGAAGTCACGTACTTCGTTGGCGCCAGCCGCACGCTGGGGCAGACGCTCACGGCGGAGGCCCTGGGACCCCTTCCGCTCACGCCTCCGAAGACCAGTGTGCTCCTGAGCGACCCGCAGGCGGGCGAAGGCGTCTGGACGCCCCAGGGTCTTCCGCGCTCGACGCCGTCCGACATGTTGATGGCCAAGACCTTTATTCGGCCGGACAAGTCACGGCCCTACGCCTCAGTCGGCGTACTCCTCATCGATAGCCGGCGCGTGCATCTCAAGATGGTGGGCGGCACGGCAGAACCCGGCGGGGATCGCGGGGTACGCGGGCCGGGGGTGATCCCGAAAGACGACTACAAGTCGCTGTTGGTGGCATTCAACGGCGGTTTCAAAGGTCCGCACGGCAGCTTCGGGATGGTTGCCAACGGCAAGGAATACATGAAGATGCGGACCGGCCTCGCCACCATCTGCGTCTCGAAAGACGGCAACATCAAGCTCGGAGAGTACGGCCGTGACTTCTCCTGGGAGGAGAACTTCGAAGCCTGCCGCCAGAACGTCATCCTTCTCGTCGACAAAGGGGAGGTCAGCAGGCGCACTACCGAGGGGAACGACACCTGGGGCTACGTGAACGTAAACTCCAGCGAGTTCATCACCTGGCGTTCGGCTGTGGGCATCACGAAGGATGGGAACCTGCTCATTGCCGCGGGCAATTCGCTGAGCGCCGATACGCTGGCGAAGGCAATGCATGCGGCAGGCGCGTACATGGCCATGCAGCTCGACATCAACGCGCCGTACATCTGCACGGGGCTCTTCTATCAGCAACCCGACGGGAGCGTGAAGGGCGAGAAGTTCATGGACTCGATGGCGCCGTCAGCTTCGAATTTCCTGGGCACACGCGAGCGCGATTTCTTCTACCTGACCCTGGACGAGAGCCGCTACAAGTAGCCCCCATCGTGGTCAACTTCGTCTAAGGGAAATCCTTCCCGCACGAAGAAGTTGCGAGCAACCAATACGCACGCTCTGGGCCGACGGCTTCAACCTCCTGAATGGCCTCCGGGGCGCCACGGATCCAGGACAACCACTCGCCGTTCGCAAATGCGTAGACAGCCTGCAGACAGGGGAGCCCCGCGGAAAGCGCCGTGATAGTCAGCTCGGGCGGGACGATGAGGTTCCAGCCGGCTTCCAGGAAGACCGGGTACTCCGGATACGGCGAAGGCGTTGGAGAGGGAGCCCCGCCGCCCGGCGTTGGCGTCGCTGCCGAAGGAAGAGGATACAGTGCCGAAAGGCCGGCCACGTCGTCGGGGGCGAGGGTGCGGAGGATGCCTCGGTATTGGTAGAACATGACTGCGTCCGCTTCCGCTGAGGTGCACGGCCCGAACGGCACGGGGCAGGAATGCTCCAGTCCGGCCACGTGCCCAAGCTCGTGCAGCACGACCGTCCGCCAGTCGACTTTCGTGCCGACGCCAAGCTGCTCGGCCGCCGCCGGGTTGCTGTTCAACAGCATGTCGACCTCATGGGCGACCGGATCCTTCGAGGTCACACCAAGAACGCAGGCACGGCTGCAGTCAAGCGATTGCCACGAGATGACGTTCTCGCCGTCAGGGCCAAAATCCGCGACTGTCGCTGTGTTCTCAGTGATACCGCCGTACTGGAAGCGAAACGACGATGTCGAGACGGTACTCCACGCCTCAAGGCCGGCAGTCACCACCCCGGGCCCGGCGCCGGGAGGCGCGCCAGTAGGGTTGTAGGCCACTTTCACCGGCAGCTCGCGAGCATCCCACTTCCAGGACCAGGGAAGCCACTGCGCCGTCACCGCACCCTCCGGCGGCGCGAGGATGCGAAGCCCTGGAGACGCGAAGGCCAGTGCCGCCTGAGCGGCCGCCCGAGCCGTCTCGCCGTCGCTGGCGATGACATCGGACTCGATGGTCACAAGCGAGCCGTCCGCACGCCCGGCGTGCACCGCTACGCGGTAGATTTCGGCCGGCGCCGGCCCGGTTGCCGCGAACCCTTGCGAGAGCGCGAACACCCCGGCCATCAGTCCGAACGCCGCGACAAACATCTGCCGGTTCACAGGCCCCCCACGAAGAGCTTGTCCCTCTTCACCGCCTACGCGAAAGCCACCCTTGACGGGTGGCTTTCGACAATCGCCCGCCCGACGCTATGGCTGGAACGGCACCGACCCGGAGCCGCTTGAGATGAACCAGTACGAGACGCCCTTCTTCAGGCTGGCGATGTTGTTCACGTAGCCCGGCGCACCCGGGACGTAGCGCGTCCAGTTCTTCGAAACAGGGTCCCATGCATAAACGATGCGAAGGTTGGGGACGCCTGCCAGCGCTTGCGCGGGCGAGACGTCGTTGCCGGGCCAGGCAATCAGGTTCGCGCCAGGGACAAGCGGGAGAGAGTTGCCGCCGCCCGAAGCGTTTGGTGTCGCGGTAGCGGCGGGTGTCGGAGTGGCAGTCGACGTGCTCGAAGTCGGAGTAGCCGTGGACGTATTGGCCGGGGTCGCCGTCGGATTCGGCGTGTTGGTGCCGTTCGGGGATGTCGGCGTGCTGGTGGCCGCCGGAGAAGTTGGCGTGACGGTGTTCGCCGGTGTGCTTGTCCCAGCAGGTGTGGTTGCGCTGGGAGCAGGCGTATTCGTGCGAGTCGGCGTGGCCGTAGCGGCCTGCGTGGGCGTGTTGGTTGGCGTGCTTGTGGCGCCGCCGCCGCTGGTCCCGTAGATGGCCAGTTCGCCGTCGATGTCGTCCTGGACTGGAGTGCGCTTGTTGGTTCCGCTGGTGTAGCTGGCGTACATGACGGCAGCACTCTGGCCGGAATGGTTCAATCCAAGCGCATGGCCGAATTCATGCAGCGTCACGCTCTGGAGGTCCACCTGGATCGGGTTCCCGGTGGTCCAGTTCCAGTCGGGGTCGATCTGCATATCGAACTCCACCGCGGGCTTGGGGTTGCCGCTGTTGGAGAACCAGGAGCAGGTCACGGCCAGGACGGAGCCGCTCTGGGCGCCCCAGCCCACGGTGTTGTTGCCATCGGTGCTGCCACCGCAGGCGGAGGTGCCGTTGGAGGAGCTTCCGCCGTTGTTGAAGTGGAAGTTCGCGCCCTGGGCGCCCCAGGTGCTGGCCGCGGCGTTCAGCGCGGCGAGCGCGCCGGCCGAAACCGAGGACGGCGCCCCGGACGAGTCGTAGGTCCATGTGGCGCTGCCGGCCATCCACTTGAAACCGCTCAGCACGTAGGCAGCTTCCACGCCGTCGGGCACGGGGACGGCGTTCGGGAAGCGAGCGAGCATTTCCGCCCGGGCCGCAGCGGCGTCAGCTTCGAATGCGCCGTCGCCGCGGTCTTCCATCAGGAAGTCGATCTTCACGGTGTACCACTGGCCATCCTGCTGGACCAGGAACACGCTGTCGACATCTCGGTACAGGGGCGCCGAATCCGCGCGAACCCCGGTGGCCCCGAAGTAGATCGAAGCGGCCACGCCCCACGCCAGCATCCCAAGGGATACCGCCGCCATCGTGATGCGCCACCCGTTCGCTCGATGTTGTGTAACTGCAGTTGCCACGGACAGTCCTTCCCCACTCCCGCTCCCCTTCGGCCGGGAGTCACACCTCGTTGTTATGACGGTCGGCACTGCACTGGCTGGCCAGCACCTCCTTAACCCCGGCGGGCACCCTGATTTCAGGTGAACGATCCGTGAACGTGTGTACGATGGGAGACCGTTAGCGGCCGGGGGAAACACATGCGGGTCGGCACTGTTCGAGAACGAAAAGACGGCGAGGCGAGGGTTGGTCTGACGCCGGAGGGCGCCTTCGCGCTTGCAGCCGATGGGCACCAGGTCCTTGCGGAGCGCGGCGCCGGCAAACAGTCGGGCCATGACGATGCGGCCTACGTCGCTTCTGGCGCCCAGGTCATCGAGACGGCCGATGAGGTGTGGGCAACCGCGGACCTCGTCGTGAAGGTGAAGGAGCCCGTCGAGAGTGAGTACCACTACCTTCGGCGAGGGGGAGCGCTCTTCACCTACCTCCACCTCGCAGCCGAACGGGAACTGACGGAAAAGCTGCTCGAATCGGGATGCACTTCTCTCGCCTACGAACTTGTCCGCAAACCCGACGGCTCACTCCCGCTGCTTGCGCCAATGTCGCAGGTAGCAGGCCGCATGGCGGCTGAAATCGGCGCGCACCTGCTGAAGCACCCGGGGCCAGGCCGAGGCAAGCTCCTCGGCGGTGTCGCAGGCGTTCCACCGGGAAAAGTCGTCATCGTCGGGAGCGGAACTGTTGCGACGGCGGCGGCGCGCGTGCTGATGGGACTGGATGCGCGCGTTACCGTGATGTCCCGCGACCTGGCGCGGCTCACCTACCTCCAGGAGAACTTCGGCGGGCGTATCGCAACCCGGGTGTCTTCGCCCCAGGGGGTCGCCGAAGAGTTGTACGGGGCCGACCTCGCCATCCTCTCAGTGCTCGTGCCGGGGGCCGCGGCGCCGAAGGTGGTGACGCGGGAGATGGTGCGCTCAATGGGCCCGGGAGCCGTCATCGTCGATGTCTCGATCGACCAGGGCGGTGCCAGCGAGACCAGCCGCCCCACCAGCCACAGTGAGCCGACGTACATCGATGAAGGTGTGGTGCACTACTGCGTGACGAACATGCCGGGGGCCGTCCCGGCAACGAGCACGCAGGCGCTCACCAGCGCCACCTTGCCGTACGTTGAGGCGCTCGCGAACTTCGGAGTGGAGCAGGCGATGCGACGGGACCGCGCGCTCGCGGAAGCGCTCAGCACTTATCAGGGCCAACTGGTGCGCGGTCCGGTGGCTGAGACATTCGGGATGCCTGCCGCGCCCAACCCATTCCGTTGAGTCTCGCCCGAACCACTTGTTGGGTCGTGGAGCCGAGGGATTGGCTGTTGGCAACCGGCATTCGATCGGCCAACCTCATTTCACGTTACCTGGTCCTCGGGGGTAGTCATGGCCGATTGGTTCACCAGCATCAGTGATGAACACCGCGAGTTCATTGAAAAGCAACACGTCTTCTTTGTCGCCACGGCCCCGGAGGGCGACCACGGTGACGTAAATCTTTCCCCGAAAGGCCGCACGCTCCTGCGCGTACTCGGGCCGAACCTCGTGGGATACCTGGATTACCCGGGCAGCGGCAACGAAACGGCCAGGCACCTTGCCCAAACCAGCCGCATCACCCTGATGCTCTGCAGCTTCGATGCGGGCGCCCGCATCCTTCGGCTTTACGGCGAGGGAAGGCGAGTTGATCTGGACGCACCGGAACTGGCGCAGTATCGCCCGGCATTCGTCGATGACTTCCACCCGTACGTGCGCCAGGCTTTCTTCGTGGAGGTCCAGAAAGTCCAGACTTCGTGCGGCTACGCCGTGCCGAAGATGCAGTTCATCAGTGACCGGGACACCCTCGACCGCTGGTGCGAAAACAAGCTCGTACCGCGCGCAATGGAGGCGGGCGCTCCACTGCCCGGCAGGTTCGTACGCAAGGATGGGACCGTGGTGGCGGAACGTTAGGAGGGCGTTCGGTAAGCTTTCGGCATCCCGATAAGGGGTGCCACCCTTGGCCCTCGAAACCGCCGCCGGTGAGGCTCCACTGTCCCCGGCCAGCCGTCGCGGCCGCCTGAAGGACTACGGACTCCTTCCGCTCGCCGTCCTCTTCATCCTCAACGCCGTCGACGAGTTCGACCGCGCGGTGCTGGCCGTCGCGCTCGAGCCCATCCGGGAGGACTTCGGGCTCTCGGACCTAACGGTGGGACTGCTGCCGCTCGCGGTCATCTTCATTACCGGCGTCATCAGCCTGCCGGCGGGCAACTGGTCTGACCGCTGGAACCGCGTGAACATCCTCTCCGCGGGGGCCATGGTTTGGGGCGCCGCCGGTCTCTTCGCGGCAGCCTCCACCAGTTTCGTCCAGTTGTTCCTGACCCGCGCTCTTCTCGGCTTCGGCCAGGGCACCATCGTGCCGACGCATGGCAGCCTGCTCTCGGACTACTACCCGGTGAGTGTCCGCGGGCGCGCGCTCAGTTATCACCGCTCAGCGAACCCGCTTGGGCAAGTGGTGGGCGCAGTGATCGGCGGGATCATCGTCGGGGCTGTGGGGTGGCGATGGGGGTTCGCGGCAGCGGCAATCCCCGGGCTCGTTCTCGGAGCTTTCGCCTTGCGCCTCCGGGAGCCGGGCCGCGGCGAAGCAGACCTGTTGGCGGCCGCGAAACAGGACCCGATGTTCGCGAGTTTCCTCGCCGAGCCGCCCGACAAGCTGGGCTTTTTCGAAAGCCTTGGCAGCGTCTGGAGGATCCGCTCCCTTCGCATGCTCATCTTCACGAATGCCGCCTTCGGGTTTTCGTTGTTCGGCGTCGTGTTCTGGATACCCGCGTTCTTTGAGCGGCGCTACGGCTTCAGCACCGAGGGAGCGGCCGGCGCGCTGGCCTTCCTCGCGCTCGCCGGATTCATCGGATCCTGGTACGGGGGGCCGGTAGCTGATCGTGGCCTGCTCAAGGGGTTCGCCCACCTGGGGAGGGTGGGAACCTGGGGCGCCGCGAGCCTGGCAGTTACCTGGTCGCTCGCATTCGTCATCCCATCAAGCATCGTTTGTCTCGGGCTGCTGACCGTAGGGGCGCTTGTCGCATCAATCGGGACAGGCGGACTCGTTTCGATCATCGCCGCGGTTTCGCCGCCGCGGATACGCGCACAGGCCTTCTCGGCGTTCGGCCTTGCCCTGGCAGTGTGCGGCGCGGCGGCGGCGCCGCTGGCCATCGGAGGCATCTCGGAGTTGCTCCAGGCTGAAGGCGTGAACGACGGAGACAGCCTTCGCTGGGCAATGTTCCTTGGCACGGCAACGGTGATGTCGCTCGGGACGTGGTTCGCCTACGAGGCTGCCCGCACCTGCGCGGCCGATGCCCAGAAGACCATGGGCGAGTTCCTGAGCGGATACCAGCAGCGTGCCGCCGCCGCGCAGGTGTCGCCGGCTGCAGGCGAATGACTACCGGTACGAAGCCACGGTCAAGCGGACGCCTTCCTCGAAGGGAACAGCCGGCTCCCAGCCGAGCGCCTCTTTCGCGGCGCTGTAGTCGAGCCAGAAGTTCCTGACATCGCCGGGGCGCGGCGGGCCGTGCAGCGGTTCGATCTCGTTCCCGGTGAAGCGGCTGAGCGTCTCGTAGATGTGGTTTACGGTGATTCCCACGCCCGTGCCGATGTTCGCCACCAGCCCGCTGCCGCGCGTGAGCGCCAGCACGTTCGCGCGCGCTATGTCTGCGACGAAGAGGTAATCCTTCTTCTGCTCGCCGTCGCCGTCGATGGTGCACTGTTTCCCGGCGAGCATGAGGCCCGTGAAGATCGCTATCACGCCTGCCTCACCGTGGGGGTCCTGCCTCGGCCCGAACGCGTTGCCGTACCGGAAGATCGTCGTGTCGATGCCCCCGGTGCGCGCCGCCAGCTGGACGTAGAGCTCGCCGACGAACTTGGACGTGCCGTAGTTCGACATGGGAGCAATGGCATGCGTCTCCTGCACCGGGAGCGTTTCGGGGTTGCCGTACACCGTCCCGCCCGAGGACGAGTAAATGACCTTCTTCACGTCATACTCGAGGGCCAACTGCATGAGCCGCGCCGTGCCCCCGCCGTTGACCTCCAGGTCGTGTACCGGGTCCGCGTTGCCCACTTTCACGCTCGCCTGGGCTGCGTGGTGGTTCACCACTTCGGGCCGGAAGTCGCTGAAGATGCGTTCCAACTCTCGCGCGTGGAGGTCGACCTCGAAGAGTTGCGCGCCGCGCGGCACATTGGAGCGGCGCCCGGTGGCCAGGTTGTCGACAACCGCCACTTCGTGGCCCTCGGCAAGGTAGGCCTCAACAAGGTGTGATCCGATGAACCCGGCGCCGCCGGTGACGAGTATTCGCATCTGGCCAGTCTGCTGGAGGGCACCCCAACAGGGAACGTTCAGGCCGGCTCGCGGAGTTTTGCTACGCCCCAGCCAATCGCCGAGCAGCAGAGTCCGGCAAGTACGCCACCCAAAACAAGGGGGCCGAAAAACTGGGAAAACGGCGCGCCGGTGGCCATCTGGGCGTACTTGGCGATGGCCACGTTCGCGGCGAAGCCGGCGGCGAATCCCCATGCCGCCCACTGCTTTTCGCGCGTCGTCTTTCCCAGCCCAATGTCGTCGAAGACCTCGCGCATCGGGCTCCGCTCGGTTGCGGGGAGTCGCGCGGCCTCCGCCTCAAGCGCCGCGACCAGTTCGTCGATCAGCTCGTCGGGGACGGAGTCCAGCATCCGCTCGTAATCTTCGAAGTCTGGCGCGTGGGCAGGCTGCTGAGGTGCTGCCGTTCGCGGGGCTGGAGCGTATGCGGGCGAAGGTTTGCGCTTCACGATCTTCAGGCACTGCCGGCAGCGGCTCCCTCCGAGCGAAAAGTCATCGAAGCTGAGGACCTTGTCGCAAGCGATACAGCGGGTGCGCACAAATGTGTCGGGCATACTACTCGGTTGGGGGCGTGCCGCTTCCGCCACCCGTCCCCTCGCTGGGCGGCGTTGGCGAGGCAGTCGCGGTCGGCGTCGCAGTCGCGGTCGGTGTTGGTGTGGAGGTAGGAGTCGGCGTGGGGGTATTCGTCGGCGTCGGGGTCGCCGTGGCAGCCCCTTCAGGAGCCTGCGTGGGCGTACGAGTCGGTGTCGGCGTGCGCGTCGGCGTCCCGGCGCGAGTCGCAGTCCCGGCCGGCGTTGTCGTCGCACCCGGAGTCTTCTCGCCGGCCACGGTTGCCGTCACCGAGGGAGCTTCCTTGCCCTGAGCGTCCTGTGCAGCCAGCACTTGCTGTTGCGAGCCGTCGAGCAGTTCAATTCCCGCGCCGGCGCCCTGGAGCTGGCTCAACAGCTGGGGCAAGCGGGAGCCATCGGACTGCTGGCCGGCCGGCGGAGTCGCGACCGTGCCGTCGGGATACGTCATACAGGCGGAGCTGAGCGCCGCGAACGCTGTGGCGCCCATCGTCAGGAGCGTTAGCCGGCGCCAGAGCGAGTGTTTTCGCATGAAAGGAGCCTATCGACCGGGCCGGGGGCCGGCCTATCGGGTGAGCGCTGATCCATCTGAGGCGAAACCCTCATCCCGGTCCTGCGGGCGTTGATCAGCCCTTGCGTGCCCTGCGTACTATCCGGCAGCACAGGAGGAGGAACCCAGACCATGAGCAATCTCCAATCCGTCCAGGGCATCTACGAGGACTTCGGGAACGGGAACATCCCCGGCATCCTGGACCGCCTCGCGGCCGACATCGAGTGGGAGCGAAACGGCGTTGACCACGGTGTGCCATGGCTCACGCCAGGCCGTGGCAAAGCGCACGTCGGCGAGTTCTTCGCGTCACTCGCCGCGGTGGAGATCACGAAGTTCGCGCCGCTTAACCTGCTCGAGGGCACCAACCAGGTCATCGCCGTCATCGACATCGAGCTGACGGTGAAAGCCACCGGGAAAGTGATTAAGGACGAGGAGTTGCACCTCTGGACGTTCGGCGAGGACGGGAAAGTCACTGCCTTCCGTCACGTGGTGGACACTGCCCAGCACGTTGCCGCTGTCAGGGGCACCGCAGTCCACGCCTGATCGATGCCCGAAGGGCCGGGGCCTCCTCCGCGTCAGCGAATGGAGATTTCCGGGATGGTCGCGTTCACGTAGACGGTCGAGGCGGCGGTGACGCGCGCCTCAAGGGTCACCACGGTCCCAGCGAACTCCCGCCGCGCTTCGCCGGTGATTGCCAGCGACCAGGCGCTCCCGCTGCCGTGGACGGCTGTGTTCAAGACCAGCTGCGTCTGCCAGTCGCCGGTGGTGGCGTTGAAGTACTTCCCGTCGGATTTCCGCTTGATGATGAAGCTGACGGCTGAGGCATCAAGGCTGCCGGTCCCAATGGCGAAGGTCAGGCGGGAGCGCGGGATGGGGGCGCTCGTCGGGTTGGTTACGGTCACCTGCGTGGACGAGGTCGGCGGGGCTTCGGTGACATCGAAGGCGCCGCTCGTCGCGGAGGTCAGCCCGGCGGCCGAAGCGGTGATGGTGTAGCCGGTCCCCGCAGGCGTAACCGAGCAGCCCGCGAAGGACGCGACGCCGGCTGTCACCGTCTTCGCAAGACCGCCAGTACAGGTCAGCGTGCCCGGTCCATTCAGAGCGAGCGTGACGCTGGTGGTGCTGTCGCTGGTCACGGTGGCGTTCGATGCGGTCTGGACGGCGACCACCGGCTGGGCACCAAGCGCGCTACCGGCGACACCGGCGCCGGGCTGGGTGGTGAAGGCGAGCTTCGCAGCGCTCGCGGTGATGGTGAAGGTGACCGGCGTGACGGCCGTCCCTCCGCCCGGCGCAGGGTTGAACACGGTCACGTTCGCCGCGCCCGCTGCCGAGACTTTGGCCGCCGGGACCACGGCGCTCAGGCTCGTCGGTGAGTTGTAGGTGGTCGCCAGGTCAGCCCCGTCCCAACGTACGGTGGAGCCAGGGACGAAGTTCGAGCCTGTGACGGTCATGGAGAACTGTGCCGCGCCCGCGCCGATGGTGTTCGGCGAAAGCGCCGAGACCGCCGGCACCGGATTTGGCGCCGCAGAAACGGTGAAAGCGAGCGCGTTGGAGGTGCCCCCGCCGGGCGCGGGCGTGGTGACCGTCACGTTGGCACTGGTCGGGCTCGTGATGTTCGCGGCCGGTACGACCGCTGTGAGCGATGTCGCGCCCCCAAAAGTCGTCGCCAGCGCCACGCCGTTCCAGTTCACCACCGAAGCGGCGACGAAGTTGGACCCGGTGACGGTCAGCGTGAACTGAGGGCCGCCCGCCATCGCGGTGGAGGGTGAGAGCAACGTCATCGCCGGCACGGGGTTGCTCGCGCCGCCAACGGTTAGGGCAAGGACGTTTGTCCCCCCGGTGTTGTAGAGGGCGGTGACGGTGTAGCTGCCGCCGGCGCCGGGAGTGAAGCGGATGCCGCTCTGGTTGGTTGCGCAGCCAGTGGCCGCAGTGACCGCGCCAACGGCAGGACCGGCGACCTGAAAGTCGGCTACTTGCAGGAGCACGTTCGATGAGGTCTGGCCGATGAGCGACGAGTTGTTCGGCTGGGCTGCTCCGGCCGCGGCATCATCGGCGACATCTGCCGGTACGAGCGCTGTGCAGACGTTCACGGCCTGGCCGACCGTCAGCGGCCCTCCCGTCGAATCAAGTCCAAGCTCATCAACGGCGACACCCGCCAGGCTGGCCGAAATGCCAAGCGCCGGAGCGGAGAGCGCAACGCTGATATCCGCGCCGTTCGACGAATTCGAGGCTGCAACGGTTGCCGTGATGGAGAGGGTATCGCCGGGCGCAAGGCTACTTCCTGAGCACGTCGCGGCCGGCGTACCGGACCCGCCCGATGCACCATTGGCCGCGGCATTCGTCTGGCAAGTGACCCCGGTGACGATACCGTTCGCGAGGACGAGGGCGCTGTTGAACCCACCGGTGCTCACGGCGGACGTGTTCTGGAGCGTGGCCGTGTAACTGGTGGAAGACCCTTCGAAGACCGTGGCCGGTGTGCCCGAACCGCCCGCGAGGATCGTGGATGAACTGAAGACGGTGATGGCGCCGGCGCCGGTGTAGCTATCGTCGGAGCCGTCCGCGGCCGTGTCCGGCGCGCCGTCGGAAGCGCCCCCGCGGATCATTGCCTGGCTCGCGGTTGTCGTGACCGACGTGTTGACGAGGAAGGTGAGCGTCAACGGGACGCGCGGCCCAGCGAGCACCAACCCGTAGTCGCAGCGCACCACGCCCGGCGAGGGCAGGTTGTCTGCGCAGGTCACTCCCGGCGGCGACGACACGCCGCTCACGAAGGAGAGTCCCGCCGGATAGTCGTATTCGAAGTAGAGCGGGATTCCGACGGGTGCATTCGTCACGGTCGCCTGCACGTCCAGCGTGAGCGTTGAGCTGACCTGCACAGTCGAGCCGCCAGCCGGGGCCTGGGTGACGGCGAATTGCACGTCGCCTTCGGCTATGGCACGGACCGTGGACCTGGAGAGCGTCACGGCGAGGATTCCCAGGACGAACAGCCCCAGAGCAAGCACCCAGAGGTGGAGGCCGCGGTGCCGTTTGCGCGTTAGCGCCATCATCGTCATGGCCGCTCTCCTAGTAGGTGTAGCTCACGGAGACGCCGCGGAGCTTCGACGCCGATCCGCCGGTAAGGTCCACAACGATGAAGTACACGTTCGCGCCGTTGTCGACGGTGTGAGCGAAGGCCGTTGCGCTCTGGGGCGACGGGCCGGCGCTGGAGAGGACTTCTGCGAGCTTGAAGACGGAAGAGGAGGTCTCTCCATTCGTAATGGCGGTGTAGTCCAGCCTGATCTTCACCGTGTCGCCGCTGCCTTCGAAAGCGGCCGTCATCGTCGTGATCGTGGCGCCCTGGGGCAGGTAGAGCGGAGCGTAGTAACGTTGCGAGGCAGCGTCATTGGAGACCGGGTTGAGCTGGTTGAAGCTCTTTTCGTAGACGGCGAGGTCGCTCATGGGGACGAAGGTGCTCGCAGCGATGGACGTCTTTCCGGAACCGCCGGAAGGTGTGCCCGTGCCGCCGACGGAGCCGGTGTTGATTTCGCCCTGTGCCTGGGTGTAGTTCACCCAGATCGCATCGCCGGGGTTGATCTGGCTGAGGGTATTCACGAAGCCGGGGACGCCGGGAGCATAGAGCTGGTAGGCCTGGGTGGAGGGATCCCACTTGTAGACGGCGGAGTACTGGCCGGAGATGCCGTTCAGCGCTTCCGACGGGGCGGCCGAGGAGCCGAGGTAGGAGATGTTGTTCCAACCGTGGAGCAGCTGTGCGGCCGTCGCGTGGTGGCCGCGCCCGGCCATCGCGCCAATGCCCACCACCGCTGTCAAAGCGAGCGTTGCCATCCAGTAGCGAATGCGCATCGCGCCAACCTCCCCGAGACACACCTGTGCCAGTTCTGGAGGTCAGCGTAGGGAGGCGCGTGACCACTCTTAATGGGCAGATGCCCCACACCCTGAGGGGACACCTCCTCGATCCGGCGGGGTGAAACCCTGATCCGGCAGGCCCAGAGCGCGCACGCCCATGTGAACAACGACCGCGATGCGCCGCGGCGGTCTATTTGTTTTCGAGTTCGACTCCGGGCTACTAGAGTAGTTTCGCCAGATTCGGGGGAGAGGGCTACCGCCCGGCTACCGGGGGCTTGAGGGCCTCACCCCCGTCCGCCAGCTGACGCTTCGCGAAACGAGCCTTGCGCATCGCCGAGGAGCCGGTGACCGACCCAGCGCCTGGGCACGCGGACGGACACTCTGAACGCATCATGCTCAGACGTTGGGCGAAGGGGGTCCGAGCGGCGAGGCCCGGGTGTCACCTGTGGACGGCGGTTGACCTCGGCCGCGGGGGTGAACGAAACGGATCTGCTCAACGAGCGGTCCGCGCGCTGAGCCAATCAGAGGGGTGGAGAGCTTACGAAATTCGTTTGGCCACAATGACGTCGCGCGAGACATATTCCTGGCCGGTCGAATCCAGTTCGCCGCCGCAGGTGATCAGGGTGATCCACTCATCGTAGTCAGCCTTTTCTTTCGGCCAGATGATGGCGCCCATGTCGATCGTGTCGCGGTTGTAGCGCTTGTTCGAGATGACCGAGTAGGTGTACTCGGCGCCGTTTTCCATCTGGACCACAATCTTGTCGCCCTCGGCGCTCTTGGCCAGGCTTACAAAAGGCGCGGGGATGCTGTGATAGTACACATGCGCTGAGAAGAGCGCGTTCCCCCCAAATCCGGGCTTGTCGTAGATGTAGTACCAGCCAACGGAGCGGTTCGTGTCCTTGGGGGTATCGAGCTCGTTGCGCGAGTTGATCGCCAGATCCTCGATCGGGGCGTCCACGTTGAAGCGGGGGATCTTGAGCCGCGCCACCTTGCCATTGAACGGCGTCGGGGTTGCTGTGGGCGTCGGGGGCGGCGTGTTGGTGGGGGTGGCGGTGCTGGTTGCCGTATCAGTCGGGGCGGGCGTGCTTTCGTTCTTCTCGTCGCCTCCGCCGCTGCATGCCGCCCCAACCACAACCAGGAGAAGGACCGCGCCGAGCGCGAAAACAGCGAGGGAAACGGTGCGGACTAGCTTCAAAACACGTGCTCCAGGCAGGGTCGGGTGGATTCACCCTAGCAAAGGGATACGAAACGCAACAGGAATCCGATGCATACGAGGAAAACGCGGCGTTAAGGGCCGGTCACTGCGGCTGGGCCACCTTCCGGGCGATAACGACATCCCGGTCCAGGTAGTGGCCGAGGCCGTTCGGCTCCGTCGCCTGGAAGCGGCCACCGCAGGTGATCAGCGTGATCCACTCTTCGTTCGCTGGCTTCTGGGGCGCATCGATCAGCTCACCCATCGGGATTTTGTCGACGTCATAGCGCTGGTAGAAGATGACTTCGTAGGTGTAGGTCGGGCCGTCCTGCATGACAATCGATACCTTGTCGCCCGGCTGCACCCGTGCGAGGTTGGCGAACGGGCCGTTCTTGAAGTTGTAGTTGATGTGGGCGGCGAACACGGCGTTCCCGCCGAAGCCGGGTTTGTCGTAGATGTAGTACCAGCCGACTTTGTTGACCGCATCCTTCGGCGTGTCGAGCTGGTTATTCGTGATGCCGATGTCTTCGATCACGTTGTCGATGCCCACGGCGGGCGCGATCATCCTGGCCAGGGCGCCGTCGAAGGGTAACGGCGTGGGCGTAGCCGTTGGGACATCGGTGGGTGCTTCGGTCGGCGTGTCGGGCACCGCGGTGCGCAGGTCAAAAGCAATCGCGGGGGCCTCCGGTTCCGGCGCGCCGTCGCTCGAGAACGCGAAACCAGCGACCAACAGCGAGAGGCCGGCTACAAAGGTGAAAATAGCGACGTAAGGCAGAACTTTCATTCGGAACCGGGCGGGAACAACCTTCCCTATGGTATACGACAGCTCACCAAGGCCAGATTAAGCCCCGGGCGGGCGGCGGCGTGAGAGCGCGAACCCGGCCCCCGCGCCAATAGCTCCGAGAGCCACCAGGATGGTGACCGTCACCATCAGAACCGGCGGGCCGCTGTTTTCTTTCTTGCCGTTCGACTGTTCGCCGGGGGTGGCGCCCGGCGGGACCGGTGTGCGATCGAAGGTGACGTCGTCGGTCGGCGGGGTGCCGGTCGGCCTGACCAGGCTGGCTGACGGAGTAGGCAAGGCGCCCGCAGTCTCGGTCGCGAGGATGGCGCCGATGGTCCCGGTGGGCGACGGCAGGGGTATGGGCGGCGCCGCGCCCACACTGAGGTCGAGGTGGACCGGACCGGGCTTCCAGATTCCAGTCTGGACCGCGGTGCGGCCTGCGATCGTGAAGCTCACCGTGGCGCCGTCGCGGGCACAGCCAGGACGCTGCGTCTCATGAACCACGCTCAAGACGTACTCCGAGGTCTGTCCATCCCGAATCACCAGCCTTGTCCCGGGCGGCGGTTGCGAGCAGTCCTGGCCGTTGACGATGGCGCGAACTTCGACGCCGTCGGGGGCGGGCGCGCCGTCCACGGTAACGGAGCCGTAGAACGTGCCAGGGACCGACGGCTGGGCCCATGCAGTCACAGCGGATAGCGAGAACCCAACGGCTGTGGCCGACACCACCAGAAGCTGCCGCATCTCGTTCATCCTACGTGCCCGCCGGGGATGGACAACGTGTGGGACTGGACTTTGTTGACGATCAGCGCATACCTTATGTCCCCACCTTATGGGAG
>CAYTBM010000037.1:0-7128 GCA_964436025.1 uncultured Anaerolineaceae bacterium
GCATCCTCCTGGGGTTGAGCCTCGGGCTGTCACTCGCGTGGGTGCTGTTCATCACGGGCGAATTCGGTGAGGAGACGAAGGGCATCGACTTCACGGTGCCGTGGCTCAACCTGGCCATCATCTGCGGCATCGCCTTCGTTGCCTCGATGGTCATGACCTTCCTCCCGGCCCGCTCGGCCTCGCGCGTGCCGGTCGCCGAAGCGCTGCGCTACGAGTAGCCGGCGGCGTCCGGTAGACTCCGGCCAATGGCAGGCGAGGAGCATCGAGGAACCAGGCTGTTTGACCTGACGGGGCGCGTGGCGGTGGTCACGGGCGCCGGACGTGGCCTGGGACGCTCAATGGCGATCGCGCTCGCGGCTGCCGGCGCCGACATCGTCGCGGCCAGCCGGACGGCCACGGAGATTGAAGCCCTGCGCGATGACGTCCGCGCGATGGGGCGCCGCGCCGAAGCTATCACCTGCGACGCCACTGAAGAGGCCCAGTGCGAGCGACTCGCCGACGAGACGGTGTCGCGGCTCGGCCGAGTCGACATCCTCGTGAACAACGCTGGGATCAACATCCGCAAGCCTGTGCTGGAACTGACCGCTGCCGAGTACCGGCAGGTCCTCGCGACCAACCTCGAGGGGTACTTTCTCTGCGCGCGGGCGTTCGGCAAGCACCTGGTGGCGCAGCGCAGCGGCAAGGTCGTCAACATCTCGAGCATCATGGGGCGCGTCGCGCTGGCCAACCAGGCCGCGTACGCCAGCTCGAAGGGCGCAATCGAACAACTCACGAAGGTGCTCGCCATCGAATGGGCGCCGCGCAACGTCCAGGTCAACGCCATCGGCCCGACCTATTTCGAAACCGAGTTGACGCGACCCCTGTTCGAGGACGAAGAGCGTCACGACTTCATCACGGGCCGCACGCCGATGGGGCGCTGGGGCCAGCCGCACGAACTCGCCGGGGCCGTCATCTTCCTCGCCAGCGATGCCAGCAACTACGTGACCGGGCACACCCTGATGGTGGACGGCGGCTGGACCGCCTGGTAACGCCACCTGGCGGTGTCTGGCTGATATGCTGGCCGCACCAGTGGAAAACGAAGAACGCCCCCGAATTCGGGGGCGTTCGTTCGTCTCTTAGCCGTTTGGCTGAATCAGGCGAAGTAGCGGCCGACGGTGGTGACGACCTGGGCGCGAAGCAGCCGGGCGCGGCGCTGCAGCCGGGACTCGTCCACGATCTCGCTGGCTTCGGTGCCTTCGAGCTTCTCGTTGTAATACTCCTCGCGGTGCAGCGCCTCGGGCGTCGGCTCACCGGGAAGGGTGTGCTGGAGGGCGGATGGATGGCTGAACATGACTGGTGCTCCTCCGGTTTGGTGAATTCTTTCACAACCACCGTAGCACAAGGATCGGCATGTTTTGCGTGATTCAAATCAATTTCAGGGTGATGTCGAGAGGTTCCATACCTGCCATAGGCTCAGTACATAACCGTCGGGGCCCATTACCGAGCACTCGAGCGCGCCTTCGAACTCATACGGCGGCGCGATCGCGAGTGCACCGCGCTTCAGCGCCTCGCGGTAAGCCGCTTCGGCGGACGCCACCTGGAACCGCAGCTCGGCGCCAATGCCACGCGCGACGCCTTCCTTGCGCAGAGCGTTGTACCAGGGGTGGCCCCGGTAGCTCTCGTCGTCGTGCACCTGAATAGTCGTCTCACCAAGGGAAAGTTCGGCGAAACCGGGGTGGCGCTGCTCCACCGCCATGCCGGCGACGGCCGCGAGGAAGTCCGCCAGGGCAAACACGTCAGTTGCCCAGAGGGTTACACCGAAAGACGGGCTGCCGGCCATTCCGGAACCCCTTTCTCCCACCGGGCATCACTATAACGAACGGTCAACTATCAAGCCGTGTGCTCGTCATAACAATTTGGTTACGTGAAGCACACGTTTGGAGATGGTCAGACGGGCCGGAATTTCGGCAATGCCACATCCTCATGTTTCTCGAAATCGACCTTCACGGGCATCCCGACGCGGATCTGATCATTCGAAATCCCGATGACATTAGTCGGCAGCCGGGGTCCCTCTTCGAGTTCCACGATGGTGACGTTGTACGGCGTTTCGGCTGCCCAGCCCGGCTGGTACTTCTGCCACATCACGCCGAAGGTCCGCACGGTGCCCTTGCCGCTGGCGGTCTCCCAGGTGTACTTGTCGGACAGGCAGTTATCGCAGTGCGCCCGCGCGGGCAGCCGCCACTGGCCGCAGTCACCGCACTTCATCAAGACCAGGCGTCCCTCCATCGCGCCGTCCCAGAAGGGCTGGGAGGCTTCGTCTGCTTCGGGGAGCGGTTTCAGGTACTCAGACATGTCAGACCTCAGTTCGCGTGGGGACTCAGGATGAGGCAGGCGTGGTAGCTCAAGCTGCCGCCGTTGCCGGTCGCCAGGATGACGTCGTTTTTGACCTGGCGATCTCCGCCGTGGCCGCGCCCCTGGATGATGGCTTCGCTCAATGGAGTCATGCCCCACATGTAATAGGCCGAGAGCTCGCCGCCGCCGGTGTTGGTCGGCAATGACCCACCCGGGCCGAGCTTGCCGTCCTCCACGAACGGCCCGCCCTCACCCTTTTTGCAAAAGCCGTAGTCCTCGAGCGTCACGAGGACGGTGTACGTGTAGCAGTCGTAGAGCTCGCAGCAGGTAACATCGGCCGGCCCGACGCCGGCCATCGCGTAGGCCGTCTTCGCCGAAGCCTGGGCCCCGGTTTCGGTTTCCCATTCGGACCCCGTCCGGGCGGTGTCGCCGGGGTGGCCCTGGCCCATGCCCCAGATGTAGACCGGAGGCTGGGGCATCTCTTTCGCGGCGGCGGCCGAACTGACAATGACCGCCACGGCGCCGTTCGAGACGAGGCAGCAGTCCAGCAGGTGCAGCGGCTCGATGATCCAGCGCGAGTTGTGGTAGTCCTCGAGGGTGATAGGGTCGCGCATCTGGGCCAGCGGATTGCGGGTCGCCCACGCACGCTGCCCGACGGCGATGACGCCGAGCTGGTCCTGGGTGGTGCCGTATGTTGCCATGTGGCGGCGCGCCGCCAGCGCGTAGGGCGTGTTCGCTCCGTAATAGCCCGAAGCCGGGTAAAGGCCGGACATGCCGCGCGGACGCTGCGGGTTGCGCGCTGCCCCGCCGTAGGCTGCGCCCGCGGACGAGCCATCCTTCAGCGGCGCGTCAGCGAAGACGCAGAGGACGTGGTTCGCCATGCCCGCGGCGATCGCCAGCGATGCGTACTGGACCATCTGCGCGGCGGTCGAGCCGGCGGCGTTCATGTGGTTAAGGAGGCGCAGGTTCGTCATACCGAGGTAGTTCTGCAACCCCAGCGAAATGCCGCCGCCCGTGGTGCCGGTGATGCCGGCGTTGATCAACAGGCCATCAACCTGGTCTTTCTTCAGTCCGGCGTCGGCGAGGGCGGTGCGCGTCGCGTCAGCGGCCAACTCCATCGTGGACTTGTAAATCCGCCCCATCGGCGTCATGCCGAACCCGGTGATCGCGGTCGCCCCGCGCATGGGATGTGCCATCAGAACGGCTCCTTTGCGCAGGCGATTCTACTGGCACGAATCAGATGCGGTAGACCCCGAAGTCCCGTGCCACCTCTGTGTTTGGCAGCCGACCCGCCGTCACCCCGGGTCCCAGGTGCGTGAGGATCAGGCGCGCGTCGCTCTGCATGGCCTCTCGGACAAGCGGGATGTCGTCGCGCAGGTTCATGTGCGTCGGGATGTCCTCGTCGACAGAGGCACACTCGCTGATCAGGACCTGGGAGCCGCGCGCCAGGTCGAGCACGGCATCGCACATTGCGCTGTCGCCGGTGTAGCCGATGCGGCGTCCTGCGACCCCGATTTCGAACCCGAGGGAGCCGGACAGGCGCCGGTCATGTTTCACCCCGATCGACGTCAGGGAGAGCGCGCCGACCGTTGAACGCCGGCCGTGGGTAACCTCCTCCCATTCCACCTCGAAGTCCGTTTCGAAGAGCCAGGGATAGACGTGTTCGCCGATCTCGACGGCCAGTTTGCGCGTGTTTTCCGGGCCGATGATGCGCACGGGGCGGGTCCGGTTGAGCGCCTTCCACTGCAGAAAGAGGAAGGGCAGGCCAAGGAAATGGTCGCCGTGATGGTGGCTGAGGATGACCGCGTCGAGGTCGTTCGCGTCCACGCCCATAGCGTTCAGCGATTGGAGGGCCTGGGGCGGCGCCTCGAAGAGGTACCGGCCCTCGAGGACGAAGCCGTTCCAGCACGATCCGCCGGGGGCGAAGGCATTGCCGGTGCCGATGAACCGGAGGTCGAGCTCGGCCATGGGCCACTACTCTACCGGCCGGTAGGGTCGCCTTCGCTGTTAAGCAGGTCACAGAGTTGGCCTCGTGCTCACGGGCACGGCACAATTCGGTACGTGACCTATCGAATCGGAATCATCAACGTAACCGGCTACGCAGGGATGGAGGCCGCACGCCTCCTCTGGAAACACCCCGAGGCGCGCATCGTCGCGGCCACCGGGCGTTCCCTCGCCGGCCAGCGTTTGGGCGAGGCGTTCCCGCATCTCGCCGTCTACGGCGACTTCACCATCACTAAAGACATCGAGACCGATGTCGACATCATTTTTTCTGCGCTCCCCACGGGCGAGAGCGCGAAGGCCTGCGCGCCGTACATCGCGAAGGGGATCAAGTGCATCGACATCGCCGCGGACTTCCGCCTGCGAGAGCCCGGCGCCTTCGAGCAGTGGATCGGAGGCGGCAAGCCGCACCCAACGCCCGAGCTCCTGCCGGAGGCCGTTTACGGCCTGCCTGAGTTGAACCGGGAGCGCATCAGGTCCGCGCGAATCGTGGCCAACCCCGGCTGTTACCCGGCCACCTCCATCCTTGCCCTCGCGCCCGCGGTCGCCGCCGGCCTCGTCGGCTCGCAGATCGTTGTCGATGCGAAATCCGGTATTTCCGGGGCGGGCCGCGGAAGTGGCGGCACGTTCGGTTTCGGTGACGTCAACGAAGACGTGTCGGCGTACAAGATCGCCAACCACAACCACCAGCCAGAAATCCAGCAGGAACTCGCGGCCCTCCGCGAAGCGCCGACGCCGAAGGTTACGTTCGTGCCGCACCTGATCCCGATGACGCGCGGCATCCATGCGACCTGTTATGCGCCGCTCGCCCGGACGGTCTCGCAGGCCGAGGTCCGGGAGGTCTATCGGGACTTCTACAGGGACGCTCCTTTCACCAGCGTGGTCGATACGCCGCCGCACACCAAGCACACCCTAGGCAACAATATGTGCCTCGTGCATCCGGTGGTTGATGAGCGCAATGGGATGCTGGTGGCCGCCGGAGCGCTCGATAACCTCGTCAAGGGCGCGGCCGGGCAGGCCATCGAGAACATGAACCTGATGCTGGGCCTTGAGCAGACCGCGGGCCTGGACCTTCCGGCGGTCTTCCCGTGAGCGAAGAACTGACGCTGGACACAAACGGCACCGCCACGTCGCCCCGGGGGTTCGTCGCGGGCGCAACCTACGCGGGCATAAAGACCTACGGCGAAGGCAAGCTCGACGTTGGCCTGCTCGCATCCGAACTGCCCTGCACCACGGCGGCGACCTACACGAAGAACGTGCTCCACTCTGCGTCGGTTGACATCAACCGCGCGAAGCTTGGGGTTCGCGCTGCAAGGGCGGTGGTGGTCAATGCCGGCGTAGCGAACTCAAGTACGGGCCAGCGCGGCATCGACGACGGCAACCAGATGACCGCATGGGCGGCTTCGAAGTTGGACATCGACCCCTCGGAAGTCCTCGTCTGCAGCACCGGCGTGATTGGCCACTTCTTGCCCATGGACAAGCTGGAAGCGGGCATAGCTGCGCTGGCGCCGACGCCCTCCGGCGGCGAGCTGTTCTCCCGCGCCATCATGACCACGGATACGCGGCCAAAGCACGCCGCCGTCCGGTTCGGGCCGTACACGCTCGGCGGCTGCTGCAAAGGCTCCGGGATGATCCACCCGAACATGGCCACCATGCTCGCGTTCCTCACCACGGACGCGCCCGTGGAGCAGCGTTTCCTCCAGGCCGCCCTGAGCGATGTCGTCGACCGTTCGTTCAACCTTGTTTCGGTGGACGGCGATACCAGTCCGAGCGACACGGTGCTGCTGTTCGCGAACGGCGCTGCCGGCGGGGACACGATTACGGCGAGTAGTCCGCTCGCCGGCCAGTTCCGGGAGGCGCTGGAACTGCTCGCGACCTACCTCGCCAAGGAAATCGCACGCGACGGCGAAGGCGCCACGAAACTCGTCGAGTTCCGCGTAACGGGAGGCGCGACGACGGCTGAAGCGCGCGCCCTGGTGCGGTTGCTCAGCACCTCGTACCTGCTCAAGAGCGCGATCCATGGCGCTGACCCGAACTGGGGCCGCGTGACCGCTGTGATCGGGCGCTCCGGGCTGTCGGTCAATGAGCCGGCAGTGACCATCGCCATCTGCGGCATTTGCGTGTTCGAGAACGAAAGGCCCACCGAGTTCGACCCGGCGGCGCTGTCCGAAGCGATGAAGGCCGACTTCGTCACTATTGATTGCGAGCTGGGGGCCGGTGACGGAGAAGCTACCGGCTGGGGCTGCGATCTGACCGCCGAGTACGTCTCCATCAACGCGGACTACCACACGTGAGCCAGCCGCTTGTCATAAAGATCGGCGGGAGCACCCTCGGCGATGCGGACACGACATTTCGCGACGTTGCCGAACTCGCGAAGCGCGGGGACACCCCGGTTGTGGTTCACGGCGGGGGCGCCGAGGCCAGCCGCTGGCTGGAAGCGATGCAGATCCCATCGCGCTTCGAACGCGGCTTGCGGGTGACCGACGAACGGGTCCTGCCCGTCGTTGTTGCCGTGTTCGCGGGCCTCGTGAACAAGCGAATCGTGGCGGCGATCAACGGGAACGGAGCGGCTGCCGCCGGACTTTGCGGCGCCGATGGCCGTGTGCTCGAGTGCCGAATTGCCGACCCGGCCCTTGGCTTCGTCGGCGAACCCCTGCAGGTCAATCCGCTTGCAATTACGGCACTCCGTGACGCAGGCATCATCCCGGTGATTGGCCCAATCGGTTGCGTGCCCGGGGAAGGCGCGGATCAGCTGGTCAACATCAACGCTGACACGGTCGCGGGCAACATCGCCGC
>CAYTBM010000037.1:7228-16689 GCA_964436025.1 uncultured Anaerolineaceae bacterium
GCCGGGACGAGGTTTACTCCAGCCTAGCCTCCTCGATTGTTAACGTTTGACGATATCCTTGGGTGACGGGGCGCGCCCCTGTGCGCGTGGGGTACTCAGCATGGACGAAGCAGAAGTCTCTTCCGGCGCCACCATTTCCGACGGCGTTGAGGAGATGCCGCCGCAGCGCTGGGACCTCGATGACCCCGCCCTTTACCTCAACCGCGAATTGAGCTGGCTCGAGTTCAACCAGCGCGTGCTGGCCGAAGCGCACGACCCGCGCAACCGTCTCCTGGAACGCGTGAAGTTTCTCGCTATCGCCGCGAGCAACCTGGACGAGTTCTATACCAAGCGTGTGGGTTGGCTAAAGCAGGCTTTAGCCAAGGACCCCCGTGCGACCACCGTGGACGGCCGGACCATCGCCGAGCAGATGGCGTTGGTGATCGACCGCTGCACCGAAATGCACCGCGAGATTGACCTGACCTGGCACGACGAGCTGGCTCCCGTCCTCGCCGGCGCGGGCGTGCGCATCGTCCGCTACCAGGACCTTGAGCAAGACGCCCGGAGACGCCTGCGGGACTACTTCGTCCAGGCCATCTTCCCCGTCCTCACTCCGCTCGTGGTCGACCCCGCTCATCCCTTCCCGTTCATTTCGAGCGCCAGCCTTTCGCTCGCTCTGAACGTGCGCCACCCCGGAACCGGCCAGGACCGTTTCGCGCGAATCAAGGTCCCGGGCAACCGTCCGAGATTCGTAGAGGCGGGGGACAATCGATTTGTCCTCCTCGAGGACCTGATCGCGTCCCACGTCGACATGCTCTTTCCGGGCATGCACATCACCGAGTGGCACGCCCTGCGCGTTATTCGCAGCGCCGAGATGGGCAGCCCGGGCGAAGAGGCCGATGACCTGCTCGAGGTCATCGAGAGCGCGCTCCGGAGGCGGCGGCTCGCCGAGGCCGTGCTGCTCGAAGTCGCCGGGGACCTCTCGGCCAACCGCCGCGAACTCCTGTTGGAGGAGTTGCAGCTCGAGTCTCGCGATGTGTACCTCAGTCCCGGACCGCTCGGCCTGGCTGACCTCTTCCAGCTCGCGAGCCTTCCCTTGCACGACTTGAGCGATTCGCCCGTGGCGCCAGCGACGCCGACCGTGTTCCAGGGCACGTTCGACGCCGCGGCGTTCTTCGCCACCCTCAAGGAGCGGGACGTACTCGTCCACCACCCGTACGAATCATTCGACGCCACCGTGGTTGAGTTCATCGAAGCTGCCGCCGAAGACCCGGCGGTGCTCGCGATCAAGCAGACGATGTACCGGACCTCGCCCGACTCACCGATCCTGGAGGCGCTGATCGAAGCCGCTGGCCGGGGCAAGCAGGTCGCGGTCCTCGTGGAACTCACGGCGCGGTTCGATGAAGCGAACAACATCGAGTGGGCGCGCAAGCTTGAGAACGCCGGCGTCCATGTTGCCTACGGCCTTCCCGAGCTCAAGATCCACTCCAAGATCTGCCTCGTGGTCCGCGAAGAGACGAATGGCGTCACCATGTACGCGCACATCGGCACCGGGAATTACAACTCGCGCACGGCGCGGCTCTACACGGACCTGGGACTGTTCACCTCAGACCCGCGAATCTGCGGGGACCTTGTCCATATCTTCAACTTCCTCACGGGCTACGGAGAGTTGAACGACACCGATGTGCTGCTCGCCGCCCCTGCGAACCTCCGCAGCGGTATCGCCGAACGGATCGAACGCGAGATTCACCATGCGAAGGCGGGCCGGCCGGCCCGGCTTATCTTCAAGGTCAACGCCGTAGAGGACCTCGAGACCTGCAAGCTGCTCTACCGCGCGGCGCAGGCGGGAGTACAGGTCGACCTCGTGGTGCGGGGGATCTGCCGGCTGCGCCCCGGTCTGCCTGGCCTCAGTGAGCGCATCCGTGCGGTCAGCATCATCGGGCGCTTCCTCGAGCACTCGCGCGTGTACTACTTCGAGAACAACGGCGAAGGCGAGTACTTCATCGGTAGCGCGGACATCATGAAGCGCAACCTGGACGAACGCATCGAGGTCCTCGCCCCCGTCCGTGCGCCCGAGCATCGGAAGCAACTGCGCGAGTTGCTGGAGTTGCTCCTGGAGGACCGCCGCCAGGGATGGCGACTGCACGACGCTGACTGGGCCAGGGACCAGGCTGTCGAGGCGCCCGGTGCGCACGCTGAACTGTTGGCGCGCGCGCCATTCGGCTGATTGACGTTCCGGAATTGGGCCATACCGCATACCATGGCAGCCGGAGGAGTTAATTCATGACCGACTGGGTTGCCGAAGAACAGTTGTACCTTTTCCAGAACTATGGGCGCCAGCCCATTGTCCTCGAGCGTGGCCAGGGTACGCGTGTGTGGGACACCGACGGTCAGGAGTACCTCGACTTCGTGGGCGGTGTTGCCGTAAACATCCTGGGCCACGCCCATCCAGTGGTGGCGAAGGCCGTCGCGGAGCAGGCGCAGACGCTCATCCACACCTCGAACCTCTTTTACACGAAGCCGATGATCCAGCTTGCGAAGCTGCTCGTGGAGAACTCCTGCCTTGACCGAGTGTTCTTCTGCAACTCCGGTACGGAAGCCGTTGAAGGCGCTATCAAGCTCGCCCGCCGCTGGGGGCTGGACACAAAGAACGGCGCGCACGAAATCATCACGACTGTCGACGGTTTCCACGGCCGCTCACTTGGCGCGCTCGCCGCGACCGGCAACGCCCGCTACCGGGAGCCGTTCGGCCCGCTCATGCCCGGATTCCATCACGTCCCGTGGAACGACCTCGAACAAATCAAGGCCGCAACGAACGACAAGACCGTCGCCGTGATGGTCGAACCGATACAGGGCGAGGGCGGCGTGAACATGCCTGCTCCGGGCTACCTCCAGGGCATACGCGATTGGTGCAATGAGAAGGGCCTGCTGCTCATCTTCGACGAAGTGCAGACCGGCATCGGGCGGACGGGCTCGCTGTTCGCATACCAGCAGGAAGGTGTCGAGCCGGACATCATGACCCTCGCGAAGGGCCTCGCGGGCGGCGTGCCCATCGGCGCCGTCATGGCACGCGACGAGATCGCCGCCCACCTCGTGAAAGGCGACCACGGGTCGACCTTCGGCGGTAACGCACTGGCGGCCGCCGCCGGCTACGCCACCGTGAAGCACGTTATCGACGAAGACCTATCAACGCAGTGCCGCGCAGCCTCGGACCGCCTGACGAACCGCCTGCGGTCACTCGAAGACCGATTGGAAGTGGTGAACGAGGTGCGCGGGCGCGGACTGCTCATCGCCGTCGGCTTTGCGCGCGACTGCGCGAACGATGTGATGGACGCCTGCCGCCGCAAGGGGCTCCTGGTGAACAACGTCCGGCCTAATGCCATCCGTCTCATGCCGCCGCTCAATGTAAGCGACGACGAAATCGACCGCGCCTGCGACATCCTGGAAGAGGCGATTTCCGCAGCCACCGCAACGGTGGCGAAGTAGGCGACTCCGATGGGGGACGATTTCCGCGATTTCACCCTTGCCGCCGTCCAGGCGGCGCCGGTGTACCTGGATCGCGAAGCCAGCATCGAAAAAGCGTGCAGGCTTATCGATGAAGCTGGCGCGAAGGGCGCGAACCTGGCGGTGTTTGGGGAAACGTGGGTCAGCGGATACGCGTCGTTTGCCGGCTGGGCGAACCATCCAGCGTTCAGAGGCCTCTTGCAGCGCTTCGTGCTGAACGGCGTCGAGGTCCCTTCAGCGGCGACGGATGCGCTTTGCGCTGCCGCGCGCAGGGCAGGCTGCGATGTCGCAATCGGCATCGCGGAGCGCGACGAGACGACGGGTGGGTCCATTTACTGCACCCTCCTCTTCATCGGGCGCGAAGGTACGATCCTCGGGAAACACCGAAAACTCAAGCCCACCATGTTCGAGCGCACCGTCTGGGGCGAAGGCGATGGGTCCACGCTGCGGTTATATGACCGCCCATACGGGAAACTTGGCGGCCTGAATTGCTGGGAGCACCAGATGGTGCTCCCGGGCTATGCGCTCATGGCGCAAGGTATCCAGGTTCATGCAGGTGTCTGGCCCGGCGGCAGGTTCACGCGACAGGAAGTTCTGAGCCGTGCTTTCGCCATGCAGTCGGCGGCTTATGTGGTGATGGCAGGCGGTCTCTTGCGTGAGGAGGACATGCCTGCCGACATACGTGAGCTGTGTATGAGCTTTTCTTCGCACGAACGCCATATCGTCATGCCGTGTGACGGGGCTTCCGGCATCATCGGGCCGGATGGCGAGTACCTCGCCGGGCCTGTCTACAACGAGGAAACCATCCTGACGGCGAAAGGCAATACAGGGACGGTCATGCTCCAAAAGATGATCGCCGACCATGCGGGGCACTACACCCGCCCTGACGTGTTTGAGTTTCGCGTCAACCGGGCTCCAAAGCGCACTGCGTCTTTCACCGGCGAGAGCGAATTCAGTGTCCTTCGCCGAGCCATCGAGAGTGGCGAGATAAGGCGCGAGCCGGACCTGCTCGGAGCGCTCGACGACCTGCGCATTGATCCGACCGAGCGGACGGTGTCAGGCTGATGTGGGTTGCGTTCCTGGTGATGATGTTGGGTTCCGGCGTGCTGACCGTGCTCGGCTGGCGCGCCCTGCAGGAGAAACTGCCGCGGCAGCACTGGGCCGGGATCCGCACGCCGTACTCCATGGCCAACGATGAGCAGTGGTACGCGGTTCATCGCTACGGAGCGCCGTATCTCATCTTCGGTGGCGTCGCGACCTTTGCCGCCGCGCTCGCGATGTTGCCATTTTCACTCGCGGGTAAGTTGCCGAATGGCTTCTCAGCGGCGGTGTTCCTCGCCGGGGCATTCATCATGGTGGGCTCAGCGCTGCTGTCGTGGGCTATGGGCGTGCGCGGCGCCAAAGCCGCCCTTGGCCGCTGATTTCCCGTTGCCGCGCAGCCGGGCGATACTCAGCGTTACTTAACCGTCCCCAGGATGCGCCCGTGCCAAAGCTGGTCCTCGCCTATTCCGGCGGCCTCGATACCACGACTGCCATCAAGTGGCTCACCCTCGAACAGGGCTATGACGTTATCGCGCTGAACATTGACGTCGGGCGCAGCAAGGAACAGCCCGTCGTCGAGTCGCGCGGCATGGCGGCGGGCGCGCTCAAAGTGCGCGTCATCGACGCCCGCGAGGACTTCATCCGCTACTTCGCGTTCCCCGCGCTGGCGGCGGGCGCGATGTACCAGGATGTCTATCCGCTGGCGACTGCCCTCGCTCGCCCGCTCATGGCCAAGTTGCTGGTCGACGTCGCTCACGAAGAAGGCGCCAGCGCGGTCGCTCACGGTTGCACGGGGAAGGGCAACGACCAGGTCCGCTTCGACGTCGGCATCCAGACGCTGGACCCGTCACTGACGATCGTCGCGCCCACACGCGAGAACGCGATGGCCCGCGAGTACCAGATCGAGTACCTCAAGGAACACGGCGTGGATATCCCCTGGGGCGAAAAGGGGCCGTTCAGCATCGACGAGAACATGTGGGGGCGCAGCGCCGAGGCCGGAGTGCTCGAAGACCCCTGGACCGAGCCGCCGGCCGAGGCCTACGAGTGGACCGTGGACGCCGAACAGGCGCCCGCCGAGCCGGCCTACGTCGAAATCGAGTACCAGTCCGGGATGCCCATCCGCCTTGACGGCAAAAACATTGGTCCCGTGGAGATGGTGGAGTACCTGAACGAACTTGGCGGCAAGTACGGTGTCGGCCGCATCGACCACATCGAAGACCGCCTGGTCGGCATAAAGAGCCGCGAAATCTACGAGGCGCCAGCCGGCGTCATCCTCCACACGGCTCACCGCTCGCTGGAGGCCATGACGCTCTCCAAGCAGCAGGTGCGGCTGAAGAAGCTTATCGCGACTGAATACTCCGAGCTCATTTACAACGGGCTCTGGTTCAGCGCCCACCACCAGGACATCGCCGCCTACGTGGCCAACACCCAACGGCACGTGACGGGCGTGATTCGGGTGAAGCTTCAGCGGGGCCGCGCCATTGTGGTCGGTCGGAAGGCAGCGCACTCACTCTACGACCGCGGGCTCGCGACCTATGATCGCGGCGATACCTATGACCAGTCGGCGGCGGTCGGTTTCATCAACATCTGGGGATTGCAGACGCGCACGCAGGTGCGAACGCAGCTCCTGGCTGACCTGCCGGACGCCCTCCGCATTGCGATGCCGTCCGAACACCACGAAGGAGCCTGACCTGTGACCACCAGTACATCCGCGAGCAACGTCCGTTTCGAGGGCATGGGTGTCGGCACCGAAATCTGGGGCGCAACCCAGGCGAACTTCCTCGTCCTCATGCCGCCGCACCACGCGAAGGAGGCGGCCGTGCTGCTTAATGACCCCGCCGCGAAGCAACTCGCCGCGGCCGTCGGGGTGGAAGACGGCGATGCGTTCCGCGCCGAGGCCGCCCGGGCGGTCGGCCAGCTCTACCTCGAAGACCGCCTCGCAGCGGGAAAACCGATCGAGTCTGTGACCACGTTGTCTCACGCGTTCTTCACTGACCGCCCTGACCTCCTCGAGGCGGCCCAGGCGGCGCTTCGGAAGTGACTCGCGAGTGGTGGCGCGACGCCGTCGTCTACCAGGTCTACCCGCGGAGCTTCCAGGACAGCGATGGTGACGGCATCGGCGACCTCGAAGGTGTTATAAACCGGCTCGACTACCTGAATGACGGCACTGACAACTCGCTCGGTATCGACGCCATCTGGTTCTCGCCCACCTTCCCATCGCCGATGAAGGACTTCGGCTACGATGTCTCGGACTACTGCAGCGTCGACCCGGATTACGGCACCCTCGAGACTATGGATCGGCTCATCGCCGAATGCCACGCGCGCAACGTCAAGGTCCTCCTCGACTGGGTGCCGAACCACTCTTCGGACCAGCATCCGTGGTTCCTGGAGTCGCGTTCCTCCAAACACAACGCCAAACGCGACTGGTATTACTGGCGCACGGCGAAGCCTGACGGCAGCCTGCCGAACAATTGGCGCGGCGTGTTCGGCGGGCCGGCCTGGACCCTCGCTGAGGAGACCGGCGAGTACTACCTCCACTCGTTCCTGAGAGAGCAGCCGGACCTGAACTGGCGCAACCCGGACGTGGAGGCGGCCATGCACGATGTCCTCCGTTTCTGGTTCGACCGCGGAGTCGACGGGTTCCGCATCGACGTGATGGGCATGATCATCAAGGAACCGAACCTCGCGGATAACCCGGTCAACCCGGACTGGAAGCCGGGTGACCGCGAACGAAGCAGCCAGTTCTGGGTGAACAACCGCAACTACCCGGAGGTCTACGACGCGGTGAAGCGCATCCGCCGCGTCTTCGATGAATACGAGGGCCGTATGGCGGTCGGCGAGGTGTTCGGCAGTGCTCGCGAAGTTGCGGACTACTACGGGACGGCGGGAGCGCCGGGGCTACACCTGGCGTTCAACTTCCAGTTCATCCACGAGCGGGAGCCGGTGTACACGCCATGGGAGGCCGATTCACTGCGCCGCATCGTGCGGGACGCCGAGGCCGCGCTGCCGCCAGGCGCTCAACCGTGCTACGCGCTGGGCAATCATGACCGCAGCCGCTTTGTCTCGCGGCACAACGCCGACGGCAACGGCCTGGCTCGTGCCCGCGCCGCAACGGTCATGCTGCTTGGACTGCGCAACACCCCCTTCCTCTACTACGGCGAAGAGATCGGCATGGAAGACGTCGATATCCCGGAGGATCGGCTGCAGGATCCCGCCCGCTTCCGTTCGACCGGCCGCGATCCGGAGCGCACGCCAATGCAGTGGGACAGCACCCCGGGTCGGGGCTTCTCAACCGGCGTGCCATGGCTCCCGTACGGCGCCGGCGAGCGGAACGTGGCCGATGAGGCGCGTGATCCGGATTCGCTGCTGTCGCTCACGAGGCGTGCCATCTGGCTGCGGAAGCGCACGCCGGTCCTGACCGAGGGGACGTATAAAGAGCTCGCCTCTCCGGCGGGCGTATTCGCCTTCGAGCGGCGGACAGAGGGTGCGACGGCGACCGTGGCGGTAAACACCTCAGGCGCGGCCGTGGAGGTGCCTCTCGCGAGGCCGAGCGCCGTCATTCTTTCCACCGATCTGCGCCAGGAAGGCAGGGCTTGCGAGTCCGTCGTCCCGATCGCGCCGTTCGGGGCTGTGATCGTCCTCTAACGCCGGCCCTGCGGTATTCTCACCGCATGCCGGAACGCCGCCGCGTGAAGATCGATGACTCCGGGATGCCGGTCCGCAAGTCCGAGGTGAAGGACGAGGCGCCCGCGCCCTGCGAGTGCCCTCGGCTCGACCCCGAAGACTGGGACAAAGTGGAGAGCGACTGGTCCGACATTGCGTTCCTCAAGGCGATGACAACCGCTGTGCTCGGCGTGCCGGTCGGCTATAACCAGGTGCGCGACGAGCTGCGCAACAGGGCGGCCGAAATCGGGGCAATCGTGCCCGAAGACGCGATGCTGTTGAACGGCGAGGGCAAGTTCCGGCGGCCCGTCATGCTCGAAGTCGAAGCGGCGCCGAAGACGGACGATGTCCTCCGCCCCGGCGGCTTCGTGTACACCCGGCTCATCGATGCGCCGCTCGGCAGCATGGGCAAGGCCGTCGACCAGACGAACAAAGAAGCGAAGGCGAAGTACGGCCGCGATCCGGACGACACGTGGGTCTGGTACCTCACCTGCCGCGAGTGTTCCAAGCCGCGCAATTTCGAGACGCTGGTCGTCGCTCACTACCGGCCGCGCAAATGAGCGAACGTGACCAGGTCGAGTTGTTCCTCTGGGTGTTGTACGCGCTCGGGCTCGGCGCGGCTGTCGGTCTGGAACGTGAAATCCGCGGGCACGAAGCGGGGATCCGCACGACGGCCATTGTCTGCGCCGGCGCGGCGCTGTTTGGCCAGATCAGTGATTCCTTCGGCGATACGCGGATCGCCGCCGGGGTCGTGCAGGGTATCGGCTTCCTCGGCGCGGGGCTGGTGTTCCAGCGCGGGACGAGCGTCAAAGGCGTGACCACCGCGGCGACCGTATGGGTTATGGCCGCCGTCGGACTGGTCGTCGCCTCGGAGCTCTGGGTCCTTGCCCTGCTCAGCACACTCACCATCATCCTCGTGCTCGAACTTGCGCCGGTGTCCGACCGCGTGCTCGCCACCTCGCGAAAGAATCACCAGACCCACGGTACTGCCCGGCCAAGTGACGAAGAGCACCCGTGACGAATTGGGGCACCCTCCCTTACGATGGGAGCCCGGCCGATACTGGCTGTAGACCATCGCGAAGGCGCAGGCTCGTGAATTCAGGTCCGTACTTCCCGGCAACTGGGCATATTTCGTACGACCTCGCCCTTCTCCAGCCCCGCGGCGCGTAGCCGGCGGGGCGTCCGTTGTTGGACTTGCTGCTATCTTCGGGGCAGTTTTGATTGCCTCGTGCTCTCCGAACGACACAAGCGAGGTAACCGGTCGTGGTCGATCG
>CAYTBM010000038.1:0-16455 GCA_964436025.1 uncultured Anaerolineaceae bacterium
ACGACTACCAGTTCTCGCACCACACGCCGCTGAACAACCCGGACCCGGACGAGAATCTCTCGGCGTACTTCGGGAGGAACTCGACGTATTACAAGCACTACAGTGAGGAGATCTTTAGCCTGATCGACAAGCAGGCGCAGGAGCTCGATACGCCCAAGCGCCAGCAAATCGTCCAGGACGTCCAGACGAAGATCGTGAACGAGTTCGCTGTGAAGTTCATGTACACTACGAACCTTCACATCTTCGTGGACAAGAAGATCAAGAACTGGTTCTACCCGACGGACCTGTACGACGGTCGCAAGGCCAGCGCCTGGATGAGCGCGTAGGGAAGCTGCATTCTGCCCGCGCCGCGCGTCTCCCCCTGGGGGCTTGCGGCGCGGGTAAGGACGGCTGACGTCAGATGACCAAGTACATCCTCCGCCGGATCCTGCTCGCCTTGCCGACGGTGCTGCTCGTCATGTTCATGACGTTCATGATGCTGCGGCTTGTGCCGGGTAGCCTGGTCGACACCATGATGGCCGACCGGCCGTACGCGACAGCCGAGGACCGCGCCGCCCTCGAGCGGCAGCTCGGTCTCGATGAACCGATACCGCAGCAATTCGTGAAGTACGTCTGGCATGTGGCCCGCGGAGACCTCGGCGAGTCACCGTGGACATCGACGCCGGTTTCGAGCGAGCTGAAGCGCCGCCTCCCGGTGACGGCGGAGTTCGGCCTGATGGCGATCATCATCGGCCTCTGCGTTTCGCTGCCCATCGGCGTGCTCTCAGCGATCCGCCAGGACACGATCAGCGACTACGTGGCGCGCAGCTTCGCTATCCTCGCGCTCTCGGTCCCCTACTTCTTCAGCGCGACGATCATCATCGTGTTCGGACCGAAATGGGGGTGGACACCGCCCTTGATTTACAAGGGGTGGGGAGAAGGGCCGTTCTCGCACCTCTACTACTTCCTCGCGCCGGCCACGCTGCTTGGGCTTGCACTCGCGGGCGGCGTTATGCGCCTGACGCGCACGATGATGCTCGAAGTCCTTCGGCAAGACTACATACGAACGGCCTGGGCGAAGGGCTTGCGCGAGCGCTCCGTCATCTTCCGCCACGCGATGAAGAACGCGCTCATCCCGGTGATCACGATCGTCGGCCTGCAGGTGGGCACCGCCGTCAGCGGCACGATTATCCTCGAGACCATCTTCAACATGCCCGGCGTCGGAAGGTACTTCGTCGGTGCAATCCTCCAGCGCGACTATCCGAGCGTGCAGGGCGTTGTCCTCGTCCTGGCGACGGTGATCGTCGTCGTGAACCTCGTCATCGACCTTTCGTATGCGTGGCTGGACCCGCGCATCCGGTATTCGTGAGGACCTAAGGGAGAGCAATGGCGCGCGAACAAACCGTCACCACCCTTGACCTCGAACTCGCCCCGACGAAGGCGCCGCGGCGTCCCGGCGGCGTTGTCGATGTTGTCAGGCGCCTCATCCGCGAGAAACCTCTGGGCCTGATGGGGGCAATACTCGTCCTGGTGATCGCCCTGGCTGCTGTCGGCGCTTCGCTGGTGCCGTACGGCCCGAATGAGCTGGGAGCCGGTACGCGCCTGACAGGACCGTCGCTTGCGCATCCGCTCGGAACCGACAACCTCGGCCGCGACGTCTTCGCGCGCGTGGTCTACGGAGCTCGTGTCTCGATGTGGGTAGGCCTGCTGGCGGTGGCTACTTCGGTCTTGCTCTCCGTGACGATCGGCACGCTCAGCGGGTACTTCGGCGGCTGGCTGGACATCGTCCTTCAGCGGGCGGTCGACGCGTTCATCGCCTTTCCCGGACTGATCTTCCTGCTGTCGATCATCGCCATCTTCCGGGACTCGCATGCTCCTGGCCTGCCAGAAGAGGGGATCTTTTCGACGCAGGTCATCCTGCTGATCATCAGCATTGGCATCCTTCTGGGCGTGGGCGCTTCGAGAATCATCCGCAGCACGGTGCTCACCGTGAAAGGGCTGACCTACATCGAGGCCTCGCGCGCGGTGGGTTGCGGCCACCTTCGGATGATCTTCGTGCACGTGCTGCCGAATGTGCTGCCGCCGGTCATCACACTGGCCACCCTTGGCTTCGGCACCGCAATCTTGTTCGAGGCCTCTCTGAGCTTCCTGGGCTTCGGCGTGCCGCCCAACATCCCTTCCTGGGGCGGCATGCTCAACCGCGAAGCGCGCGCCTTCATGACCCAGGCGCCGTGGCTGGCGCTCGGGCCGGGCATCACCCTGAGCCTCGCCGTCTTCGGGTTCAACATGCTCGGCGACGCGCTGCGCGACCTGCTGGACCCGCGTCTGCGCGGCGGGACCGGGAGCTTCCAGTAGGCCTGACCCGACCCGAATCACTGCCGGTCCTCGGATCATGGGCGGCGTATGAGCGTGTCCACGGCTGTCTTCAGCCCCGAGACGTCCGCGACCTCTGCGTCCGGAATCTCATCCGGTGACCGCGGGTGTTGTCCGATGTGACGCCCGGTGCGGAACAGTACGGTCCGCATACCGAGCAGCTTCGCCGGCGCGATGTCATTGTCCACGCGGTCGCCGACCATCACGCACTCATCCGGTAGAACACCCAGGTCCTCGCAGGCGCGGAGGAAGAGGCGTACGTCCGGTTTGCGGTAGCCATGGTGCTCGCTCACTTCTCGATGCGCGAACAGACCGCCGATAGCGTGCGAATCCAGCGCGGCAATGATGCGCGCGGGCTGATTCGCCGCGAGGCCGAGCTTGAGCCCGCTCGTGTGCAACTCTTGCAGGAGTTCCGGGATGCCCGCACGCAATTCGATCCCGCCGCGGCGGGCGGCGCGCTCGGCGTCGTGGCTGCGGAATTCGGCCCACACGCCGTCGAACAGGACGCGGTCGCGCCCGGCGAGCATCCAGACCATGGCTGCGTACGCATTGGGCGCGAAGGCCGCGACTGCCGCGTCGCTGGCGGAGCCCAGGTCGGCCGGCGTCACAATCCTGCCGTGGACGGCGAAGGCTTCGATGATGCCCCGGTCGATACCCTGCTCATGCAGGATTTCCGTGTCGAGCGGCCCGCCGACATCGAAGAGGACGGCGCGTACGGCCATTAGTCGAGCGCGGCGAGGACGGCGGCCATATCGCCGCTGAGCATCGAATCAGGCGATAGCCTCAGGCCCGGGAAAGCCGCGCTCTCAAGGTTGCCGGCGCGGTCAGGTTCAATGGCCTCGTACTCACCGTCGCGGAGTGACCACCAGGAAATTCGACGCTCGTAGACCTGCCAGACCAGGTATTCGGCTACGCCCGCCCGACGATAGACTTCCTTCTTGGTGAACAGGTCGTACGAAGTCGAGCTGGCCGCGACCTCCACCACGAGTTCGGGGGGGCCAACAATGCAGTTGTCTTCCCCGACTTTGCTTGTGCCGCCGTCGATCCGTCGTACCAGAACGTCGGGCTGGAGGTCATCTCGCCCCAGCCGAACCGTTACGTTGTCGAGGATTTCGACTTCTGGGCGAGTGCTGGCGTAAACGCCCAGCCAGGCGTTGAGGCTCGAGTGTGGCTTGCCGTGCCAGCGGCTGACAGTCATCTCAAGAAATACCATGCCATTGATAAGCTCCGCCTTCTTGATCTCCGGATGGAGTTCCCAGCGCCGCTCGAATTCCTCGCGGGTCAGCTGATCGCCCTGGTGGAGCGGCGGGATGCGGAGTGCGGGCTCAGGTAGCGCCATAGCCGCCATTCTACCACCCGGCGATCGCCGCGGCCGGTACGCGTCCGCCGTCGATGACCTCGTCCAGGAACGTGATCCCCTCGTCGCCAAGGTCCAGCGGGTCGACGCGGTCCAGGTAGCGCTTGCGGTATTCATTGGCGATGAGCAGCTTGCGATAGTTTAGGCCGGCGAGCGCCTGCTGGTCGGCTTCTCCCAGCAGAAGGACAGTACAGACGAGCGCCGTAAGCCGGTCGCACATGGCGGTCATCCGCGCGTCACGAAGGTCTTCGTCGCCGGAAAGAAGCGCCTCGAACCGCGAAGCGACCTCCATCAGCCGCAGGCGGACCGGTTGCGAGAGGCGGAGCACTTCCGGGTCACTCAGGTTGTCGAGGCGCGTCTCGAGGTCGCGGAAGAGTGCGTCGTGCGCGCGATTGCGGGCGGCGGCACGAGCGACATCCAGCGCCACCACGTTCTCCGAGCCTTCCCAGATGCTGCCGAGGTGGGCGTCGCGCACAAGCCGGGCGTTCACCCACTCTTCGATGTACCCGTTGCCGCCGCGCACGTTCATCGACATCCCGGCGACCGTCCGCGCGCGACGGCAGACGGCGTATTTGATGAGCGGCGTGACGATACGGATGACTTTCTCGTGGAATTCGGAGCCGGCGTCCGCCTCATCAAGTGTCCGGGCTGCGTAAAGCACGATGGAGAGCGCGGCCTCGGCGTCGAGGGTCATCTCGAAGAGCTGTTCGCGCATCAGTGGAAGGTCGATCAATGCCTTGCCGAAGGCGGAGCGGCCGCGCGCGTGTGTCACTGCTTCGAGCACCGAACGGCGCATCAGCGCGGCCGCACGCATGCCGTTCGAAAGCCGCGAGACATTAATCATCTCGGTCATCTGCGCGAACCCGCGGCTAATGTCGCCTACCGGATAGCCGACGGCATCGTGGAACTCGTATTCGCCCGTGGGCATGGACTTCGAGCCCAGCTTCTCTTTCAGGCGACGCACCGTGTAGCTGTTTCGGGTCCCGTCGGGCAGCGTCTTCGGGACCAGGAACATGCCGAGGCCTTTTGTCCCGCCCGGAGCCCCGATTGGCCGCGCCAGTGTCAGGTGGATGTCCGCTCCGACGTTCGAGCAGAACCACTTCTCACCGCTCAACAGCCACTGGCCCTCGACCTCGCGCGCCACGCATTCGTTCGCGCCGACATCGCTGCCGCCGGTCCGCTCCGTGAGCAACTGCGCCGACTGCAGGAGCGAATCGAAGTCGGTCGAAGTCAGCCCGGGCAGGTAACGGTGGCGCAGTTCGTCAGGTCCGAACTGCGCGAGCACTCGGGCGGCCGAGTCGGTCATCGAAATCGGGCAGAACAGGCCGAACTCGGCCTGCACGAAGAGGTACGAGAGCGCGTACTTGATGACATGCGGCACGCGCGTGGGCCAACCGAGAACGCCTTCGCGGTGGGACATGGAGGCAAAGCCGAACCGGGAGAACCCGATGCGTTGCATCTCGACGAAAGCCGGGTCGTACACGATCTCGTCCACTCGGTTTCCGTGCTCATCGAAGTTGCGGAGGACAGGCGGGTTACGGTCGGCTCGGGCGGCCAGTTCGTCCAGCTCTGAGCCGGCGATCCGGCCGAGTTCGCGGAGATGGGGAAGGGCGCGTTCGATGTCCCGGGCGCCGGCATAGCTGCGGAGCGCCTGGAGCAAGTTCGGGTCGGCTTCGAAGAAGTTCAGCCCACGGGTGGTGGGCATGCCGGAATTCGGTGGCAGCGTGGTCACCGGCAGATTCTACTCGTACGCCGCCCGCTGCTACCCTGCGGTTGATGATCGATTCCGAGTCCGCGCGAGAGGCCTTCGCCGCCCGTTTTGCCACCGCTCCGTCGTCTGCGGCCTTCGCACCGGGGCGAGTCAACCTCATTGGCGAGCACACGGATTACTGCGGGCTGCCGGTGCTGCCCATCGCCATCGACCGCGGGACGACTTTCGCGCTCGGCGCCACGGACGATGCGGTGGTTACCGTCGTTTCGAAGCAGTTCCCGCGCGAGGCGCGCATTTCGCGCCGGGCCGCGGGCCGCGAATCGGAACCGTGGCACCGTTACGTGGCCGGAGTGCTCGAAGAGCTGCGCGGAGTGGCCGAAGGGAGCGGCGCCAACGTACTGGTCGACTCAGACCTGCCTGCCAGCGGGGGCCTCAGCAGTTCGAGCGCGCTTTCCGTCGGCCTGCTGGCCGCGCTCTCGGCGCTCTGGGGCGCGCCGCTGGCCGGCGAAGAGCTGGCACGACGCGCTGCTGCCGCAGAGCGCCGTGTGGGCGTGGAGACCGGCGGCATGGACCAGACAGTGATCGCGCTGGCGCAGCCCGGGCATGCGCTGCGGATCGACTTCTTACCGCCTGCGCACCGCCAGGTTGGGTTGCCGCCGGGACTCGCGTTCGTGGTTGCGGCGTCAGGCGAGGAAGCGGCAAAGGGCAGCTCGGCGCGGGAGGCCTATAACGAGCGCGTGGTGGGCACCCGCATCGCGGCCCTGATGTTGGCCGACATGCTCGGGGTCGATCTGGAGGGCGCGCCCCTTCTCGGCGCCGTGGCCGATATCGACGCCTCGGCCGTGATGGTCGAAGAACTCCCGGCCTCGATGGCTCCCCGGGCCGCGGCGAACGCGTCCGAGACGAATGTCGAACGCATCGTCTCCCTCACCGCCGCGCACTTCGACTCCGCGCGGAAGGTGCCCGTGCGCTCGTATGCCCGCCACGTGCTGTCCGAAGCTGAGCGCGTCAACGCGGCCGAGGCGGCGCTCAACGGAGGCGACCTGAGAGCCTTCGGTAAGCTGATGAATGATTCCCACGACAGCCTCCGCCAGGACTATCGCTGCAGCACCCCGGCGCTCGACAAAGTGGCGGCGTCGATGCGGAAGGCGGGGGCCTTCGGCGCCAGGCTTACTGGCGCCGGGTTCGGTGGTTACGCCGTTGCTGCCTGCGCTCCGGAACTGACCGAAAAAGTCATCCAGGCGGCCATTGGCGCCACCGGCGGGCCTGCCTTCGAAGTGCGCGCATCCGGTGGTGCACACCTGCTGTGAACGCTCCCGTGACCCGTGCCGTCCTCCTCGCGGCCGGCCGGGGTACTCGCCTGGGGGCGCTAACCGAGCACACGCCGAAGCCGCTGCTTCACGTCGGCGGCCAGCCGATCCTCCACCGCATTCTTGGCGGACTGCGAGACGGGGGTGTCCGCGACGCCGCAATCGTCACGGGACACCTCGGCCCGACGCTGGAAGAGGCGACCGGCGATGGGAGCCGGTGGGGCATGTCGCTTAGCTATTTCCGCCAGGACACGCTCGATGGGACGGCCCGGGCACTCTCACTCGCCCGCGAGTTGCTGTCGAGCGAACGGTTCTTCCTGGGGTGGGGCGACATTGTCGTCGGTGCGGAGAACTACGGGTCAGTGCTGTCCGCGGCTATCCACAGCGAAGCCGTGCTCGCGGTCAACGAGGTCGATGACCCTTCGGCAGGCGGCGCGGTGTACGTCGATGGCGACTGGCAGGTCTCCCGGTTGGTCGAGAAGCCGCCGGCCGGCACTTCATCCACGCGGTGGAATAACGCTGGGCTGATGGTCCTTTCGCAGGCCATCTGGCCCTGCGTTGAGCGCCTCGAGCCATCCCCGCGCGGGGAATACGAGCTTCCGCAGGCGGTGGCAGCCGCGATCGCCGGAGGCATGCGCACCACGGCCGTGCCGATCCGCGGCCCGTGGTTCGATGTGGGCACGCCCGAAAGCCTTGCCGCCGCGCGGGCGCACTTCGGCGAGTAAGCCAGGCTGACTGGCTAGGACACGCCCTCGGACCAGGTCGGATGGCGCGTCGGGATGTGGCTGAGGCCGGCGTGAACGCCGTCCTCGTCGATATCGACAGTGAGGCGGACGCCGCGCCTGCGCGCGAGGTCTATGGGACTTTCCGGGCGCACTGATTCGAAGACGAACGGCTTGTGCGCGGAGTCCGCCGTTTGCCACGCGGCAAGGATCCCGAGCACCGCGGCGGCCGGGAGTTCGCCCAGTTCGCGCTCGACGCGGCTCCTCACTTGCTCCGGGAGGTCCCGCGCGATCGCGCGGACGAGCGAGGCCGCGGGGGCGCCCTCGCCCATCTCCTCTCGCACTCTCGCGCAAACGGCGGCGTCCTCCAGCGCATGGGTGAGCCACAGTGCGGTTTCGTCGCAGCCAGTCCAGCTCATGTGATTTCCCCTGGTGTTTGGTTGACCACATGCTGAATCGAGATGCCGCGCCGGCGCATTCACCGGCGGGTGGACAGCACTTGTACACTCGTGCCAGTGCCGGGAAGTAGCCATTCGCTCGATGTCCGGAAATACGCCGACGAGGCGATGAGCCGCCTCGTGTCGTCGCAGAGCGAGGAGACGAACTGGCGCGAGATCGTGGACAACGGATTCCGCGAAGCGCGGGCCCAGTCCGATGCGACCGGGTTCGTGATGATGGTCCAGCTGATCTGCCAGATCCTCGACGGCGCCGGCCGCATGGAAGACGGCCTCGCTGAGATCGACCACGCGCTCAGCTTCGCCGCTCAGTCGGCCGACGTGACGGTTGTTTTGTTGGCGCTCAAGGCCTCCATGCAGGCCGCAATGGGCCGGCAGGACCATGCGCGAACGTCACTCGAAGCGGGTGGGCGGCTCCTGGCGAAGGCATCCGAGGAAGCAAACCTCCGCTACCGTGTCTTTCGCAAAGTCGCACTCTGGCAGCACTTCGAGGATGAGCCCGGCGAAACAGCCTTCGCGCTGGTTGCTGAATGCGCAGCACACCAGTTGGACCGCGACCGGACGTTCCTCGTGAGCTGGTATATCCCCTGGCTTGCGAGCATCGGGGACCGCCGCACAGCCCACCCGCTCATCCGCGAATTCCGCTACGAAGCCGCAGCCGCCGGGAGCGTCTGGCGCCTCTCGGACGCCACGGCGTTCCATCTCTGGGATGCCTACTTCGGCGACGAGGCGTTCGACCGGGCGGAGGATGGCATCGACAGGCGCAACGCCCTTGCCGTCTGGCGGAGTGAGGGAGTGCGCCTGCGCGACGCCGTCCTTCGGCTCGATGAGGCTGCCATCGACGCCAGCCTCCATAAACTGCAGCGCGCGCGGCGCCGCCTCGGCGCGGCTGATGTCGGCACGGTCGAACAGTTCGAGGCGGCGGCCGCCATTGGCAGGGGCTCGCTTGAAGAACCGGGCGCTGTCGAAGTCCCTGAGACGGCGACCCTCGCCGGCCTTGGCGCGCTGTTGGCGCAGGCCGAAGCTATCGCTTACCGGGGCTCCCAGCACGCCGCCGGTGAGTGGCTGGAGTGCCTCGATCGGCTGCTGCCACCGGCCGCGCTGACATCCATGGTCTGGCCGGTGGCGCGTCCGCGCATTTACGGGTTGCTGGCGCTGCGGGCGGGCGATGTCCGGCGCGCAAGGAACCTGCTAACCAAGGCCGTGGAGTGGACCAGCGCTCGTGGGTTCGCCGTCGAACACGCGCTCTCCCGGCTACAGCTCGGCGAACTCTGTGCGACCGCGGAAGTGAACGTGCCGGACCGGACGTGGAAAGCCCACCGCCGCGAAGGCGGCGCAGCGCTCCGCGAGCGTGGCTATGACCCGCTGCCCCATGTGTACGCGGTGGCCCACAGCCTCACGTTGAGCAGCCGCAATCGGCTGGTGGACCGCCTCACGCGCCGCGAAGTGCAGGTGCTCGGCCAGTTGGCTGACCGCAAGACGTATGAGCAGGTTGCCGAAACGCTGGGGATCAAGCGTTCCTCCGTGCAAACGCTTGCCCATCGGGTTTATCAAAAACTCGGAGTCAGCGGCAAAGAGGCCGCAATCCAGGAGGCGAAGCGCCTCGGGGTCCTGTAGGCCCCAAGGCGCCCGCCAAACCGCTGGGATGCCGGGTCCGCACCCGGATCGTCGGGTGACGCGAAATTACCGCATACCACCGTGCGGTGGACGTGGTTTGTCCATCGGCCCTTAATCGAGCGCGATGCCCTTCGCCCTGCACAGGTCCTCATCGAACCAGATGTTTCCGGTCGTCTCCGGACCCTGCTCGCAAATCCAGCGTGTGCCGCGGGCCATGGCCGTGGCGGGCTCGAAATCAAGGTTCGGGTTCTCAGGGTCGTTCGTCGCGAACAGGTTGCCGGGTGTCTTGATGCGTCCCTGGGGCGAGAGCACGTTGACGGCGATCTTGTCGTCCTGGAGTTCCATGGCGAGCCCCTGGCTCAGGCGTTCGAGACCGGACTTGATCATCCCGTAGAAAGCGCCGCCCTTGCGCGCTTCCCTGTATGGGCCGGGTCCCGGAAACACTCCCGCGACGGACGACACGTTGATGATGTGCCCACCACCGGCGGCCCTCAGGTGCGGGATCGCCTCGCGCATGAGCAGGATCGGTCCGCGCAGGTCCACCTGCCAGATCAGGTCAATGTGCCTTGGCTGGATGCTCTCGATGGTGCCCGGGACGAGGATGGCGGCATTGTTCACCACGATGTCCAGCCGCCCGAACGCGCCCACCGTCTCCGCCACCCCCGCGCTGATGCTCTCCGGGTCGCGCATGTCCATCACAATGCCCTGGGCTTTTCCGCCGTTGTCGCGGATGGCCTGGGCCACGGAGTGGATGGTGCCCGGCAGCCGTTTATCCTTGACGACTTCCGTTCGAGCGCAGACGGCGACGGCGCACCCCGCCCGCCCGAGTTCGAGGGCGATGTACTCGCCGATGCCGCGCGAAGCGCCCGTAACCAGTGCAACTTTTCCGTTGAGTTCCATAGCGCGCGGATTGTAGACCCGTGAGCAGGCGGCGGGATCATGCCGCGGGCAGGGTGGGCAACCACTCCGCCGAACGCATGTTGCGCAGGCGCATCTGGGCGCCTGCGGCGGCGCGAGCCGTCACGTGCCAGTCCGGCGCCTGGCCCGCCCGCCGGAAGCCCGTCACCGTGGCGCCCGTGGCTTCGAAGGCGCGCAGTACCGTCCCCAGCGGCGCGCGCGGCTCCAGGTACATGCCCTCGACCGTACGGGAGACCATGCCCGCCAGGCCGCGCCGCTCCAGGTACGCTGCGAAGCCCGCCGGGATAGTGCTCGACTCAATGATGAATCCCCGAGTGGCGGCTGTGTCCGTGCCCATTGCTCTCTCCTGCGTGTCGCTCACTGAGAAGATGGCCGGCGGAGCCAGGAAGTGACGGGCCGCCGCGGCTCGGCGGTAAAGATCGCTTCCCCGGACGTAACGAAGCCGTGCCGCTCTGGACTTTCTGGTGTGCGTTGGTGCGAGGCGGGTACCCTTCGGACATCCAACTGCGAGGCCTGGTTTTGGAACAGTACGACCTGATCGTCGTCGGCAACGGTTCTGCCGGCGACAACATCGCCCGAACCCTGGGCCGCAAAGGCCACCGCGTCGCGGTCGTCGAACGGCAGCACCTCGGAGGCGAGTGCCTGAACGATGGCTGCGTGCCGAGCAAGGCGCTCATTGACCTCTCGAAGAAGGCTGCCGAAGCCGGCCTGGGCTGGGACGAAGTGGTCGCGCGCATCCATGCGGTCCAGTTGCAGGTGCGTGGGACAGACCCGAACGGCGGCATGGGCGCGGATGGGATCGACCTGGTCTGGGGTGAAGCCGAGTTCGAGGGGCCGACTACCCTCCGCGCCGGTGGCAAGACGCTGTCCGCGCGCAACGTGGTCGTCGCAACGGGCACGGGGCCGGGACTGCCGCCAATTGCGGGTCTCGCAGAAGCCGCGCCGCAGACGAACCGATCGGTCTTCACCCTCGCGCGGCTCCCTCGCCGTCTCGCGGTCATCGGCGCCGGGCCTATCGGCCTGGAGCTGGGCCAGAGCTTTCGCAGGCTCGGCAGCGAAGTCACTGTCTTCGAAGCCGCCGGTCGCATAGCGGTGACGGAAGACGAAGAAGTCTCGCTCGAGTTGACCCGCGTCTTCGAAGCCCAGGGCATCCGCATCGTCGTGGCCGCCAATATCCAGCGTGTTGAGCGGGGGCCGGACGGCGGTGTCACCATCGTGGTCGCGGGACAGCAGTTCTCGTTCGACGAGGTCCTCGTGGCCGCCGGCAGGAAGCCGCAGGTGCCGCCGGGGCTTGAGAACGCGGGCATCGAGCTGGACCGGCGCGGCTTCATCGCCATCTCCGCCTGCGGCCAGACCAATCTCGCCGGCCTCTGGGCTGCGGGCGACATCACCGGGAAGTTCCAGTTCACGCATTACGCCGGCTACCAGGCACACCACATCGCCAAGCACATCGAGACCGGCATCTGCGAGCCTATACCTGACACGACCGTCCCGTGGGCGATCTTCACCGACCCCGAGGTGGGCCATGCGGGCATGACTGAAGCCCAGGCGCGTGAAGCGGGACGGGCCGTCCGCGTCTCCCGCCTGGACGCCGCCGAACTCGACTGGTTCCGGACGACGAACCAGACCGACGGGTTCGCGAAGGTGATCGCGGACGCGGAGACCGGCGAGATACTGGGCGCCCACTTCGTCTGCGCCCGAGGCAGCACGCTTGTCGGCGAAGCCTGCCTGGCCATCCAGCATGGGCTGACCGCTCGCCACGTGGCCTCGACCATTCACCCCTACCCCACGGCCTCGGAGCTGTTCCGCTGGGCCTGCGCGAAGTTGGTTTAGGTGGCGATTGTGGAGAACCTGTGAAAATGCCGCTCGCGTTACGCAAATTAGGTCTATAGTTAATCTACGATGCCATCCGAATCAGGACCCGCCGAACAACAAAGCGGCCTCCGGATCGTCGTCGCGCCGGTCGTTGAGTTCCATTTCGGCCTCTTCCTGATCACCAAGCACACGATCGATCCAGAGAAGGCTGTGCCCGCGTGGGTCCTGGCACTCACTGAGTCGCATCCCCGGCTGGTCGAACGTTTCGGCTCGTTCTGGAGCGACCGCGGGCTGTACGACCTCCCGGTGGCGGGCGGCTGCTACCGCGAGCATGGAGAGCTGCTGGTGGCGGCCTGGCGTGCCGGCATGGTGCTCAACGACAACGTGGAAGACCTGCTCGCTGAGTTGCCGCGCCGATTCGCGGAAACCTTCCCGACGCCGCCGCTGGAGAGCGAGCCGGCGGAAATCTGGAGCCTCGTGGACCGGCGCCTTGCCTATCTCCGCGCGAACCCGGCCGACCGCGAGGAGTTCTGCGAGCTTGTCTCCCAAATCTGGGCTGCGATGCAGCCCTCCTGGGAAGCCGCGCGCGATAACGCCGACCGCGCGGCGAGGGACTTCGCCGCACGCGCGCGCAACGAGTCTGACCCGCGCGTTTTGGTGCCCGGCAATACGTTCCTTCACAAAGACGAGTTCCAGGCACAGATCGCGAACGCGCGAGCCCGTGGTGAGTTCGTCATCATCCCGCTGGGCCTTGCCGGCGCGGGCCAGCTCTTTTGGACGCTGCCGGGCATCACGCTTATCGGCGTGGGCCTGGAGAGCGGCGAACGCGCCGAAAAGCGCCGCGAACGAAGTGAACGCGCGGCCGGGCGCTTCAAAGTGCTCAGCGACCCGACGCGCGTGGCGATCCTGTTCGAACTGCTGCGGCCCAGCCACAACGCCTCGACGGTGACCGAGCTCGCGAGCCTCTTCGGCCTTTCTCAGCCCACCGTGAGCGTGCACATCAAGCTCCTGCGCGAAGCGGGCCTGGTCCGCGCCGAACGCGATGGCAACCAGGTGCACTACCAGGCGGAAGATGACGTGGTGCGGCGGTACGTGGACGAAGCAGTCGAAGACGTTGTGGGCACGTTGTATCCCGGCGTTTCGAAGCCTGCCCCCCAGCTTGTCACGGCCTGAGGACGCTCACAGGCACTGAGTTTCCTGTTTCGCCCAGATCGGGAAACTACGCGCTGTGGGAGACCGCCGCCTCTTGCTCGCCACCAACAACCCGGGAAAGGTGCGCGAGTTCCGCCGCCTGCTCGCCGGCTCTCCGTTCGAGGTCCTAACGCCCGCAGAGGCTGGGATTGCACTCGATGTCGAAGAAACCGGTTCAACCTACGCCGAGAACGCCATGCTTAAGGCACGCGCCTTCGCCGACGCGGGCGGCTGCCTCGCGCTGGCCGACGACTCAGGGATTGAAGTCGACGCGCTCGAAGGTGGCCCCGGCATGTACTCGGCGCGGTTCGGGGGCCCTGGGCTGGACGACAAGGGCCGTACCGCGCTCCTCCTCGAGAAGCTGTCGGGGGTTCCGGACGAACGGCGCGCCGCGCGCTATCGCGCCATCGTCGCCGTCGCCTGGCCCGGCGGCGAGGCCCAGACATTCGAGGGCGTCCAGGAGGGCTCCATCGGCTTTGCGCCCCGCGGTGAAGGCGGGTTCGGCTATGACCCGGTGTTCATCACCACGGATGGCCGCATTCAGGCTGAAATCAGCGACGAAGACAAGGACCTCATCAGCCACCGGGGCCGCGCGGTGCGCGCCGCGCTCGCGTGGTTGCTGGAGCACGAGCGATGAAGGCAATCGTTGGCTTCTCCAGCCTGTTGGCCTTGCTCGTGGCCAGCTGTGGGGGCGGCAGCGGTTCATTCCCGGACGAAGCAGAGTGTCCGGCGCCGTCGCCCGTGGCTACGTCGCGAGCGCAACCCGGCGCGGTTTCGCCCCAGGCCTACACGACTCGCATGCGTTCTTCAGCGGAGATGCTCGCCAGGCTGCGTGCGGATCTGCGGGCGAAGTACAGCGATGACACCTTCTACCGCCGCGATGGCTTTCGTCCGGACTTCGCGGGATACGCCGATCAGACAGTTTGTGCCGCGCAGGCGATGCTGGACCTGTCTGCGCCGGACGCGCGGTTCAAGGAATACGAGTCCACGCTCGACACCGCACTGACGGCACTGATCGAACACACCCGGGAAGGTCGCGAGGCGGTGCGCGCGCGAAACGTGAGCGATTACCGGAAGTGGTTCAAAGACGCAGACGCGAAGATCGCCGCCGTCCGTGATGCCGCCTTCGCCCAACGGTAAACGGACTGGGATTACTCGGCGCTGACGAGGCCTACCGCGCGCTTGATGCGCTCGCGGATGTCCGCGACCGACGGCACGGCGCCGTCCGCGATGAACGTGGTCAGGGCCTCTTCTTTCTTGCCCGACGGGAGCGTGCGGTAGCGGAAGCCAAGGTCGCGGTGGGCCGAGACGCCGCCGTCGGACCAGACGGCGACAACCGTCCCGAGGCGCACCTCCTGGAGCATGTCAAAGACCTGCTTGACCACCCGTTCGAACCTCATCCCGTCCTCCACGTCACCTTCGGAGGGAGACAATAACGCGAAGTGCCGCACACGCGCCATAACGGAACGAGGAACTTCGGCGGTTGTCGTGGCGTTTACTCTGGAGATGATGCGTATCCTGCTGTTTGCCGTTGCCTTCGCGGTTGTATTGGTGTCCTGCGGCGATGAAGCTCCGCCGCCACCCACGCCGACTCCAGCCGCGGAAACGGCTCCCACGTCTGTGCCGTCTCCCGCTGCGACAGCGACGGCCACTGTGGCGCCAGGCGAAGTCACCACGCTCGCTTTCGGGCCAGCGGTGAAGTCCATCCCAAACACCGTCTTGTTCACCGTCTCAGGCTGCTTCCAGTGCGACGGCCCGGACACCGCCGTCCAGCGCCACACGACCGGCGCCGACGGAGTCATGACGTCGGAGACCATTCTGGAGTCGGGCAAGGGGGCCCTTGCCGGCTACACACTGCGCCTCGCCGGCGCGGATAGCACGGGTGGCATGCTCTGGGCGGTCGCCTGCAAGTCCGACTACTGCGGCGGGCTCGGGGTGCATCCGCGGGACACCTGGCGCGTGTACTGGTCATTCGACGGTGGCACCACGTGGACGGTCGCCTACGAAATGGGTGTTGAGTACCTTTCGGTCACTTCTGCGGCGGGGAAGACGCTCGCGGTGACCAGCGTGACGCCGGGCGGCCCGCCGTCGCCGCAGCGGTACTTCGTAGTCGATGAGAAGGGCCCGACCGAAGTGTTCCCTCCCGCAGTCGCCGGCGCGTTCCCGACGCCGCTCGTGTTGAGCGGCGGCAGGCTCATCTGGGCGGAGTCTTCGAACGACAACGACGGTGGGCGGCGCAAGCTGTTCGCCGAGGACGGCAGTGTGGTCCTGACTTCGGCCGAGCAGATGACCTACGACAGCCCGGTCCAGCGGCCCGACGGGAGCCTTCTGGTAGGAACGTTCGGCTCCGGGCGTTACGGGTTCGACATCTATCCGGGTTTGAACGGGCCACAATCAGGCGCGTTCGCCGCCGTGCCATCGGGCCGCTTCCAGGTTGGACGGGCCTACCGTTTCGCCGGCGGCGGCAGCGAACTGCGGTACGTCTTGGCGAACGCCACCGGCGACGCCTTTGGGCTCAACGACATCGCGACCAGCTATCCCCTCCTCATCAACCTCGACGGGAAGACGGCAACACCGATCACCGCGGACGTGTTCACGCAGCAGCGCGGCCGGAACCGTTTCATCGCGATGACGCGGCTACCCTGACTTCAGGACTTTGCGACGATTTTCGCGGCTGTGCCGTAGGCGCAGATCTCCGTCCAGTTTGGCCCCATCTCCGAGGTGTCGAAGCGCATCGCGATGATCGCGTTTGCGCCCTTCGATTCCGCTTCGGCGACCATGCGCTCGATGACCTGCTGGCGGCTGTCGGTGAGGGCCTGGGTCATGCCCTTAAGCTCGCCGCCGAAGATGGCTTTGACACTCGAACCGATCTGGGAGCCGAGGTTTCGCGAGCGCACGGTCAGGCCGAAGACTTCGCCGTAAACCTCGACGATGTCATGCCCGGGGACGTCATTCATGGTCGTTATCAGCATCTGAGGACTCCTCCGGCCCAATGGTAGGCGAACCG
>CAYTBM010000039.1:0-16427 GCA_964436025.1 uncultured Anaerolineaceae bacterium
CGTGACGCGGGAGGGCCCACTGCGGCCGGCGAACATCGGCGAGTACTTCACGCGGGCCTTTTCCGATGGCCAGGTAACCGTCCCGCCAACCGCCGAGCGCATGCGGGCCGGGGAGTTCCTGCCGGAGGTGGAGCGCGTGGGTGTGCAGGCCCACCTGCTGACAACCGCCTACTCCGCCGGCTCCGTCGTGGGCCTGCTGCTGATCGGCTCGCGCGAGGAGAGCTTCGTCCCGGGCGAGCGCGAAGGCCGGTTCTGCAGGCTGATCGCGGACATCGTCGGCCCGGCGATGGCGAACGCCCGCACCGCCCAGCGCCAGCGCTGGGAAGCCGAAGACCAGCGGGTGCTGGCGGAGGTCGGCGCGGTGGCAGCGCGCGAGGGCACGCCGCAGGACATCCTCAAGGCGTTGCGCGCTCCGCTCGCGTCATTCATCGCCCAGCCGATGGCCCTCTTCGGGTTCCGCGAGGCCGATGGGATTGTCATCCCGCAGGCAGACGGCACGCTCGCGCGAGTTCCCCTCGGCGCGTACGCCGAGCTGCTCGAAAGCAAAGGTCAGATCCAGGGCCAGGAAGTGCCGGAGGACCTGGCGGCGGCGGGGCTCGGCGCGCTGAACCTCCATGCCGTGTGTGCCACGGTTGTCCGGTCGGCCGGGACCACCATCGGCTACCTGATCCTTGGCTCGCGAGATGCGGCGTTCGCCTTCGATGACCGCGCGCTCGGGCAGTGCCGGCGCATCGCCCAGGTGGTGGGCCCGGCGATGGAAAACGCCCGCGCCGCCCTCCGCGCCCGCCTCGACGCCGAAGAACAAAGCATCCTCGCTGAAGCGGCCGCCGCTGTCGCCGCCGGCCGCGACGAGCGCCAGATCGCCGTTGCCCTGCGCCAGCCGATCCATCGGTTCATCCCAAAGGCCACCGTGATGGTCTACTTCCTGCAGGGCGACAATCTCCTGGACGGCACGAGCGACATGGGGCGGTTCGGTCCGCAAACGCGCCAGGCACTCGAAGCGGGCCAGGTGGTTGTCCAGCGGCCCTGGCCGCCGATGTCCGATGTTGGCCTGCGCATGGTGGAAGAGGCCGGCATGGAGGAGTTCGTCATCACCGCCCTGAGTGCCGGCGGAGAAAGCCGCGGTGTCCTCTTCGTGGGTGTCACAGCGGGCGGGATGGCGGCCGGCGAACGGCAGCTCCGGCTCCTCCGCCTGATCTGCGACATCGCCGGGCCGGGATTCGCCAACGCCCGCGAGAGCGCCCGCCGCGCAGCCGAAGCCGAAGAACAGCGCTTCCTCGCGGAGACTGCGGCAGCGGCTGCCCGCGCAACCAACGAACGTGACCTGATGCGCGGGCTCTGGGCGCCCTTCCGCCGCTTCATCCCCCAGGCGCGCATCGCCTTCTTCTTCCGCGAGGGCGACAGCATGCGGTTGCCGGGCGGTTCCGGGGCGGCCTTCCCCATCCCCGAGCAGGTCCGCGAGGTGATGGAACTCGGCCAGAGTTCCGGTAGCCTGCGCGATGCGGACGTGAACCCCGCCTCCCGAGAGTTTTTCGAGCAGCGCGGCATCTACAGCTGGGTCGACACCACGGTCGCCACGGGCGGCGAGCCCCTCGGGCTGTTTTTTGTCGGCACGAGAGACCCCGGCTACGTACTCACCGAGCGTGACCTTCGACTCTGCCGGTTGGTGGCGGACATCGTTGGCCCGGCGATGGCGAACATCCGCGAGAGCCGCCGCCGCCAGGAGGACGCGGAGGAACAGCGCATCCTCGCCGACGCCGCTTCCGCCATCGCGGCCGGGACCAGCGAACAGGACATCCTCAACCGGCTCGTGCGGCCAATGCGCGCGTTCGTCCCGCGTGCCCGCGTGTCGTTCAGTTACTTCGAAAACGGCGAGATGTGGCAGTTCGACGGCCGCAACAGGCGCCCGGTGCATGCGCACATCAGCGGTGTCCTGGCAACCGGCCAGGGCGTCGGCGAACTCGGCGTCACCGAGGTCACCGAAGAGAGCTACCGTCTGATGACGTCCGTGGCCGCGCGCCACTGGGTCGATACGCTCGCGCACTCAGGCGGCTCGGCGATTGGCCTGCTCTGGGTTGGCACACCGGAAGAGCACCGGTTCAGCGAACGCGACCTGCGCCGCCTCCGCCTCATCGCCGATGTCACCGGCCCGGCCATGATCAACGCGCGCGAAGAAGCGCGCCGGCGTGAAGAAGCAGCCGACGAACGCCTGCTCTCCGAGATTGCCTCGCTCGCGGCGCGCGCCAGCTCCAGCGCCGAAATTGTCGAAGCGCTGCCCTCCGCGCTCGAGGCGATCGTTCCGGGCGCATTCGCGGTCTACGGGTTCATGGACGGCGACTCGGTGAACTATCAGCGCTCAGTCGCGCTTGGCGCCGCCCCTGGAGAGGTGTTGACGCTTCCACTTTCGCCAGTGGGGCGCGCTGCCCGCCAGTCCGGCCAGGCCGAAGGCACCCTCGCGGAAGTGCCCGAAGACCACCCCGCGGCGGCGTTCAGCCTCCAGCGCTACGCGCTCACCACCTACGCCTCCGCCGGCGCCCCCCTTGGTGTGCTGATGGTCAGCAGCAGGGACCCCGAGTACCAGTTCAGCGAGCGCACCCTGACGCTGCTCCGGCGCGTGGTCCAGGTGGTTGGCCCGGCGGTGGAGACGGCTCGCGCCGAATCAGAACGCGCGCGCCAGGCGGAGCTGTACAGCCTCATGCTGCGGTCATTGTCCGAAGGCGTCGTCCTCTCCGACATCGACGGGAAGGTGGTGTTCGCCAACGAGATGGGCCGCGCCATCCTCCGCGCCATGGACCCGGCCGCGGCGCCGCGGAGCTGGCAGGAGATCATTGACCTCATCCCGGAAGACACCCGCGAGGGATACCGGGCCGTCTACGAACGCGGCGAAGGGTCCCGCGGACGCACGCGGCTGCTCGTGGACGGCCGCGAACGCTGGTTCGATTACGAGCTGGTTCCGCTTACCGACCCGGTCATGAAGATCCTGCTCGTGGCCGCGGATGTCACTGCCGACGTAGAACGCGAGCAGGAGCAACTGCGCCACCGCGACCAGATGGAACAAGCCCAGCGGCTGGCAGCGCTCGGCGAACTGATCGGCGGCGTGGCCCACGAACTGAACAACCCGTTGACCGCAATCCTGGGCTTCGCCGAGGTGATGTCGCTTTCGCCCGACGCCGCCCCGCTGGCCGACGACCTCTCCGTCATCCAGAAGGAGGCACTCAGGGCGCGCAATATCGTGCGCGACCTCCTCTTCATCGTCCGGCCGGGGACGTCCGAACGCAGCCTCATCCCGGTCGCGGACTTGCTCGGCCACATCGAGCGGCTGCGGCGCACGGCCTGGACACAGCAGGGTATCGGCTGGGAGATCGACATCCACGAGCCCTGCGTGGTCTGGGGAAACGAGCATCAGCTCACCCAGGTCATGCTGAACCTGGTGACGAACGCTGAGTACGCGCTCCAGGGCGCCGTCGACCCTCGCATCGCCATCCGCGCGACTACCCGCGAAGGCCGCACCGAAATCGAGGTCACGGACACGGGCGCTGGCATGGATGAAACCACCCGCAGCCGGGTGTTCGAACCGTTCTTCACCACCAAGCAGGGGCACGGCACGGGGCTCGGCCTGCCGCTCTCCTACTCCATCGTCCAATCCCACGATGGCCAGATCACGGTGGCTTCGGCGCCGGGAAAGGGCGCCACCTTCACGATCAACGTGCCCGCCTCCCAGCAGGCTCCCGCCCCGGTCGTCAGCGAACGTACGCCGGCCCCCCAGGGAGCGATCCGCGTACTCGTGGTGGATGATGAGCCGAGCCTGCGCAAAGTCTGCCAGCGGCTCATTTCCAGCATGGGCCATGAATGCGAAGTGGCCGATAGCAGCGCCGCCGCCATCGACCTCGCCCGGCGAAACGAGTTCGACGTGGTCCTCTGCGACTACCGGCTCGCGACCGAGACGGCGAACGACGTCGTTGCCGGCTTCGAACGCGTCGCCCCGGAACTGGTCGAGCGGGTCGTGATCGCCACGGGCGCCACGACCGACCCAGGGGTGGTGGAGCTGACCGAGCGCTACGGGCTCAAGCTGATCGCGAAACCCTACGGCGCGGAAGACCTCGCCGCCGTCATCCACCGCGCGGGCTGAGGCAGATCGCTACCCTACGCGGGCATTTCCGGCTGGCAGGATCGGCAGAAGCTCGTGATCCGCTGGTTCGCGGTGATTTCAGAGATTGTGCTGCCGCAACGTGGGCACGGTTTGCCGCCCAGGCGGTGGACGCGCATGAAGTCCCGGCGTTCCTCGTAGTCCAGCACACCGTCTTTCACCATGGCCCCGGCCACCAGCGGCGTCGCCCACTCCATTACCGCCAACGCGGCGCGATACAGCTTCCGTATCTCATCGTCCGAAAGTTTGGCGCGCGGGATGTACGGGTTGATCTGCGCTTCCCACAGGATCTCATCCGAGTAGGCGTTTCCAATCCCCTGGACGAACTCCGCGTTGGTGATCACTGACTTGATCTGCCCGCGGTACTTCTTCGAACGCGCAAGCCATGCTTCCTCGGTCAGGCCAGGGTCCAGCAGGTCCGGGCCGTTCTCCGTCCAGTTCGGGATGAGCGACATCTGGTCCAGCGGCACCAGGTACACCTTCCCCATCACGCGCTCGTCGGAGTAACGAAGCGACAGCCCCGATTCGATGCCGAGGACCAGGCAGGTCTTCGCCCGCAGCCTGGTCCCGGGGTCGACGTACTGGAACCGCCCGGTGAGCATGGGGTTGACCGCCAACACGCGGTCGGAGGCCAGCGGGAACAGCAGAAACTTCCCGTGCCGCTGCACCGGCCCGAACGTATCCCCGGGCAGGCTCTCACGGATGACCTGGGCAGGCGTGCGGAAGACGTGCGGGATGCGCGCATCGGCGCTGGCGATGGTCTTTCCCGCCAGGTGCTCGGTGAAATATCCCTTGATCGCCTCGAGTTCCGGAATTTCAGGCATGGGCCGTTAGCTTAGACGAGAACGAAAGAAGGTGAGACGGGCGCCGCGGTTCTTTCGTTCTCACCTCTCACCCTCGTTCGTCTCACTTCGGTAGCTTCTCCGCATGCAGGCCGAAGAGCGGCGGCGGTTCCAGGCCGAGCTGGCGGAGGTACTCACAGAGCTGGCTGCGGTGGTGCGTTTCGTGCTCGATCAAGCCGCCGATGACCCGCCGCCAGGCCGGAAACGGTTCGCCGTTGGTCTGCGGGATCAGCCGTTCCAGGTCAGCATCCACCAGCCCGGCGATCGTCTTCTTGCCGGTGCGAAGCGCCAGGCGCCGGAGGTCGGCGGCAGACGTGGCGGGCTTCACGGCGTGTCCCTTGTAGTGGATCTCCGTAGTCAGGACGGCGCCGATGTTCATCAGGCGCGCGTTCGCGATGTGCGTGACCAGTTCGGCCACGGTGAATTCTCCGTCAGCGGGACGCCAGGCCACATCCTCGTCGCGCAACCGTTCGATCGCTTCATAAGTGCGGCCGTGGACATTGCCCACGTAGGTGATGAGGTCGTCCTTCGCAATCATCGACCGATCCTACCGGCTGGGCCCGGCCCCGTGGGAGCGCATGCTCGCAAGCGGCACAGCGGTCGGTCGGCTAGTATCGCGTGACCATCTCGAACCGCGGAGCGAATGCGTGCAGCCTCCCGAGCAACCCACGGCGCTTCTCCGCGACCCCGAAGTGATCGCGTTGCTGGAGGCGGCCGGCGTCTGGATGTGGGAAACGGACCTCGCGCAGGAAACGACGACCTTCCAGGAGGGGTTCTGGGAGCAGTACGGATACGAGACCAGCGCCGTAGAGGAAACCTTCGAGTTCATCCGTCTGATGGAGCGGGAGGACATGGCCGCGGTGGTCAAGGCCTGGCGCGCCCACCTCGAGGATGACGCGCCGCTCTACGAAGCTGAGTGGCGGCTGCGCCTGCCAGACGGCGGGCACCGCTGGATCCGCGCGCGCGGCAAGGTCTTCGAGCGCGACGCGGCCGGGAAAGCCACCCGGCTCGTTGGGATTTACCGCGACATCACCGAAGAACGCGCACTCGACGAGGACCGGCGCACCTCGGCGGCCGAACTTGACGCCGTCTTCCAGAGCGCGCCGCATGGCATCGCTCTGATTGCGCCGGACCTCACCGTCCTCCGGTTGAACGAGCAGGCGCGGGCGGTCATCCGCCTGTTCTCGGACATCGATACCAGTGGGCGCTTCAACGCCGAGGAGTTGGCCCGCAGCGGACCGGAACACCCGGTAATCGACGACATTCGCGCCGTGCTGAGCGGCGCTCGCCCTGCGGACCGGACGCAGCGCGTGGATGGGTCTCAGGAGTACATCGAATTCACTTTCGCGCCGGTCACGGCTCCCTCCGGCGGGATCAGCGCGGCGATCGTGACCCTTCGCGACGTCAGTGACCGGGTGCGCAGTGAGCAGATGCGCGCCCAGGCTCTGCGCCTGGAGAGCCTGGGCATGATGGCGGGAGGCGTCGCGCACGACTTCAACAATCTCCTGGCCGCGGTCGTCGGCAACATCGATGTGGCGGTGGCGGAGATCAAGGCGGGCGATGCCTCGGAAGGGTTGGCGGAAGCGCGCAGCGCCGCCTTCCGCGCTTCCGAAATGGTGAACCAGCTGCTCGCCTTCGCCGGCCAGAGCGAGCCGGTCGCCAGCGAAGTCGAAATCTCCGAACTTGCCCGCGAGATCGTCCGCTATGCGCGGCGCATCCCGGGTGCGGCCGCAACCATCGACGAGGAACTCGCGCCTGCCCTGCCCACCATCCGCGCCGACCCGACCCAGCTGCGCCAGGTCGTCCTCAACCTCGTGGTCAACGCGCTCGATGCCACGCGCGAACGTGGCTCCCGCGTGACGGTGCGCACCCGGCTCGCGGACAGAGTCGAATCGGCGGCGGGACCTGTGCTGGAAGGCAACCGGGCGGCCCGGTTCCTCGTCATCGAGGTCGAAGATGACGGCCCGGGGATGGATGAGCCGACTCGCCATCGCATTTTCGACCCGTTCTTCACCACCAAGCCCGACGGCCATGGGCTCGGGCTGGCCACCGTCCTCGGGGCCGTGCGGGCGCACGGCGGGACGCTCGCCGTCCATAGCGAGCTGGGGCGCGGGGCTCGATTTACCGTCTACCTGCCGCTCCCGGACTGAGGAAAGACCAATCTGGCTTCCCGGCCGGTGGCGAAGTGGCCCTACGAAAAGACCAAGAAACCGCGCACGCTATCGACCATGTACACGCCGCCGCACCACCGCCAGGACGATCCCGCGGCCCTTTCCTCCTTCATGCGGGCATTCCCGTTCGCCGCGCTGGTTACGAACGGCGAGGGCGGGCTGGTTGCGACCCACATCCCGCTCGTGCTCACGGAATCCTGTGATTCGCTGATCCTGCTCGGGCACATGGCGAAGGCGAACTCGCAATGGCGCCACCTTGCCGCCGGCGCCGAGGTGATGGCGATCTTCAGCGAGCCGCACGCCTACGTTTCGCCGTCGAGCTATGACCCGGGGCGCTGGGTGCCCACCTGGAACTACCTCGCCGTGCACGCCTACGGCCGGCCATCCATCGTCGAAGCGCGCGAGGCGAAGCTCGCCGTGCTGACGGCCGCCGTCCGCGTGACCGAACCGGCCTACGAAGCCGACTTCAACGCGTTCCCTGGCGATCTCCTGGACGCGAAGCTCAAGGGCATCGTCGCCTTCGAGATCCTGGTCACCCGCGTGGAGGGGCGTTGGAAGTTGAGCCAGGACCGCAAGCCGCACGAACGGGAGCGCATCTCCCTCGCCCTGCGGCTCTCGGGGGACCCTTCGGCGGCGCGGCTGGCGGAATACATGGACGCGCTTGCCGTGAAACCGGCGTCGAGCTGACCGCCGGGTCCATGATCATCGCCGCGAAGCGGGCCACGTTGTGCCTTTGTTTCTGCCGCATGAACGAAACCGCTACCCGCTAGTGAGCGCCGCATTATTCTTATGCGCGCGCGAGTAGTGCTTCGGGGGATGCATGGAAGAAGGAGTCAACCAGTCGCGGCTGGAGGCGCGCTTCGGCCAATACCTGGTGTCGAATGGGGCGGACGAAGACGCCTTCTGGGCGTGTTACAACCTTGTCTCCGCCGGCGACCTGCTTGTGCTGGTTTACCAGGAAGCGCTCCGCCCCGCGGGGCTGACCAGGGATGAATGGCGCATCCTTGCCATGCTCCACCTCGTCCAACAAAGCGAGCCCCGGCGCCTCGCCGAGACGCTCTGGGTCGGCCGCTCGACGGTGGTCAACGCCATCAACCGCCTGGAAAAACAGGGTTTCGTGACGCGCGAGCAGGCGAGGAACGACCGGCGACTCGTGATCGTCGAGATGACGGACGCCGGACGAGAAAAGCTGGCCGAAGGCACCCGTCTCTACGCGGATGCGATCAATAGCCTTGAATGGCATTTCACGCCCGAAGAAATCAACGTGTTGTTCAAGCTCAGTCGCCGGTTCTGGCAGGACAACTACCACCGCGCCCGGAAGTCGCTCGCGAGTTCGCCGCGGGTAGGTGACGCCTCTACCGAGTGATCCGGCCGCGTCTCCCCTCGCGCACTCGATCTCCCTCTTTCGCGTGCCCTCCCGCCGTTTGCTGGTAATAGAAGAAGGCCCGGGGACGGGCCGGGCCTTCTTCCAACAGTGAGGGGAGGCGGCTCGATTTAGCGGCGGCGTGACGTTGCGAAGGCGGCCAGGCCACCACTCAGAGCAAGCAACGCAACCACGGCGGCAAGCGCGTTCAACCCCTTTTCCCCGGGAGCGCCCGAGCCCGTTTGCGGGGCTTGCGGCGTTGGTCCCGGGGTCCGTTCGCCCTGGACAATCGAGATCGAGGGCGACGGGTTCGTTACCGGATTCTGGCTGGTGGCGACGCTCGTGGCGGTGTTGCTGGGAGCAGCGGTGCTCGGAGCGACGGTGGTGTTCGTCGCGCCCGGCGTCGATGGCGAAACGGCCGTGTTTGTTGGTGTTACGGGAGTGTTCGTCGGTGTGTTCGTCGCGGTGTTGGTCGGCGGCACCGGTGTGTTGGTATTGGTTGGGGTCGCCGTGGCCAGCACCTGCGTCTGAGTGACGCTCGTCAGGCTCGGTGTGGGCGTGTTGGTCGGCGTATTCGTTGGAGTATTCGTAGGGGTATTGGTCGGCGTGTTCGTCGGAGTGTCGGTGGGAGTATTCGTCGGTGTGTTCGTCGCCGTGTCAGTCGGCGTGTTCGTAGCCGTCTGCGTGGGGTCGTTCGTGTCGTAGCAGAACTCCACATGGCTGATGCCATCCGGGTTGAGGTTCGCCCGAAGCATCGTGTCGCCAAGCGACTCAGTCGCCGCTGCGGTTGCGGCGTAGACATAGACGTTATGGTCCCCGCCCGCCTGTTTCACGATCACGGCGTCGATGCCGAACGTGGACGACCAGTCGAAATACATGATCCCGCCCTGCAGGCCCACATTGCTAATGGTGATGGTGCCCTTGCCCGCCACCGGCAGCTGCTCGTTTTGTGGGCTGTCGCCCGTTGAGACGCCGATCCAGGTCTGGCCCCCCGCCAACGTCCCGTCGACGTCTTCGCAGGTGGGGTTCGCCGCGTCAAAGATGACGGGCGTCACCGATGCGGCGTTGGCGTCGCCCATCCGGGTCAAGGCTACCCCGGCGATCAGTGCGCCGAGGACTGCGACCGCCGCGAGCGTGAGTAACAACGCCACGTGGCTCTTCGATTTGCCGTGAAATGCAAGTGTCATGGATACGCTACCGCCTGCCCCTCGAGGTTTCCGGCACCCCCCAGTCGCCGGGACAGCGTGTTGCTGTACGTAAATGACGTAACAATTGGGTGACTGTTACGGGTAAACCCCAAGAATTTCCCCAGACGATCAGGTCGTCATGGCCCGAATATGCGACTCCCCGGCGGCTGACGATTGAACTTTTTCCCCTCGTATGCCGATCAGTCTGATATGAGCCAGCCACGGCAGGGCGGCGATTACCACCCTGAGTACGACGCGCTCCGCCGCGAGTACAACGACTTCCGCTACTTTCTTCCCGACGCGTTGATCGAGATCGACCTCGCCACGTTCCAGGTCCTGTACGCCAATCGCATGGCCGAAATCGTCCTCGGCATAACCCAGGGCGACGTCCAGGGCGGGCTCAGCGGCAGCGCCCTCATCGCGCCCGAGGACATGCCCCGCATGCTCGATGTCCTCGCCGGCTACATCAACGAAAGCCGCGCGGCGAACGAGCCGTACACCCGCACCGGAAAACAGGATGTCCACTACGTGACGATGCGCCGGCGCGACGGCACCACGTTCCCCGGCGAAACGCAGAGTTCGTTCGTCCTCGACGGCCAGGGCGTTCCGGTCCGCATGCTGAGCCTGATCCGCGACATTTCCCACCGGCTGGAGCGTGGGTAAACCGGCCACCGGCCAGCCACCGCTCACCTCTTGAAACCGCCGTGCCGCTGGGAGTACCGTGCGGGCATGCCGCCTTCAGTTGTAATGGGCGCCAAGATCATGTGTTCCTTTGGCACCGGTCCCGGCAACCTCGTGGTTGTACCCATGGGCCAGCCGGTCCAGATGGAAGGCAAGTTCGCGGCCACCGTCATGGACCACGTCCCCATGCTCAACATCGTGCCGTTTCCAACGTGCATCGCTCCGACGAACCCCGCCGGGATGGCCAAGCCGGTCCCGACCCCGGCGCCCTGCATCCCCGTGACAACCAATCCCTGGGTCCCACCGTCGCCGACCACGAAGATCAACGGGAAACAGGCCCTCTGCCTCGGCGCCACCCTGCAATGCGTGGCCTGGCAGGGAGTTATCACCATCCTCGATCCCGGGACGACCAAGGAAATCGTGAATTAGCTGATCGCGAGCGGCCTGTGGCCCCGATGACCCCACCCGCGCTCGCGGCCGCCGCGAGGCTTAACCGCGGCTAATCGTGGTCGCCGTGGCCTTCCGCATACTCTCCGTCCATCTCGCCACGAGCGGTGTGATCGGCTTCGGAATGGCTGCCCATTCCGCCGTGGTGTCCGTGGTCCGTAGCGTGGTCGTGTTTGTGAGCGCCCTTGGCTTGCTTCTCCGCCTTGCGTTTGTTTCGGAACTTGTCAGGCATGGTTGCCCTCCGGCTCCTGTTGAGCTCCTCCACGCTACCCGCCCCGGCGTTTCATCCTCATCCCGTCATATGGCCGCTGGTGTTTCAATCGCGCGACGCCAGGAGCGCCTCCATTCGTCAACCGGCCGCCCGCAAACGGCCGACGGCTTGCCGCGGGTTGCCCAGGCCTTCCGCCGCGCGCAGGCAGAGCGCCAGGCTCGCGACACAGTCGTCGTGCTCGCCCGCCGGCGCCTGCCAGCCGATCTGGAACTTGCCCGCCAGTTCCACTCGGCATAGCTGCAGTTCGCGCCAGAGCCGGGCGATGTCGCCGCCGCCCTCCCGCGGGATAGCGAGCCGGTGCGTTTCGGCCGCCGCCTGGAGCGCAAATCCCAGCGACGATTTCTCCGGCCGCGTGAACGTCAGCGGGAAGACGACGCGCTGCAGCCGCTGCCGCAGCATGGCCACGAGCGGCGCGCCCATCCCCGTCGCATCGCAGACCATTCGCTCCACCCGCCAGTGCAGCCCGAGCGCAGCAATGGCCGCGATCTGTGCTTCGTACGGGGTGCCCGTCCATGCCTGGACCGCAACCACCTCCACGCCGCCGCCCGCGCAGCGAGCCACGCTCAGGACAGTCGAGTCCCCGCCGTCCTTCTCGCCCGCGAAGTCCACGCCGGCAACGTACCGCTCGCCGTCGACCGGGCCGTCGAGCGGAGCGAAGTCGCCGGCGATCGCGCGCAGGTTCGCGCCGGAAAGCAGGCGGTCCACGCCGGCCGCGGCTTCCAGCTCGTACTGCGAGCGAAACACGGGGTGCGCCGGGCCCAGGCGGTCCCGTTCGAGTGTGACGAACCGGCCGTACGGCGGGTTGTAACGCGCCACTTCGGGCCAGGGGAATTCGTGGTGCCGGCTCAGCTTGCTGATCTCTTTCGGCGTGCCGGTCAGCGTCGCGTCATGGCGGCGGTTCTGCTCGATAGCGTCTTCGAGCAGCGAATTGCCGCTCCACGGCGTCCCGAAAAGGACCGTCGAGGCCCCGGTCGAACTCGTCATCGGCTTGAACTGGCGGTTGAACCACTCCGGCTCGATGTCCTGGGCCTCATCGCCGATGAGGACGAGCGATGCGGTATGGCCGGCGACATTGGCCGAGGGCGAAGCGCTCAGGAACGTCGCCTCGGCCTTTCCGTAGCGGATAGCCTGGCCCTCGCGCCGCAGGCCGGTCCTGTACTTCGCGCCGCGCTGGCGAAGGTAACCGAGCGTCCGCTCCAGGCTGAGCCGCGCCTGCGGCTGGTAGCTGGGCGCGCACACCACGACGCTTCCCCCGGTCTGGCTGTTCGCCAGCAGCAACCCGGCCACCAGGCGGGCAGAGATTTCGTTCTTGCCCGCCTGGCGCGGGAACATCACCGTCAGCGTCTGGCCGGGGTCAGCCTCGATGTTGTGTTGAAGGCTCTCGAGCGCTTCGAGCTGGTAGGTGCGCAGGCCGGGAATCGCCATGAAGCGATATTGCCAACTTCGCCGGCGACTCCCGAACCCCGGACGGCACGCCCGTCAGGCGCGCCTGCTCCGCAGGATGAACGCGGCGGCGATGCCCAGCCCCGCCAGCACCACCGCCCCGCCGCCAAGAATCGGCAGCGCGGAGTTGCCGCCATCCGAGCCCGAACCGGTGTTCGGTGGCAGCACCGACGTGGTAGTCCGCGTTGCCGTCGCGGCGGCCAGGGTCGGCGAGGCCGCACCGGCCACGGTGTTCGTCGGTGCGGGCGGCGTATTCGTGGGCGCGGCTCCTGTGGCCGTCGCTGTGGCGACGCTTGTTGCGGTCGTCGTTGAACCCACCGTGGTGGGTGTCGACGGCACGGTGGTGTTCGTCGGCGCCGGCTGGGTGGCCGTCGCCTGAACCGTGTTCGTCGGCGCGGTCGAGCTGGTCACCACAACCGTCCCCTGCATGCTCGGGTGGATGTTGCAGTGGTACGCAAACGTCCCGGCGGTGGTGAACGTGTGCTGGAACGTACCGCCGCTACTCAGGTTGCCGGAATCGAAAGCGCCGGTGTCTGACGTGACGGTGTGCGGTACGCCGGCCTGGTTGTTCGTCCATGTCACCGACTCGCCGACGTTGACGGTCACTGTCGATGGGCTAAAGGCGAAGCTTGCGATGGAGACGCTGCCATTCGCCGCTCCCGCATCACGCGGGGCGAACAGGGCTGCAAAAAGGACGCAAAGGGCCACCGCGCTCGCGGCTACGCCGCGGCGCACAATCGAACGATCCATGGGTTTACTCTCCTTGGGGGTGCCGATCGGGAATACGTCCAGCGTAGGCGGCGAGGATGGCCCCCGCGGTTAAGGCCGCGGGAAGATGCAACTTCCCGTCGCTCGAGTGCGTTGTAGATCACATGAGCCGTGTGGGGTTTGTCACACTCGTGCTGATCGCCGCGTCTTTGAGCACCGTCATGGGCTGTTCGGGCGGCTCGAAACCGCATCCCGCTTCCCCTGCTCGTTCTCCATCCGTCGAGGCGTCCGTGACGCCTGCCCCATGTCCGGTCGAGGCGGCCCTCTGTGACTTCGCACGCACGGTGGAAGCAGAGGCTCGCGCGGGCACGCTCGAATCGGTGTTTCCCGGGGCCACGCGGGGGCTCGGCGAACGCGCCGCGGCGATGCTCGGCGCGCCCGGCGGCGTCCCCGGCGTGGTGTCGCTCGGTTGCCCCCTGCAATCCGGCTCAGCCGACTGCCGCCAGGCCTTCGCGGTCACACTCCTCTCCATTCCCGAAGACATCATTGAGAAGGACACGCGGGGCCTCGAAGTCCTTTTCTTCTCCCGCTCCGACCAGCCGATCCCTTACGCGCTGTTCGAAGCCCCGGACCCGGCCGAGCGCAGGTTCTTCCTCGAGGGCGGCGACCGCGACTTCGACGCCGGGATCGACCGCGATGGCACGACGCCGCGCTGGCGCTTCTTCGCCTACAAGACCGGTGTGCCCTCGCCGTCGCCGGAGCCCGCCAAACTCGGAGGCCCCCGCGCGGTTGCCGGCGCGACCACGCTCGTGATGTCTGCCGGTGACCCGTACCGCATCGCGCAGGGCGAAGTCTGGTACTTCAAGTACCTCTGCGACGCCTGCGGCCCCGGCCCGCTGCCGAACCTGTACCGCGCCTACCGCGCCGCCGACGGCACGCTCGTGATCGATGACCTGAAGGCGAAGACCGCGGGCCTGGGCGTCCCGGTGGCTTTCACGGCCGACTGGAAACGCGGCGACGTCTACCTCGTGACCTGCGAAGCCGGCAAAAACTGCTACTCCCTGGAATCGGCTGACGCCGAGGGCGACAACCCGGCCTCTGTGTACAAGTCCACCGATGGAGGGATTACCTGGAAGCCAGACGGTACCGTCCCGCCATTGACGGACCTCCAGGCTGAAGGCGGACAGGTGCTCGCGACCACCTATGGGCCGCATTTCTCCAGTCCCAGGTACTGGGAGTACCGCTCGGGCCAGCAGTTGGAGCCACCCCAGAAGTTTCCGGACGCCCGGCCCGTTCTCCTCCCCAACGGCTCAATCGCGTGGCAAGCCAACGAGCGGTTCTACGACCAGGCCGGCGGATTCCTCTTCGGCCCTTTATTCGCTGAGCAGTACCGCGTGCAGGTGGTCGCCGCCGACGTCCAGTACCAGCACACCTACCTCACCTGGGCCGAAACCGACTTCAAGACCGGCTGGGACCAGCACCCCTACTACTCCTACGTGGGCCACATCGACCGCGAAGGCCAGCTGCGCGACCTCTGGGCGCTCCCCGGCGACACGCTCTGGATTACAGGTGAACTCCCACGCTCCGGCGATGCACCTCCAGGCTTGTTCGGGCGGTTCCGGTTCGGCACATCGAAGGATTACGTGCGGGATGTGAGCTTCGGCGCGGTGCTCACACTGGCGGATGGCAAGGTCCACCGCTTCACGGAACTGGACGCCGCCCGCCCGGACGGGAGCTTCGTGTACCTCGAGGACCTGGTGACCAGCGTCCAGCTTGAGAAGTCGCCCGGCCGCGCGCCGTTCTATCGCGTCAGCGGCGCGGGCGACTGCCTGAACGTGCGCGAAGCGCCGTCGCTGGCTGCCCGCGTGCTGGTCTGCCTGGCGGATGATGTGCTGGTCGGGGGTCTGGAGACGCCGCCTCAGACCGTGGGCGGCATCGAGTGGCGGCAGATCCAGACGCCCGGCGGCATGCTCGGCTGGGCAAGCACGGAGTTCCTCAAGTAGCTTGAGGCGATCAGTCGGGAGTTGGGGTTGCCTCGGGCACCGAGGTGGGCTCGGGCTGGGGGTCGGGTTTGATCTCGACCGGCTTCGAGCCGGCCGGCGGCTCGCTGGTGTCGCTCGAGTTCGCGACCGGCTGGTCCGGCGGCGAGTCGTGCACCACTTCCGGCGGCTTGGGCGTCTCGCGGTCCTTGATGTCGTCGTCGCTCGCAATGTTGGGCACAGTCACCGGCGGCGGGGTGGGGCTGGCGGCCGCGGCGCTCACGCCGCCATCGTCCGAGGAGATGCCGTACACGCGCAGTGGTGAGGTGGTGGGGGCGGGCGGAGCGACGGCCTCGTTGGTGGGCGCCGGCGCAGGTTCGCTCGCGATGGCCGTTACCACCCGCGAGGTGAACAGTTCTTCGAGCGGCGGCACGGCGAACGGGGTGCCGCTGTCGACGACGCGAACCTGCTGCGTCGCCGGGACCGAACCTGGTTCGAATGGCCCCCAGTGCGCCCGTTCGGCGGAACTCAGGGCAAGCCCGGAGACACCGATCGCGAACAGCACCATGGCCAGCAGGAGGGGCGCTTTCCCTGCCATTCGACGGATCATGCCCTCAAATCTGCAACAGTGCCACCTTTCGGGCGGGTCCTGTTACGCCTTTGCAACATCCTGACACCCCAATTGGCGCTGCGCGACCCGTGACCCGTAGGGGTTCGCCCTAGTTCTCCGCCGGCCGCTACCCGCATATTGCCGCCCGGCAAACGGCCGCGCGACGAATCAGAGGGATGCGGGCCGGCGCGGCGTCCGTGTCACCGCGCGAGAAACTCTGCGCTGGCCCAGCCCGTCTCGCCAGAGGGCGTCTGCACCTTCTTCCAGGCGATGCCGCCGGCGCTCTGCTCCTGCGCCAGGTCGCGCAACAGCACGTTGTCCGCGAAGCAGCCGAGCACCTTCGCACTCGTCGACGGCGTCTCGCGCACGTTCAGGCAGTCCCCCGCGCCGGTGACCCGGAGGAAAGGCCCCGGCTCGACGAGCCGGATGCGGTTGCGCTGGCCGTTGTAGGCGTCGCTGCCCACCGCGCCGAACAGTTCGAGCACGTTCACGGTGCCGCTCGCGAAGTCGATCATCGCGGGGTAGAGCGGCGCATCGGTGGGCGTGCCATCGGCGCGCGGAAGCGTGACGTTGCCGAA
>CAYTBM010000040.1:0-6103 GCA_964436025.1 uncultured Anaerolineaceae bacterium
GCCGATTGTTGGGGCGGTGGTGGCTGCGCTGGTGTACGAGGTGCTCCGTGAGCCGAGCGCGAAGGAGGAATCCGATGGAAGCACGTGAGGCGCTTGCGGTCCGTGGCCAGGTGAAGCGTGAAACTCAGCGGCTCAAGGGTGAGTTCGCGGGGGTGTTCAGTTCGGAGACGATCGAGCGAATCGTCAACGAGTCGTGGGATGCGCTGGAGGCGACGAAGCCGAAGATCGCGATGTTTCTTCCTGTGTTCGTCCGCCGATTTGCGCGCGCGCGACTGCTTGCAGTTGCTCAAACGGGGGGAACTATTACGAAGGATTATCCGGAAGTGCTTTTTGTCTGCGTGCACAACGCCGGGCGTTCGCAGATGGCGGCGGTGCTGACGGCACACCTGGGCGGCGGGCGGGTACATGTCCGTTCCGCGGGTTCGGCGCCGGCCTCGGAGATCAACCCGCGTGTGGTTGAAGCGATGGCTGAACTGGGACTCGACCTCTCGGAGGAGTTTCCGAAGCCGCTGACGGACGAGTTCGTGCGGGCCGCAGACGTTGTGATCACGATGGGTTGTGGCGACGCCTGTCCAATCTATCCCGGGAAGAAGTACGTGGACTGGGAGGTGCGGGACCCCGCAGGCGAGTCTATCGAAGTGGTCCGGGCAATCCGCGACGACATTGCCTCACGGGTGCGCGGGCTGCTGGCGAACCTGGGGGTGGAAGTACGGGCGATCTGAACCGGGAGCCCGAGGAAGTCCAGGCTATTCGAACGCCTGGCTGACTCCGTACGCGGCCATTTGGGATTCGAAGCGGGCTACTTCATGGCTGAGTACGAGGAGGTCATGCTTGTTGCCCTGGCGGTCTTTCACCTGGTCGCGCAGGAGCGCTTCGGGGCGGAAGCCGAGGCCTTCGAAGGTGGCGATGGCGCCTTTCTGGTCCAGGGTCATCTGGGCAACCATTTTTTCGATGCCTGCAGCGAGGGCGTTGGCGAAGGCCTCCTGGGTGAGGACGCGGCCGAGGCCGGCGCCGCGCACGGATTCGGCGACCATGACGCGGAGTTCTGCGACGTGCGCGGTCCAGCGGAGGAGGCTGCGGTGGATGGTGGCATAGCCGACGACGGCGCCCTGGTACTCCGCGAGGATGGTGACGATTTCGCCGGAGTTCATTTCAGCGACCCAGTCATCGACGGCGGCTTCTTCTGTGATGTCGCGGCGGAGGAAGAGGAGGTCGTGTTCGGGCAAAGCGCGGGCGAAGGCGAGGATGCCGGGCTTGTCGGCGGCGGTCATGAGCCGAAGCGTGAATTCCTTATTGCCCGCGCGGTGAATCGCGGGATATGTGCGCGCATCGACGGTCATACGGAGCGCTCTCCAAGCCATGAATCAAGCTGTGGCCACAGACGATAAATTGCGTTCCCGCCTGCAACAAGGCTGACGTGCCCGCCTTTAAGCATGACTTCGCGCTTGTCTTCGCTGCCGACCATTGGGACAAGTGGTTTCGCCGCTTCGTAGGGGACGATGTGGTCGTGTTCGGCGACGACGTGGAGGAAGGGGACGCGGATGTTGCCGAGGTCCACGCGGCGGCCGGCGACTTCCATCTCGTTCTTGACGAACTTGTTGTCCCACATCATGTCCTTGGTGACCTGGCGGAACGTCTCGCCGGGGAAGGGGATCTGGTCGGCGGCCCAGCGGTCGAACATGCGGTAGGACTTGACGAACTCGTCATTCCAGAGGTTGTCCCAGAGGGTGATGTTCTTGGCGACGCGGGCGGCGGGTTTGAGCATGTCGAACGAGGCGTAGAGGAGTTCCGGGGGGACGTTGCCGAGGGTGTCGACGACGCGGTCCACGTCGAAGTAGCGCTTGTCGGTCCACTGGCGAAAGAGCGCCATGCCGTTGGCGTCCACGGGGGTGGTGAAGCAGGCGAGGTTCTTGAGGGGGCCATTGGGATGGAGCGAGGCGTACATGGTGGAGAGCTGGCCGCCCATGCAGTAGCCGACGATGGAGAGCTCGTCTTCGCCGCTGTCGCGGAGGACGCGTTCGGCGCAATCGGGGATGAAATCAAGGACGTAATCTTCGAGGCGGAGGCGGGAGTCTTCGGGGCGTGGGACGCCCCAGTCGATCATGTAGACGTCGAAACCCCGTTTCACGAGGAACTCGACGAGGCTCTGGCCCGGCGTGAGGTCAAGGATGTAGGGCTTGGAGACGAGCGACATGACGAGGAGGACGGGGACACGGTAGACCTCGTCGGACTGGGGCCGGTAGTGGTAGAGCTTGAGGGTGCCCTTCTGGAAGAGCACGTCTTTTGGCGTGAGGCCGACGGCTGGGTCGCCGGTGGAGATGTATTCGAGGCCCTTGATGCTGCGCTGGATGGTCCGCTCGATTTCCTGGCGGACGCGTTGTTCGACGGTGAGTTCCTGGGCTGGTGCAGTCATTCGAACCTCCTGCCGGGGTTGGCGGCCGGTGACGGGAAAAGCGAAGTGTAGCCGAGGACGCAAGCCGGCTTTCGACGACGATAACGCGCGGCTATTACCGCGTGGTCAACGGGGCATGAAAGGGCGATTAAGACTTTGCCGGCTTTTTCGTGCGTGGCGGGCGCGCGGCAGGGGGGGCGCCGGTGGTGGCAGGTTCGGCGCCGGTTGCCCGCTGGCCGGCGGTGATCGCGTCTTCGATCGAGACGAGACGCTCCTCGATCTGGGAGAGGCGCTCGCCGATGGCGATCACGTCGTTGCGGGTGGGGACGTTGATGACCTGGAGGTAGCGTCCCATGACTTCGTTCATCTGCTTCTGGACGTTGAGGTAGACATCCATCATGCGGCCCATGGTCTGGCTGAACTCATCAGTGGCCATCGCGTTATTAAGGAAGGCGTTCCACTGACGTTCGGAGTTGGCTACCCAGTCTCGCCAGAGGGCGAGGGGGTCGACGTTGGCCTGTTCTGCCATGAGCTGGGGGTGCCTCCTGGGCTGGTTGGTCGCGTAGTCTAGCTGGCTGCGGTTTCGCCCGCGTCAACGGCGTCGTCGTCATCGGCCGGGGGGATGAACCCCTGGAGCGCGCCGCTGAGGATCTTCTGGTAGTTCTGGAGGACGTCGATCCAGCCGGAGAGGAAGAGCTCGCCGGCTTTGGTGAGGGTGTACATGCGGCGAGCGGGGCCGCTCTCGGAGGTGTCCCAGAAGGAGGAGACCATTCCGGATTTTTCAAGCTGACGGAGGGTGCGGTAGACGGTGCCGCTGTCGGATTCGGGGAGGCCGGCGGCGGCGAGCTTCTGGGCGAGCTGGTAGCCGTAGGCGTTCCATCCCTTAAGGAAGGCGAGGAGGCTGGTGGAGAGCATTTCGCCGTGGAGGCGAGGCTTGAGGTCGGGCGGGTTTTCGGCCATGAGGGACGACTCCTGAGATACATGCATTATGCACTTAGCAGCAGAGTGTTGACAAGTCTTGCAGCTATGTGTACTTTGCATCTAGCTGGAGTGCAGACGCGCTCAACCCAAGAGAAGGAAACCCCTCGAACCATGGCCTCGAACGAATACGTCCAGAAGTACTACGACAGCCTGATCGCCAGCTACGACCTGTTGGTCGACGCAGTGGCGAAGGCCAACGACCGCGGCATCAAGGTGAGCAAGCAGTTCGCGACCGACGTCGCGAAGGGCCAGCGCGAAGCGCTCGAACTCGGCAAGAAGCTGGCCGGCGAGCCGAGCGACCTCGGCCAGTTCTACACCGCCGTGCTGGAAGCGACGACGGCTGCCCAGGGCCGGGCCCTGGCGTTCACGCAGACGGCATATAGCGAAGCCCTCGGCGCGAGCGGCGAAGCCCGCGACACGGTGGAGAAGCTCGTGAAGGCGAACCAGGACACCGCGAAGGCCGCCGTTGAAGTCGCCCGCACGTGGACCACTACGAACCCGGTGGTGGACATGGTGAAGAAGGGCTTCGAAGCGATGCAGCCCGCCACGGCAAAGACCGCTAAGAAGGAAAAGGCTGCCGTTTAGGGAGTCGAAAGCTCAAAGGACTGAGGACTGAGTGGTGTCCTGAGCAGAAGCCCGGCCTTCCAGCCGGGCTTCTTTGCGTGCCGCCGACTCGTCTCCTCTTTCCATGAAATTGGAAGGGAGAGTCCCTACCGGGGTGGAGACCCGAAAGCCGTCCGCATGGCTGCGGTGCCCCGTCGTTCCTCAGTCACCTGCCAGAGCAAAACGGTCTGGGAAGGTTCGCTGGCATTGACGAAAGACTTGACTCGACTCTGTGCCAGCAACGCGATCAGCGAAATCGACGAGGTCATCAAATGACTTGAATGGGGTTTCCGGTGGCAGGCCACCATCGGCCAGGCACGCTGAAAAGCTTGAGAGGAAGCCAGCACTGTTCGGATCCACTCGCGGTTGCTGTGCAACTCTCACGAGGCCCACTCGATCAAGGTGCCGCCCGCTGCATTCCCTGACCACGGCCGCAACGATGTCGGGACGAAGCCCGGAGGCCGCCGTCAAAGCAGAGATCGCAGGCGACAAGTCCGGCTCCGGGGTCAACTCTACGCCCTGGCCCGTTATACACTCCCGGGTGGCTGAGATGGCCGCTCGAAACTCATCGCCGGTAACCCACCCGTCGGCGATCGCCAACGCCTGTTCCGGGCCCGTGGAAATGTTCGCAATTCGAATCATCGCCGCGTCGTCGTTCGTCCACGACCCTGACGGGCTGTGCTGGCGAACGAAAGATTGACTTTTCGCGCCGACCTCTCTACGAATTGCGCTCGCCTCCGTGAGAGAGGCGAATTGAGGGGACGGGCACAGATGGCCGCGACACGATGGATCCCTGACAGGTCTTTCAATCCGAAGACGCCGTTCTGGACGCGGGCGAACGTCGGCGAGGTGATTCCGGAGCCGCCGAGCCCAGCGGGCTGGGACCTTGTGTTTGGCAGCGGCGGGACAATTGCGGGCTGGACGGACTGCGCAATCGAGCGGCTGGGGGTGGGACGCGAAGAACTCGACCCGGACCCGAACCAGGGCGACTGGCTCGGGCTTTTCGGTGGGTACGGGTACCTCTGCGCAACGTGGATCCGGGTATGGGGCGAGCGGACGCCGGGGATGTCGGCAGCGGCCATCGACGCCGCATATTTCGGCGACCACCCGGATGTGCCGCCCTACGTGTTCGAACCCTGGCATGAGAACCCGGCGACCACCAAGACAATGACGAAGTGGCTGGGCTGGGTGATGGGGACGATGGAGCAGGAAGAGCTTGAGGCGGATCGGCTGGAGGCGCGCCAAATCAGAGCGTCGCGGCCCGACCTTCGTTCGCTAACGGACAGGCAGTTGCTGGAGCGTGCGATCAGCCTTCGGCCGGTGTGCCGGCGGCTGTTCAACCAGCACATCAATCAGAGCGGGGCGGCGTCGATCGGGCCGGGGACCATCGGCGCGATTTGCGCGGCTATCGGCAGGCCGGAGGCGGCGATGCGGTTGATTAGCGGCTTCGGCGGAGTGGATTCGGCAGCGCCTTCGTATGCGATGTGGGACCTGAGCCGGCAGGTGCGGGCTTCGGCGACGCTCATGGAGATCTTCGACAGCGGGCCGCACGGCCTGGACGCCCGGCTCCGCGGATCGAGCGACGCGAACGCGAGAGCCTTCGTGGCGGCACTGGACGAATTCCTCGCGGAGTATGGGTCTCGCGGTCCGAATGAGTGGGACATCCTCTCAGAGACGTGGGAGACGAACCCGGACATCGCGTTGGCGGCGATCGACCGGATGCGGCTGGCAGAGGATTCGGCCTCGCCGAAGCGCCAGAACGCGGCTCGTGAGGCAGATCGGAAGGCCGTGCAGGTCGAGGTGGAAACGGCACTGGCCGGGGACGCGGAGACGCTGGCGACCTTTCGCGCGGCCATCGCCAGCGCGGCCATCTTCGTTCCGGGAAGGGAGCGGTCGAAGACGAACATCATTCGCGTGATAGAAGAGTCGCGGATGGCCGTCTGGGAGATTGGCCGGCGGGCGGTCGCGCGGGGCGAGCTGGACACGGCTTCGGACATCTGTTTCCTGTTCCAGGACGAGCTGGAGTCGCTCGCCGCGGGCACGTTGAGCGGGCTTCGCGAACTGGTTTCCGCACGGAAGGTGCATTACGAGTGGCTGCTGACCCTCGAACCGCCGTTCATCATCAAC
>CAYTBM010000040.1:6203-16392 GCA_964436025.1 uncultured Anaerolineaceae bacterium
ACGGAAGGTGCATTACGAGTGGCTGCTGACCCTCGAACCGCCGTTCATCATCAACGGCACGCCGCCGCCCAATACCGAGTGGAACAAGAAGAACGAACGGACGGTGGCGGCGATTGCCGCAGGCGAGGTGATAACGGGAATGCCCGGGTGCCCGGGTGTTTCGCAGGGGCGGGCGCGGGTGGTGCTCGAGCCGTCGGATCCGACGATCCTGGAGCCTGGGGACATCCTCGTCGCGCCGATGACAGACCCGGCCTGGACGCCGCTGTTCGTCCCCGCCGCGGGCGTCGTGGTGGATGTGGGGGCGGCCTTGAGCCACGCGATCATCGTCAGCCGCGAACTGGGGATTCCGTGCGTCGTCTCGGCCACCGATGCGACACGCCGCATCCCGGACGGCGCGCTGATCGAAGTGAACGGTGACGCGGGGACGGTGCGGGTGGTTTCGCTGATATAGGAGTTATGCCGAAGCCGCGTGGTGCTCCGCGCCGGCCTGGCGCAGGCGCTGCCCCAGCACCCGGTAGACGCCAGGGTGGAAGGCCATGCCGATGTGGGTGCAGTTCACCTCATCGTTCAGCTTGGGGTCTTCTTCCATGCAGTTTTCCCACTCCACGACGCCGTCGTTCTTGGAGTAAATGGCGTAGTGGGCGACTTCGTACTCTTCTGGCGCAAGCATGTTCTTGGTGAAGGCGCAGGTGCAGTGGCCGCTGAAGCAGGAGGGCTTCACGTTCTTTGCCACCTGGCGGCCGTGGACGCCGCGCAGGGCGGCCGCTGCGGAGATGAGCACCGGGTGCGCCTTTACGGCGTCGCGGAAGGGCGAGCCCATGGAGATGACGAGGCTGACGTACTCCGGGTAATCGAGGGCGACGCTGCGGCCGAGCATGCCGCCGAGGCTGTGCCCGATGATGCGGACACGCTGGCCAGTCTCCCGGTTGGCGCGCTTTATGGTTTCTAGCAGGAGGCCGGAAATGTGGTCCGGGCAGTCGGCGTTGCGGCCGATGTTGGAGAAGTACGGCTTGTAGCCGACGCGGGCGAGCCACCAGTAGAGCTCCATCAAGGAGACATCGCTGGCGAGGAAGCCCGGGACGACGACGACAGGTTCGCCCTGGCCCTGGGGAACGCCGCACCCGTAATAGACGGGAGACGCGTGGAGGGACATCCAGTCGAGCGGGAACATCGCTTCGCGCCAGATCGGCGTCATCGAGACCTGGAGCGACGGGTCTTCTGTAAACGGGTCGGCGGCTGCCGTTGTGAACGAATACTGCGCTGTACTCACAGTCGTCCCCCTTCTTTCCGCCCGGTAAGTACACCGACCTTACCGGCGGAACGCTACAGGTGGTGCTTGTAACTCGCAACTTAACATTACGAGTTCGTGCCAACCGCAGAGTGTTGCCACAGCTCCCTATGCAAATCATCGACAGGTTCTATGCTAGGCGCATCAGCCGGGACCTGAGACCTCCACGGGAGAACCCGAATGCCCGCTACCAGCCTGCGCCGCCGGATGACCGCCATGGACGCGAGCTTCTCTACTTCGAGAAGCCCTCGCTGCCTTTGCACATCGGTTCCACGCTCATCCTCGATGAGCCGCTGGACCGCGAGACCCTGGTTTCGCACATCTCCTCGCGCCTGAACCGCATCCCGCGTTACCGCGAGTTCGCAGCCTTCGACACCCTCAACGTTGCCCACCCCCGCTGGGAACACGACCCGAAGTTCGACGCGGGCCGTCATATCGAAGAGGTCACGCTCCCACCAGGCGCCAATGAGGTTGACCTCCTGGACGCCATCGCGAAGCTTCACGGCCAGATGCTCCCGCGCGACCGGCCGCTCTGGAAGATGGTGCTCATCCAGGGCCTCCCCGGTGGTGGCAGCGCCGTCACTTCGCTCGTCCATCACTGCATGGTCGACGGCGTCTCCGGGATCGAACTGCTGACCGCCATCTGCGACCTCCAGCGTGACGTCGAGCCGGACGCAGACACAGGGTTCGAGCCAGACCCGGAGCCGACGCCGTTCGAACGCGCGCAGGCAGCCTGGCGAGACGCCGCTCAGGAGTCCGCGGGCCGCCTCGCGGAGGCGCTTCGCTGGTCGCTCGACCCGCAGCAGCAAGCGAGCGACTGGAAGGCCGTCCTTGGGGCAATGACGTCCGCCGCGCCGCAACTGTTGCGCCCGGCGCCCACCACGCCGTTCAACCGGCCCGTCGGCGCGAAGCGGAACTACGCGTACGTCGCCATGGCGTTCGGCGAAATCCGCGGCATCCGGGGCGTCCTCGGCGGGACAATCAACGACGTTGTCCTGGCGGCGCTCTCCGGAGGTCTCGGTGCCTACCTGCGCGACGTGGGCCAGAAGACGGCCGGCGTCGAGCTGCGCGCGATGGTGCCGGTGAACGTCCGCAGCGAAAGCGACAAGTCCGCGCTCGGCAACCAGGTGTCGATGCTCATCGCGCCGCTGCCAGTGGGCATCGAAGACCACGCGGAGCGGCACCGGGCGGTGATAGCCGGCATGGACCGGCTGAAGGGCGCGAACCAGGCGGGCGGTTTCGCCGTGCTTTCGAAGCTGTCCGAACAGGTGCCGCCGTTCCTGCAAGCGGTAGCCGGCAGCTTCGTCCCGAATGCCCAGCCGCTGTTCAACCTGGTCTGCACGAACGTGCCCGGACCGCAGATCCCGCTCTACCTCGCCGGACGGAAGGTCGAAGCTCACTGGCCGCTCGTCCCGCTGAGCATGGGCCTCGGGATGAACGTCTGCCTCACGAGCTACAACGGCGTCCTCTATTGGGGGCTCGTCGGAGACCCGGATCTGGTCGCGGATGTGGGCGTCATCGCACGGCATGTGGAGGCCGCGTTCGAGGGCCTGAAGGCGGCGGCGCTGGCGGCGGTTTAGGCACCTGAACCGTATTGACAGGTGCTATTGATATCCCTGGTGATTCCGAGTTTACTGTCCAAGCCGTTCGGCGCTGGAGGCGGGCCACCGATGTACGGTCTTGACGATGTTTTCGAGCGCATGACCCCCGCGCGTGTGAGGGTTGCGGCGGGCTTGGCCGCGCTCTTGTCGGAACCTGAGATCGCGGAAGAACTTGGAATCACGTACGCGGGAGTGAGAAGCATCGTGCGTCAACTGAAGGAAGTCACCGGGGAAAGGGATGTAAGAGGGATCGGTCGCTTTTGGCAGCTACACTCGGAGGCCTGGCTCACATGGTGCGCGGCTCAGGGAAGGGTGCGTATTAGGGAACGGGAAGTCCCCGGAGAGTGACCGTTGGTACCGAGAAATGAGCGGCGGCTCGCGCACAAGATATGGCCACCCTCAGTCAGGAGGCCCGCCCATGAAACGAAGGCTGCCCCAGCTCTTGCTCCTTTTCGTTGCAGTCGCCGGTCTTGGTTTGGCCCAAGCCGAAGCTGGGAAGACAAATCCCTACCCGTTCTGGAGTTCAGGTTGCTGGGCCCTTGGTCAGACGGGCATGGGTTCCACATCACCGTGGGCCGAGACTAGATCCGATGGGTGGCAGTGCGGTTACTACAAGCTGAGCTGCTGGTGGCTCGACGGTGGCGTCTACTATCCGGGGTGTCCCGGATGGGCGAACTATCCAATGTTCATCCTCGCGTCGCAGAACGGACATCCAAATACCACGGCGTCGATCGGTTGGCACAGCACATGCGATGCAGGTGGTTCCTGTCCGTATGCCATTGAAAAGTCATCGCTGTGGCCGTGACGAGCCAGAAGTTCGGAGGTTGTTATGAACGCTACTCGACAGACAATCGCAGTACTGTTGGTGGGTCTCGTCGCAGTCGCAGTGGTGGCCACCGCCCTTGCTGCAACACGGGGTCTATCGCGTGCGTCCCGCGCCGGGATAAGTGTACCGGATGACCCCTCACTTGAGACCGCGGTTCCGCATAGCCAGCGTCAGTACCTTGATGACGGAGTCGTTGACTGGTTGGATTACGAGCGAGCCTCAGCCGAGTATCAGCGATGCCTTGAGGGTCATGGAGCAAGGATCGTTTCCAAGACGATCACATCCGATCGTCGAATCGACGTTGCCTTCGCGTTCTCTGACTTAGGCAACGCAGCGGTGGGACAAATCGTTGGATCGTGCTACGAAGAGGAATTGTCCGTCGTCGATTCACTCTGGGCACAATATCGTGCGCCATCAGAAGCTGATCTTTCAACCGCGCGAACGTTCCTTGCGGGTTGTCTGCGCGGAAAAGGCTACTCCTTCATCCCGGAAAACCCTGCCCCCGGAGAACTTGTCTCCTATTGGCCAACGTCCGACTCGCGAGTGTCATTTGAGGACTTCGGATATTGCCAGGCGCAGGTGGAACGAGCGTTTGGACTAAGTGGGTTTGGCGGCTGACGGCAATTCAAGCGGCTGCCAGCACTGGTGGTCGTGGCTGAACCACACTTTCGCAGGCTCCAGACCCGCAATAGCTCGCCCGCTCTCGGTCATCTCGGCCTCGCCGGAGAGCATCCGGCGGTACTCCGCGGCCGTCTCCACCGCCTGGCCGGCGATGGCCATCCGGCGCGCCGGCGTTTCGAGCACGACCACCTGGTGCCCCGGCGTGTGTCCGGGCGTGGGGACGAGGCGAAGGCCTGGCGCCAGTTCGGTCTCGCCGTCGAGCAGCACAAAGTTCGCGCCGGGGAAGTCCAGGAACTCGGGGATGGTGTACTTCGGCGCCTGCGCGGCTTCCCACTCCGCCCGCTGTACGTAGAGCGGCGTGCCGTGAAAGTGCTGCGCGCCGCCGATGTGGTCGAAGTGGAGGTGCGTCAGGACGACCGCCGAAATGTCGTCGATGGCGATGCCATTGTTCTGCGCGAGCGCCGTCGGCAGGTCGCGGCGGGTGGGCTGGTAGAGGCGGTCGATGAGGTCGTGCGGCGGGCCGATGCCGGTATCCACGAGAACCAGGTAATCGTCCGACTCGAGGAGGAAGGCATAGACGGGACCGACTTCGCCGTAACGCGGGTGCCAGCCGGGGTAGACGACTGAGTCCAGGTAGAGGGGAAGGAGGTTCCAGCCCGAGGTACCGGGGTGCGTCACGCGGGCCTCATGGGCGGCGAGGATACGCCGCCGGGGGAGCGTTACCAACCGCACTTCGCTCCGTTAGCCTTCGTGTGTATGGATGAGACGGCCCTTATCGTGGCGGCCCGGAGCTCGCCGGAGGCGTTCGCGATGTTGTACGACCGGACGCAGCCGGCGGTCTACCGGTTCGCCTACTCGCTGGCGGGGAACCACCCTGGTGCGGAGGACCTCACATCGGAGTGTTACAGGCGGGCGCTGGCGAATCTGCACCGGTACGAGGCGCGCGGGAAGCCGTTCGAGGCGTGGCTGTTCGCCATCGTGCGGAACCTGGCACGGGACAAGGGGCGGCGGTCCGGCCGCGAAATCCCGCTGATGGACCACGACGAGGCGGTGGACGAGCCGGTGACGTTCGAACTGGAACGGGAGGAGCGGCGCGGGGTGGTGCAGACGGCGGTGCGGCAGTTGCCTGACGTGCAACGGCGGGTAGTGGTGCTCCGTTTCGGCCACGAATGGAGCGTGAGGCAGGTAGCGGACGAACTGGACAAGAGTGAGGCGGCGGTCAAGCAGCTCACGTATCGCGCGGTCAACCGGCTGCGCGAGCTGCTTCTTGAAGCGGGGTATGAACACGATGGCTGAGACGACTGAATTGGGCGCCGGTTCTCTGAGCGAGGAGATCCTGGCGGCAGTGCGGGCTGAGGCGAACCCGGGCTTTGCGCAGCAGTTGCGCGGGGAGCTCCGGGGGCGGCAGGCGCGGGCGACGGAGAACCTGTGGTGGTTCGACATCGAGCTTGCGGTGGGCACGATCCGGGTTGTGCACGATGAACAGCTGGTGCACCTGGTGGACAACGACATGCGCCGGTACGAACTGCGCGCGAAGTACGAGCTGGGTTTCGCGCCGCAGCATGGGGAGTCCAAGCGGCTGCGCACCGCGGCGGAGCAAGTGTTCGCGGGGCGGAAGCGGGGCAGCGATATCGCGTTCCTGGGCGAGCTGACGCCGTTCCAGCAGGCGGTGCTGCGGGCAACTTCGCGGATCCCGAGGGGCGGGATCAGGCCGTACGCGTGGGTTGCGCGCGAGGCGGGCAATGCGGGGGCGGTGCGGGCGGCCGGGAGTACGTTGGCGCACAACCCGGTGCCGTTCATCGTGCCGTGCCACAGAGTGGTGCACACCGACTGGAGCCTGGGGAAGTATTCGGCGGGCGGACCCGCGGTGAAGTACAGCGTGCTGGCGATGGAGGGGATGACTGAACGGCGGCTGAGCTGGATCCAGCACGCACCGCGGTTCGTTGGGCAGCTCGACTCCATGGAGTTCTGCATTGCGGCGTGCACAGGGCTCGACGAGAGCGACCCGGCGAACCTCAAGGGGTTCCGGACTCCCGAGGATGCAGTGGATGCGGGGTTCGCGCCGTGCGAGGAGTGCCGGCCAGTCTGAGCAAGGCCGGAGCGTCCCGGGAGTTAGCCGTTGGAGAGGGCAGCGAAGGCGGCTTGCGCGACCGTCTCGTTTGAACCGATGACGAAGATCACGTCAGGGCCGGCGGCGTCAGCGCGGACCGTCGTGCGGCCGTCAGGAAACACGGCGAGCCAGCGGCCATCGGCGTGGCTGACGGCGGCTTTCGCGCCTTCGAAGAACGCGCCCTGGGCGCCCACGAACTCCTGCGCTTCGCCTGCCGATGCGAAGCGGAGGCGGAAGACGGCCACGGAGTCGTTTCGCTTGCGGTAGACGTCATAACGGTCGCCGCGCCAACCGGTGGCAGCCTGTGTGGCCGGGAGCGCGGTCAGCTCGAGCTGGAGGTAGTTGCGCAACTGGAATTCGCCGAATGCGCCACCGGACTCGTGCGTCCAGCCGTCTCCCAATGCCTTCGCCACGTCAGGGAGAGAGACAGAGTCTGGTGTGAACCCGTTTTCGTACAGGTCCGGGTGGATGATTTCAGCCGTCGTGAGGCGGCGACCGCGCAACACGGTGTCGATGGCGTCGGCGCGGTGCTGTGAGCGGACGATGCTGACCCATTCGGCGCCGGTGGTGTACGGGAAACGGAATTCGCGTTCGATTGAAACCGGCGTGGATTGAGCCCTCACCCCCCCGCCCCCTCTCCCGACGCTGCGGGCGAGGGGGAGTTCCGCGGCGGCCACGGCCGCCCGGAGCGGTGCGGGCGGGGGGGCGTAGGCGTGGTCGCGCCGCCACATGCCCTCGACGTTCACGGCGTCGCCTTCGATGACGGCGCTCAGCGCCAGCGTCCAGTCGAGGTCGTCCTTCGTCTTTGCGAACAGGGACTGCACATCGAAGGCGTGGTCCTGGAGGGCGTGGGTCAACTCGTGGGCGATGGTTGATTGCTCGAGGATTTCGAGCGTACTGAAGTCGATGGGCTCGCCGTCGCTGGTCACGACGAAGAGCGACTTATCCCTGGGCGAGTAGAAGCCGATGACGTTTCCGCCGGCGAAGGCGAGGTAGGCGCCCTGGTAGTCCTCGGTTGGGCCGAGGTGGCCGAGCAGCCGGTAGAGCGTTGTGAGGTGGGCGAAGGACTCCCGATCGTTTTCTGTCAGCGTTGATGCCAACGTGGCAGGTACTTGCTCGCGGGTGATGGCGCCAACGCGGACGCCGGTTGCCGGGGGGAGGTTGCGAATGGCCGCGACCTGGGACATGACGGCGGTGAGGTCGGGCGTTAGCGGGCTCGTGACGGGGGCGTCGTGGCTGCCGGAGTTGCAGGCCGCGGCGAGGAGGCCGGCGGAGGCGATGGCGAGGATGACCGAGGCGAGCTGGGGAGCGCGGGCCGAACCTTGCCCGGTGCGGCCAAGGTTGGCTATCCTGAGCGGTACGGCGCATTCGTCTAGTGGCCCAGGACATCGCCCTCTCAAGGCGGAGATCAGGGGTTCGAATCCCCTATGCGCTACCAGCACCATCCAAGCGAGCAGGGCACGTGCCCTGCTCGTTTGCTGTCCGGCGCGGCGGGTATTTCGTAACATCAAGGGTGGTTCGGAGACTCCTGTTTGGAGGGTGGCATGGCCTTTGTCGATGAATCAACCGCGGCGCTTTACCGGGAAGCCTGGGATGCGTGGTCAAAGCAGATCGAGCACGTGCACCGCGTCTTCCTGGGCGACGAGAAACTGAAGCCTGAGCAGCTCAAGGGTTTGTTGAACCGGGAGTCCCGCGCGAAGGAGAAGTATGAGGCGGCGCGCTTGAAGCTCCTGGGGCTGGAGGACGAGTCGGCCGGCAGTTCGGACCCGGACGAGAACCCGTTCAAGTGACGACTTTCCTCACTGATCCTGACTGCTGGCAGGGGTACCATTCAGGCTGATGGCATCGCAGCGCGTCTTCGGTCAGCCAGTTGGATCGCGGCGGGTGCTGTACCTGGTGTTTGGCGTACTGGCGGCGATCCCGGTGATTGCGTTCGCCGTCGGGCCACTTTCCGGGTCGAGTTTCAGCCTGAAGGGGCCGGCAGGGCCGTTCCTGGCGTTTTCGGCCGGGGTGTTGTCGTTTGTTTCACCGTGCGTGCTGCCGATGGTGCCAATATTCATCGCGCAGATTTCCGGTTCGAGCATCCAGAACGGGAACTTCACGGCTGACCGGCGGGTGACGTTTACGCACGCGGTGGCGTTCGTCACGGGTCTGTCCATCGTGTTCATATCGCTGGGCGCGCTGGCGGGCTTGCTGGGTTCGTATTTCCTGGTGGACAACAAGCGGGAGCTTGGGGATATCGCGGGAGCGATCCTGGTGTTCATGGGCGTGTTGGTGGTGCCGCCGCGAGGACGCAGCGACCCGCTGAGGTCCGGGCTGCTGCTGATTGGGCTGACTGCGGTGTTCTTCTTCCTTGCGCAGGTTGGAGGCATCAAGGACGACCGGCTGCGGCTGGCATTGCTGGCGGCGGTGATGGTTGCGGTGTGGCTGCGGTTCGCCGGCTACCTTCAGCTCCAGCTCTTCGCGCGGACATTCGAGGTGCGCGTTGGGACGAACCGGCCGGTGGGCTACTTGCGATCGGCGTTTGTGGGCGGCGCGTTCGGTTTGGGGTGGACGCCGTGTGTGGGGCCCATCCTCGGGAGCATCCTGACGCTGGCGGCGGACTCGGGCGATGCGCTGCGAGGGACGTTCCTGCTGGTGTGGTACGCGCTCGGACTGAGTATCCCGTTCCTCATCGCAGGACTGGCGATTTCCGACGTGAACCGTTTCATGAAGCGCATCCAGCCGTACACGCCGGTCATCGAAGTGTTGAGCGGCGTGATGTTGATCGGTGTGGGGGTCCTGCTGATCTCAGGCCGGTTGACGGGCCTGAACGATTACTTCTCGTTCGCGGACTTCAACCAGGGCCTGTAGGAATTGCGGATTTTGGATTTCGGATTGTGGATTGGCGCGGTCAGTCCGCAGTGAGGTGTTGCATGGCTCTGCCGGTGACGAAGGCGAGGATTGTGGCCATCGCGAGACCTGACACGAGCCAGGTGGCCGCGATGACGGCGGCAGGTGAGTCGTTTGGGATGGCCATGGGGCCGATGAAGGTTGGCGGGAGTGCGAGGATCCAGGCGGCGACACTCCAGGGAATCCAGCGCCACGAACGGGTCACGTAACGCCGAAGGAGGCGCCACTGGGCGACCGGCATCGACAGGAGCAACACGGGCACGAGGCTCAGGCCGAGCGCGATGGCGAGCCAGTCCGGCGCGCCGAGATCCGAGGCGGTGGAGGGCGCCATGCCGCAGGCCCAGGCGAGCGTCGCGCTGAGGGAGGTGGCGAGAACCCAGGTGTTCGTGAATTCGGGGCGCCAGGTGCGGAGGGCGCGCCACTGGGCGTAGCCGAGGATGGCCCCTTCGGCGGCGCCGAACAGGACTACGACGGCGGCCGCAGGCAGAGGAGGGACGTTCGCCGTCCAAACAGCGAACCAGGCGAGGCCGGGAAGCACGAAACCGGCTGTTTCGCCTGGGAGGACCAGTGCAATCCAGCGTTTGAGGCTGAATGTTCGGCCGGGGAAGACCCGGTACGGCACGGTCCCTGCGGCCACCGTCGCAGTCACGCGCACAGGATGCGCCACGCGGGCGAAAGCAAGATGGGCCTGACGGGCAGGAATCGCGGGACTTGCGGGCCCCAGTTGAGGGTGACGCGAGTGGCGGGTAAGCGGGGGCGGGTGCTAGGCTTTTGTTTCGCGGCGCGTTCGTCTAGAGGCCCAGGACGCCGCCCTTTCAAGGCGGAGATCAGGGGTTCGAATCCCCTACGCG
>CAYTBM010000041.1:0-16296 GCA_964436025.1 uncultured Anaerolineaceae bacterium
GCGGTCTTCGAAGACGGCCGGCTGCGCTTCCCTCGTCACGGCCCGCGAGGTTCCGAGCTGATGCGCGAACGGCTGCCGCAACTCAATTTGGGCCTTGCCGCGACCGATTTCGTGGCGCGCCTGATCCGCTATCACTTGCGGCCCGGCGAGTTGATTAAAAGCTGGCCGGTGACGGACCGGGCGGTGAGGAAGTTCGTGAAGGACCTGGACGGCCACGTCCTTCCACTGATGCTCCTGAACCTCGCTGACGGCTGGGCAACGCGGGGCCCCACGTACACACGGGAGAACTTCCGCCGCCACTGCACTTTCGTGAACTACGTCGCTGCACGCGCGTACGCCGCGAACGAGGAGGGTGAACCGCGGCTCGTCACTGGCGACGACCTGATCGCTGAGCTTGACCTTCCCGGTGGACGCTTGTTGGGGGCTGTCCTAACATCGGTTCGCCGAGCCCAACTCGAAGGGGCCGTTTCGACGAAGCCCGAGGCACTTGCGCTGGCACGCTCGGTCCTGGAGACCCTGATAGCCGCAGAGTAGAGGCCACGGGCGCTCGAGCAGGAGTTCCCCTATGACCGCAATGTGGCAGGTGATCTTTTACACCGGTTTCGCGGTGATCGCCTTCTACTTCTTCCTGCTCCGCCCTGTGCTCCAGGAGCAGAAATCCCGTCGCAAAGCTGTCCGCCAGCTCCAGGTGGGCGACGAGATCGTGACGACGGGCGGCATCATCGGCGAGGTGAAAGACGTCGTCGTACCTGTGGACGGACCGACCGAACTGATCATCGAGATCGCCCCCGGCATCCGGGTGCGGGCGCTGACCGACGCGGTCCTGAGGCGGCTGAGCACGCTCGAACCTGAAGACTCTCCAGCATCCCCACCCGAGGCCACGCCCGGCGAGGTTTCCCACACCAGTGCGTAGTACCACCAACGTCCTTCTCTTCCTCTTCGTCCTTGCGCTGACCACGTTCGCGGTCATCGTCGTGTGGCCCAGCCAACCCGAGCGCTATCTGCCGGGCGACTTTTGGCCCCAGGGCAAAGGCATCAAGGTCGGCAGCTGGGAACGCGAAACGATGCGCCTCGGGCTCGACTTGCGCGGCGGGGCGTACCTCGTCCTGCAGGCTGACCCGCCGGCTGACTACCAGGGAGATGTCGGAGAGGCGCTGAACGGCGCGAAGGACGTCGTGGAACGCCGTGTGAACGAATTCGGCGTCAGCGAAGCCGAGATCCAGAAGACCAGTGGCAACCGCATCAGCGTACAGGTGCCGGGCCTGTCTCTCACCGATGCCCAGAACCTCATCGGCAAGACAGCGTCGCTCAAGTTCATGGTCTACGACGACAGCCAACAGCTTGTGCCGGCAACCGGCGTCATCGACGGCAAGACCGTCGCTATGACTGGTTCGGACCTGAAGAACAACACCTATCCAGCGCGGCAGGGAACGACTTTCGCCGTCGTGTTCGAGACCACGGGCCAGGGCGCCAAGCTGATGCAGCAGATCACGACGAAGGCGCTGCAGTACCCTAACACCGATCCCCGGAACTACCTGGTCGTGATGCTGGACGACCAGGTCCTTTCTCAGGCGGCTGTCCAGGGTGTGATCTCGAGCAACGGCCAAATCACCGGCCAAAACAGCTTTTCCGACGCGAAGAACCTGTCCAAGCAGTTGAACGCCGGCGCCCTGCCGATTCCCCTCAAGATCATCCAGAGCTCGGAAGTGAGCGCGACACTCGGCGAGGACTCGGTGCTGGAATCCGTCCGGGCGGGCCAGGTTGGCCTGATCGCGGTCATGCTCTTCATGATCCTCTACTACCGCTTGCCCGGGCTGCTCGCTTCGGCGGCCCTGCTGGTGTACACGTCGATCACGCTGGCCGTCTTCAAGCTCTGGCCGGTGACGCTGACACTTTCAGGGATCGCCGCATTCGTGCTGTCGATCGGCATCGCGGTTGACGCGAACATCCTCATCTTCGAGCGGATGAAAGAGGAGTTACGCCGCGGGCGCACCCTCAACGCCGCAATCGACATCGGCTTCCGACGGGCCTGGACGTCGATCCGGGACTCCAATGTGTCAACGCTCATTACGTGCTTCATCCTCTTCTGGTTCGGCAACCAGTTCGGAGCGAGCGTGGTGAAGGGCTTCGCTCTGACGCTGGCCATCGGCGTCGGGATCAGTATGTTCTCGGCCATCACAGTGACGCGGACGTTCCTGAAAATGACGCTTGGGACACCACTCGCCCGCAGCCATTTCCTCTTCAATGCGGAAGAGGTAAAGCGCACCCCAACCAGCAGCCGGCGCGCCACCGCCGTGGCGGCGGAGGAATAGTCCAATGCTCGACTTCGCCGGCAAGCGCTGGTGGTACCTCACCATTTCCCTGGTCCTCTTCCTCGTCGCCGCGGTCGCGCTGGTGCTTTGGGGCCTGAAACCGGGCATCGAGTTCACCTCCGGATCGTCGTTCACCATCGAATTCACCGAACGAGACGTGAGCCAGGGCGAAGTCCGCGACGCCATGGGCCAACTCGGCCACTCCGAGGCCCGCGTGCAGGGCGCCGGCAGCAACACCTACCTGATCCACACGGGCGAACTGCAGAACGCGCCCGCCCTCAACTCCGCGGAAGGCCCTGAACAGCCCGGCGAAATCAACACCATCGAGGACGGCCTACGCGAGCGTTTCGGCGCGCTCAACCGCACCAACTTCTCTACGGTATCCGAGACCGTTTCCACCGAAATCGCGCGAAACGCAACCCTCGCCGTCATCGTGGCCTCGATCGCGATTCTTATCTACATCTCGCTGGCGTTCCGTTCGTTGCCAAAGCCCTGGCTCTATGGTTCGGCGGCCATCGTCGCCGTGTTGCACGACGCGTTCATCATCCTTGGCCTCTTCGCCTTCCTCGGCGAGTTCCACGGTACGGAAGTGGACACGGCGTTCATCACCGCCATCCTCACCGTCATCGGTTTCTCTGTGCACGACACCATCGTGGTGTTCGACCGCATCCGCGAGACGCTGAAGAACGACCCGTATATCCCGTTCGAAGAAGCAGTCAACGCCAGCATGACGGAGACGCTCGCGCGTTCGATCAACACGTCTCTCGTCGTCGTCTTGACCGTCCTGGCCATGATGTTGATCGGCGGAGACACGATCCGGAATTTCCTGCTCGTGCTGCTCGTTGGCGTTATCTCCGGCACATACTCCAGCATCGGCATCGCCTCGCAGCTGGTTGTGGCCTGGGAGAACGATGACCTCGGCAAGTTCATGCGCCGGATTCGCGGTAAGCAAGAAGAAGACCTGGCGGCTGAACCGGCCTGACCTTCGCAACGAACTCAACTTCCGGAGCCTTAGCGCAGGGAGCGACTGTCCCCCGCCCTGCGAGTGATGTGAAGGGCGTCCAGGTGTTCGAGAAACGCCTGGGCGTACTTGCGGCTGGTGCCGAACAGGTCCCGCGTTTCTGCCAAGGAGAGCGTGGGATTCTCCGCGAAATGGGCGCGCACCTTCGTGAGCATGTCGGCGAATGCGTCTTTCGTGAAGACCACACCAGCACCTGTGTCCTCGATGTCGCCACGTTCGGACAGGTAGGCGAGGAGCGGCGTCGGCGGGAGGCGATCCGTCGGTGGTGAAAAGGGGTTCGCGCGAAGGGCGCGCAGGAACGCGTCCGTCTCGGCCTGCTGGGCTACGGTGAGCGCCGGCTCGAAGCCGGCGCGGGCGAGCCCGGTCCCCCGATCTTCCAGCCTGGCAGCGCGCACAAGGCGGGCGACAAGGAAGTCGAAGTCCTGAACGGCCAACGCGAGCGTGCGACGAAGATGTTCGCGCGGGGCGGCCCGCCGGAGCGGGTTGGCGGCCAGAAACGCGTCGACTTCGCTTTCGAGGTGCAACTCCGCCCCCTCGAGCCAGGTCGCGCCAAACCCGCGCTCGCCGACGAGGACAACGGCGCCTGTGGACTCAAGAGTTGCCAGCAGGTCCGCGACCGGCGCCGCCTCCAGCCCAAGTGCAGAGGCAAGTTCAGCCCGGCCGAGCGGGCCCAGGCTCAACCGTTCGAGGATCCGGTCGTCAGGGGAGCCGCTCAGGGCCAACTCAAGGCCGCGGAGCGTCTCGGAGTGGTTTGGGCGCAACCGGCGGCCGTTCAGGGCCACCACCGGGCCTCCGCCGATTGTCTCGCCGGGACTCCGGATAACAACATGGTCCCCGGCGAGCACTACCAGTGGCGTCTCGAGGACGAATTGCGCCCAGCACGATTGCCCCGGCGCCAGGACGTCCGCATCGAGCAGGCGGACCTTCGCCTGCGTTTGAGCCGTTGCTGCGAGGAGAGTCACTTCGGCGTCGTGTTGCAGCGAATGTTCCAGGATGCGGCTGGCAGTGACCCGCGCGACGAGATTGTGAACCACCCGGGTCGTGCCGGGCCGGGCGAGCACCATCCCACGCCGCAACTCGTCGTGGTGGACGCCCGAAAGGTTGACCGCGATTCGGGTTCCGGGGCCGGCAGCCTCCACTTTCGTGCGATGGCGCTGCAGCCCCCGAATCCGGCACTTCAACCCGCCAGGCTGCAGTTCCAGTTCGTCGCCCACTCGGAGCCATCCGTCGGTCAGCGTGCCGGTGATCACCGTGCCAAACCCCTGGATAGAGAAGGCGCGGTCAACCGGCACACGAGGCCGCCCGAAGTCTCGCCGCGCGGGGAGCTTCGCAAGCGAGTCATCGATTGCGCTGCGCAGATCGTCGAGGCCCGCGCCGGTGGTGGCCGACACGCGGAGGATCCGGGCGCCCTGAAGACGGGAGCCTCGCAACGTCTCATCCAGTTCGGCCTCAACCAGATCAATGTAGTCGCTCTCTGGCAGGTCGCATTTGGTCAATACAACCAGACCCGTGGGCACTTCCAGGAGGTCGAGGATCGCGAGGTGTTCCGCCGTTTGAGGGCGCGGACCTTCGTCGGCGGCCACCACCAGGAGTGCGAGGTCCATGCCACCGGCACCGGCCAGCATGTTCTTGATGAAGCGCTCGTGGCCCGGTACATCCACCACGCCAACCTCCAGGCCGGACGGCAGCGTGAGCCACGCGAACCCGAGGTCGATTGTCAGCCCCCTCTCCTTCTCTTCGCGGAGGCGATCCGGGTCAATGCCGGTGAGGGCATGGATGAGCGTACTCTTGCCGTGATCGACATGCCCCGCGGTGCCTATGACGGGCATGTGGCCCCCGCTCGCGGAACGTTTGCTTCGAGGTGCGCAAGCAGGCGGGCCGCCACCTCGCCGTGGAGCAGACGCCCGGAGCGTGTGAGTCGGACGCGGGGCGAATGCTCCAGGACACCGGCAGCTTCACACTCCCGCAGAACTGGCCCGGCCAGATCGAACAAGTCAGCGTGGAACCGGTTAGCGAATTCCGACGGCTCGAACCCCTCGAGCAGCCGTAGACGGAGTGCAAGCCAGTCGCTCATCGCCATGGCGCGGTGCGGCACGTACCGTTTGCACGCGGGAGGCAATGTGCCGGCTGGCTCCCTGCCGAGCGCGGCGATGTAGTCGCGAGGGTGGGCGATGTTCTCGTACCGTTCACCCGCGACATAGCTGTGGGCGCCGCCGCCGATGCCCAGGTACTCGCCGTCAGTCCAGTACGTCCGGTTGTGGCGGGATTCGTGGCCGGGCCGAGCCCAATTGGACAGTTCGTACTGTTCGAATCCCGCGGACTCGAGCAGCGCAGTCGCCGACTCGTAGAGGTCGGCGACCGCGTCCTCATCGGGCATCGCGAGTTCACCGCGGCTGACCCGCCGGGCGAGCGGCGTGCCTTCCTCGACGGTCAGTGCGTAGGTGGAGATGTGGTCCGGCTGGAGGGTGATCGTGGACTGAAGCGTGGCATGCCAGGTCGCCAGCGCCTGGCCGGGCAGTCCGTATATCAAGTCCAGCCCGATGCTTCCAAACCCTGCGTCGCGCGCCAGTTCGACGGCGGCGGCGTTCGCTTCGGGCGAATGGATCCTGTCGAGGAATCGAAGTTCGGCCGGATCGAAGGACTGGGCGCCGAGCGAAAGCCGCGTCACGCCGGCAGCGCGGAGCTCCCGGAACCCCGCCGCGGAACAGGTGCCCGGGTTCGCCTCCAGGGTGACCTCCGCGTCAATCGCCAATGGCGCTTGTTCCGCCACCGCCGCGATAACCGCAGCGATGTGCGCCGGCGGCACTTCACTCGGCGTGCCACCTCCAAAGCCGATGGAACTCACCGTGCGCCCCTGGAATATGGCTGCGTTGGCCCGGATTTCGTTTACGAGCGCCTCGCCGTAGCTCAGCTTCAGCGCATCGAGGCCGGCATAGGCGTTGAAATCGCAGTAGCCGCATTTGTATGTGCAGAACGGGATGTGCACGTAGACCGCAAGTGACCGCGTCACGGGACGAACTCCGCGCACATTTCCCGCACCCTGTGCGTCGTCAGGCCGTCTACTCCCCAGGCGACAAGGTCGCGAGCTCGCGCGACGTCGTCGACGGTCCAAGCGACCACCAGGAGCCCCCGAGCGTGCAATTGCTCGACGGTTCGCTCGGTCAGAAGCGAATGGCGGCAAGACACTCCGCGAGGCCGCGTGTCGCGGTCGCTGATCGAGAGGAAGAGGTCGAGTTTGGCCCGCACGTCGATCGAGTAGAAGGCCTCAACGTCCGGCAAGAGCTCGCGGATCGAGCGGAGCGCGAGCCACTGCTGCGAAGAAGCGACAACCCGCCGGGGATGTGTTGTGCGGGCAAGGACACGCCTCAGGACGGCTGCGGCGTTCGCGCCGCCGTTCTTCAGGTCCAGGAAGATGCCGGTGTTGTGCTCCGCCGTCTCGTTCAGCAGTTCATCCAGCCCGTAGCGGCCGCCCGGGACGCGGCGCAGATACCACTTCTCAAACAACAAGGGCAGCCAGCGCATGCGGCGCTCGTGGCGGGCTTCGAACTGCCCGTGCCGCAACCAGAGATCCACCTCAAGGAAGTCGGCGCCCTGGTGAAGGAAATCGTGGACGAGCGGCACGGTATTTCCGCCCCCATGCGCGATAATCGCCGGGCCCGAATGCCCGGGCGCCAGGGTGAAGGGCGCCGGAGCAGCATCAACCATTACGTCGCCATGGTACTCGGCTGGGGTGACACGGGGTGCCGTGGGGAAACAGGCACGTCACCATTGGCGATGTCGTCGAGCAGGTCTTCGTCCAGCACCGCGTACCCGTCGGCGACCGGCGTGATCGCGCCGAGTGTCACAAATCGGCTCAACAACGCCGTCACCGTCTCGCGGCTCGTACCTATCGTCTGGGCAAGTTCCTGGTGCGTCAGGCCGAGATGAATGGTGCCATCTTCCTGGCGGTTCAGGAGAATGTCCGCAAGCCGCGCGGATACAGGCTTGGAAACGATGTTCATGAACGTCCGCTGCATGCCCGCGAGGCGCCGCGCCATCAGTTCCATCATCGCGAAACCAAGCTTCGGAGACTGTTGGACGAGGTGGGAGAAGTCCTCCCAGGAAATGCTGACCGCTACGGTGTCCTCGATCGCCTGCGCGCAGGCGGTGCGCTCGCCGTCTTCGACGATCGCCATGTCACCGACGACACCGCCCTTGCCCACGACGTCGAGAATGATCTCCTTGCCGTTCTCGGCGACCTGGTAGATCTTCACGCGGCCCTTGAGCAGCAGGTAGACGCGCTCGGCGGGATCTCCGGCCTGGAAGAGCACCTGACGAGGGCGAAACTGGCGCTCCGTCAGCATCGGAATGAGGCGCTCGAGTTCCTCGTCGCTGAGGACGTTGAGCACGCGCGAGAGTTGCCGCAAGTACCACGCGATCGAGCGCTGGAGTGCCTGGCGCCCCCGCGCCGGCGCTTCCTTCACCGGTGTCATTGTCGTCATCGTGCTTCCCCTGTTCCTCCGTAACGGAGGCGAAGTTGATCGAGAAGGCGCACCGCGCCGGGGTTCGGCTCCGGCCGGTCATTGCCCGGCGCCGAAACGTACCGTTCCAGGTCCCGCAGCGCATCATCGCTTCGGCCGAGGCGGTAGGAAAGCATCCCTCGCTCTCCGACGAGCGCGGCGTTCCATGGCTCGATCCGCAGTTGCATCTCCACCACGCCCAGCCAGCGCTCGACGTCCCGGCGTTCGCGGTAGATGAGGTGCAGGTTGTTGAGCATGCGCTGCAGCAGCTGCCGGCGCGTGATGCCCGTGAGGAACGATTCGGGTGAGGGGCCTCCCGTGTGGACGCCGCGCAACCGCGCGAGCAACTCCTCGCGGTCGAGCCGCTCGCCCTGCTGGAACGGGTCGACGTAGACCTGGCCGTGCTCGGTCTCGTAACGGACGATGAAGTGGCCGGGATAGCCAACGCCCTCGCACTGCAGGCCCACGCGCTGTGCCAGTTCCATGTAAACCAGCGAAAGGGTGATCGGGATGCCCATCCGCCGGCTCACCACTTCGTCGAGGAAGCTGTTGCGCGGGTCGTTGTAGTCGTCGGTGTTCCCGCGGAAGCCGCAAACGCTGAACATCTGGTATTCGATGGCGTGCGCAAGGGCGTCGGCCGGGGCTCGATAGCCGGCGTACGCGGCCGCCTGCTCGGCGATGACATCGAGGCGCGCGGCTGTGGCATGCGGGTCGGCCTCTGCATTCCCGAGGCGCGCGATGACCATGGCCGCGCCGAACAAATCGACTTCGTGATCGCTCCCGGCGATCGCTGATCCGAAGGCTTCGAAGTCGGAGAGTTTCACTTCCTCAAGTATACGTCGTGGAATGTGAAATTCGTCACCGATGGCCGAAGTTAATCGAACACGGCCTGGGCTTCGGCCGCCCCAAGGTCGTTCTGGGTCAAGGCGAGTTTCCCGAAGCGGAACCAGTTGCGCACGCTCACGCAGGTGAGGGTCAGCGCGAACGCGCCGGCGGACAGGAGCACGATGCTCGCACCGGAGGCGATGTCCAGGAAGTAGCTGATAAAGAGCCCGGCGAAGGCCAGAGCCGCCCCCAGCAGCGTCGACACCACCAGCATTCGCGCGAACCGGTCCGTGAGAAGCCGTGCGGTGACCGGCGGCATTACCAGCGATGCTGCGATCAGTGTCACGCCCATAATGCGGATGGAGGCGATGATCGTCGCCGCGAGGACAAGCGAGAACAAGGCATCGAGCCATCCCGCCCGTACGCCATAAATGGGCGCAACATCCGGGTCGAAGGTGACGAACAGCAGCTGCTTGTAGAGGAAGAACACCACGGCGACGGTGAACGCAAAGACGCCGGCGATGACCCAGATGTCGCCGTGGCTAACGCCGAGGAGGTTCCCGAACAGTGCCGCGTCGAAGTTGCGGGTGACGCTGCTCGCGCGGCTGATCAGGGCGACGCCCAGCGCGAAACTGGCCGTGGTGATGATGCCAATGGCCGCGTCAGCGCCAATCTGGCGTTTGCGCGTGGTCTGGTTGATGAGGACCGCCGAAAGGAATCCCCAGATCCCGGCGGCGACATAGAAGTTGAAGCCTGCCACATAGCCGACCACCGCGCCGCCAAAGACGGAGTGCGACATACCGTGGCCGATGTAGCTCATTCGCCTCAGGACGACGAACACGCCAACCAGGCCAGTCAATCCGCCCACCAGCGTCGAAGCGATGAGTGCATTGCGGAAGAACTCGAACTGCAGGGGTTCGCTGATGTCGATCATGCCGGCACGTCCTGTTTCGCGTTGAAGTCGAAGAAGTGGGGGCTATCGGCCACCAGCGTCATGCCGTCCTGTTTCACTACCACCATGTCGCCGCCGTAGGTCCTTCGCAGATTGCCGGTGGTGAAGATGTCCGCGGGCCGTCCGTCGGCGACCACGCCCCGGTTAATGCAGACCACCCGCGGCAGGTGCGCGGCCACCGCGTTGAGTTCGTGCGTGGAGAGCACCACGGTCACGCCGTCGCGGTGGAGGTCCACGAGCAGGTGAAGGATGTCGTCACGCGTCTTGATGTCCACGCCGGAAGTGGGCTCATCGAGAATGAGCAGGCGAGGATTGCGGATGAGCGCCCGGGCGAGAAAGACCCGCTGCTGTTGGCCGCCCGAGAGGTTGCGGATGTGCTGGTGGCGGTATTGCGCGATGCCAAGCCGATCGAGGAGCGCTTCAATGTCCGCGCGGTCTTCTTTGCGCGGCCAGGGCCAAAGTCCGCTGGCGGTGGAGCGGCCCATGAAGACCACCTCTTCCACAGTGACCGGGAAGTTCCAGTCGATCGTCTCGAGTTGGGGCACGTAACCCACGGATGGCCGCTGGCGGCCGCCGACGCGCCTGCCTTCCACCTCCACGGCGCCCCGCAGGACCGGCGCGAGCCCAAGGATCACGCGAAGCAGGGTGGTCTTGCCTGAGCCGCTCGGCCCAACGATGCCGACGAATTCGCCGGGGCGCACAGAAAAGTCGACATCCGACAGGATTGGCTGGCCTTCATAGCCAGTTGTGAGCCCGCTGAGTTTGATGATTTCGCCTGCCACGCGCGCCTCCTCGGCTACCGGTACGACCTAGCGGCCGAAAGTGTTCTGCGGATCGATCCCGGCGACGTTCGGGGCGCTGCCGCCAAGCCGTTCGAACATGATCTTCATATCTTCGACTACCATCCCGACATACGTGTACCCCGGGTCGTTTACGTCGCCGGGCGGTTCATCGTCCCGGAGGCGCTCCTCGTATACAGCTCCGGTCTCCTTCGAAATGGTGTCCAGGGTCTTACTCGGGAAGACCTCGCTGCCGAAGATTGCCGGCAGCTTCAGCTCCTTGATCTGGGAGATCAGGTCCGCCACCTCCTTCGCGCTAGGCTCCTTGAAGTCCGACGGTTGCACCGCCCCGACAACTTTCCAGCCATATTCGCGGGCCCAGTAGGCCCAGCTGTCGTGGTACGTGAGCAACCGCCGGTTCGCTTCCGGAACAGAGGCCTGGTCCGTGCGGATGGCTGCGTCCAGCCGGGTCAGCGTCGCCGCGAAGCGGTCGTAGTTGGCCTGGTAGTAGTCCTTGTTAGCGGGATCATTCTCCGTGAGCCAGGCACGCGTGAGATCCGCATACCGCATGGCATATTTCGGGTTCATCCAGAGGTGCGGGTTTGGCTTGCCGTCCGCGCGCGGGAAGCTGAAATCGAAGAGAAACCCGGTCTTCTCGTCGTCCCCGGAGAGGGTTGCGTCGGCGAGCTTGTAGATTTTCGACTTGTCCTTGAGGTTCTCCTTAGCGATCTCTTCGGTCGTGCCTTCGAGGTCGGCGCCGTTCATGATCAGCATGTCGGCGCGGCTCAGGACCTTCGCGTCAGAGGGCTTCGGTTCGTACGTGTGGGAATCAACGCCGGGCGGGATAAGGCCGTGAATGTGCACGCGGTCGCCGCCGACATTGAGGACGATCGATGTGAGCGGCGCGACCGTCGTCGCAACCTTGAGCTTGCCGTCGTCCTTCGAGAAGTCGTCCTTCGTGCCGGAAAGCCCGGCGCCGGGCTCGGCGCCGACCTTCGTACCGCCGGAATCACCGCAGGCGGCTAACAGCGGCAACGCCACCATGATGGCGAGTACTCCCAGCGCGGCGGACTTCTTCCAGGCGGTCATCGTTCCCCCGAGGGCCGTGGAGGCCAGCTTTCGACTTTACCGACGACCCCATGCAATTGCAATCAGTTGCAACTGGACGAATGCCGTTGATTCCAGCGTTGCCGCCAGCTCTTGCCATCCGTAACGTTTCGTCCGTGCAGACGCCTGTCCGTTACACCGTTGGCAAGCTCGACATCGCCGTCATCAGCGATGGATACATCAAGCTCGACGCTGGCGCGGTCATGGGCCTCATCCCGCGCGTAATGTGGGAGCCGATCATCGGCAAGGAGAATCTTGACGCCGAGTACCGCATGCGGCTGGGACTCAACTGCATGGTCGTTCGAAGCGGCGACGACGTGCTGCTGGTCGATACGGGCATCGGCAACAAGTTGACCGGCGCGGCAAGGGATCGGGCTTTCCCCGGAGAAAACGGAAAGCTCCTCGAGGGGCTGGCCGCGCTGGGGCTGACCCCGGCTGATATCACCGTGGTAGCGAATACCCACCTTCACGCAGACCACTGCGGGTGGAACACCGTCCGAGAGCCGGACGGGACCGTGCACCCAACCTTTCCTAACGCACGCTACTACATCCAGGCGGGCGAATATGAGGCGGCGATGCACCCGAACGACCGGACGCGCGGCACGTACTTCGGCGAGAACTTCGCGCCCCTGGCGTCCAGCGGCCAGCTGGAACTCGTGGATGGCGAAGTCGAAATCATGCCCGGGGTCCAGTTTTGGGCAACGCCCGGCCACACCTGGGACCACGCATCCATCGCGCTCTCGTCGTCTGGTGAAACCGCCATCTACACGGGTGACCTGGTGCACCATGCCGTGCAGGTGGAACGGCCCGCGTGGATCGCTGCGTTCGATGTTTTCCCACTGACGTCGCTCGAATCGAAGAAGAAGCTGGCAGAGCGCGCGCTCCGTGAGAATTCGCTGCTGATTTGCGTGCACAACCCGTTCCCAGGCGTCGGCAGGTTGACCGAACGGGACGGCCGCCGGACGTTCGTCTCGGAATGACGGAGACGGGCCCGATTTACCACCTCGCACTTCGCGACGTACATGCGTCCGCCGGCGCCACCTTCGCGGCCCACGCTGGGTGGTCCCTGCCATCCTCCTACGCCGGCGTGGCCTCCGAGCACGAAGCGATCCGCACTTCAGCGGCCGTCCTCGACCGATCCCACCGCAGCCGCATCCTGGTGACCGGCCCTGACGCGCTCGACGTGCTGCGGGCCACGTTCGCGGGGCACGTGGATGACCTGGAGGAAGGCCGCTCGATGCGGACCGCCAGATTGGATGACCATGGCCGCATCCGGGACCTGGCGCTCGTGGCGCGAATCGGAGGCATCGCGTACCTGGTGGTTGGCGAACCGTCACAGCGTGCCGAGACGCTGGCTGCACTGCGCGGCGCGGTGGCGGCCGATTTCGAGGCGCAGGTGGAAGACCGCACAGAGTCGACTTGCCTCATCGGCGTGACCGGCCCCGCGGCCCCGGGAATCGTCGGAGAACACCTTGCCGACGCACTGCCTTCGCGCATCCAGACGCTCCACTGCGTGACGTTCCAGTTCCACGGATTCCGGGGCCTGGCGGTGCGCACGAGCGACACGGGCGAGGATGGTTTCGAGTTCATGCTCGCACCCGCTGTTGCGCAGCACATGATCGAGACGTTGGCCTCCGTTGCGCCGCTCGCCGGTCTCCAGGCGAGCGAGATCGCTCGCGTTGAAGCGGCAATCCCGGCTTTCCTCCCGGACCTCGAACCCGGCCTGAGCCCCGCCGAGGCAGACCTCGACGTGCTGCTGGAAATAGAAGGCGGCGCCCAGGGCCGCATTCTTGCGGGCCTCCTCGTCGATGGAGATCCCCAGGCGCCCGGCAGTTCGATCAGCGCGAGTGGGGAACCCGCAGGCGAGCTTCGCTCGTGCGTCCGTTCCCCAGGATTGAACGCGACCATCGGGCTTGGCATCATCAATGCCCGCCTTGCCTTCCCCGGCACGAATCTGCTGGTGGGAGACGCTCCGGCGACCGTCGTCGCCAAACCGTTCTACCGTCGGAGGAACTAACCATGGTCGATATGTCAGCTATCCGGGCATACGAGCCTCGTTGGCCCGGCGTCAGGGAATTGAACTTTGCTGACCAGTGGCGCGCGCGCTGGGTAGACGAGCAGGACCTGCCCGCGGGAGCGCCCGTGCACGTGGCGTACGCCGTCGTACTCATGGACGACAAGGGTTACGCGACGCGCGAGAAAGGCTCCGCGAAGTGGGAAATGCTGGAAGGGGAAGTGGGCAGTGCCTCAGCCGAGGATTTCCTCAAGGCAGCGCTCAAGGAACGCATTGGGGGCAGCCCCGCGCGGATGGACCTCGTCGGCTTCTTCGAGTGCAAGCCAACGCGCCACAACACCGCTTTCAAACCGGACGATGTGACGGTCCGCCCGATGTACGTCGTCGTCGCGAAGAAGGTCGATGACCTCGCGGCGAATTCGAAGTACGAACGGCGCCGATTCCCACTGAACGAGTACATGGTGGCGCTCAGGGCGCGGTATCCCGAACTGGCCGATGCGGTGGGACTGGCTGCGAACCGGTACGGTGTCCTCCGCGCCAAAGGCGAAGCTTAGTCTCCGTACAGCCGCGCCACGAGTTCGAAAATCTGCGGGTCGTAGTCTTCCAACCAGTCCCGGTCGTGCCGCCCCTCCGGGTCGGTGCTGAGGAAATAGGCCTGCGTGGCCTCGGCGAAATACTCGTCGGGATTGGTGTTGGCGTAATCTCGCCGGTACTTCCCCGCGCTAATCGCATCCTGGTAGAAGAGCCGGACATCGACATAGTCGGCGGGGCCGAGCGTCCAGCCCTGCACCAGGTGGCCGAGCTCGTGATAGAGGATGTTGAGTCCGGCGCATGGGCCGCTGCGCTTTCCCAGCAGGTCGAGCTCGTTCACCGTCACCACCGGGTAGTCCGCGCGGTCGGCCACCCCGCAGACGTGGCTGAAAAACTCCTGGTTGGCAGACGTGTCCATGCACTTGAACTCGGGGAGGTCGAGTACTCCCTGCTTCGCGGAGGCGACGATGACGTAGGCGCCTTCATCCGCCAGCGGGACCTCCAGGTCGTTGTCCTGGAACACGCGCGCCACGGTGAGTGCTGCCTCGTCCATTGCGCTGGGGTCGACGGACGCGTTGCCTACGATGGCGATGCCGTTTGCCTCCCGTCGCTGGGTGTATTCCGAAGCGAAGATGCGAGCCGCGCCGGGATCCGGGCGATGCAGGATGCCCTGGCAGACGTTGCTTTCGGGCGCGAGCCGCGGTGATCCCCCGCCCGATCGCTCCGCATCACCCGACGCGGCATCCCGCGGCGAGCTGGACTCGGGTCCGCGCTCAAGAAGCACGATCGCCGCGGCCGATCCAACCAGGAGCACGGCAATCAGCGGCAACGAGCCGGCCAGAATCCAACGCTTCATCGGATGAGTAGCTTCCGTGTCGCGCCGGACCGGCGCAAAGCCTCGCTTAACCGCGCTTTTTCAGCTTGTTCGCCGAGCGCATGGCGAACTTCACGACGACAGCCGCAGCCACGGCTGCTTCGCCTGCCTCGATCGGGATCGCCATGGCTTTCGCTTCGAGCATTCCCCGAGAAACTGGCCGGGGCCTTCCAGAGTCAGCTTCTCTTTCGGCGCGATTCGGCTACCAGGAGGACACCCACCAGTACGCCTGCGACGGAACCCATGACGATGGTCCACGGGATACCTGAATCGTCGTCCTTGCGGCCGGCAGCCGAAGGTTCGATGACGGATGCGTCACCGAGCGCGGCGCCGTCGTTCCCAGCGAGCTTCGTGACCACCGAGCCGTCATTTGGCTGTGGCACGGCTGGGGTCGGCTGCGCGCCAGTCGATGGCGGCGCTGGAGTAGCGGAAGGCGCGCCCGCACCCGACACCGCGCCCGAAGTAGCCGGGGCAAGAAGCACCGTTGGGGTCCCGACAGCGTAGTTCGAGCTCGATTCCGTGGAAGGGGCGCCTCCCGCCGCGTTGTCCGCCGCCTGGGGTGCGCCGTTCCGCTCCGCTGCTGCTGACGTCAGCTGTTGATCGGACGACCTTGAGTCACCGCCCATCAGACTGACGGTGAAAACAGCTACGAAGGCGACGACCGAGACGGCGGCGGCGACTCGGGCCAGGCCGAGATAGAGGGGCGTGCCAATGGCCGCCGGCGCTCGTTCGCGGCGCCCATCGCTCAGCATCGCCGGCGTTAAGGCGAACGATCGCGGAGCCGGGTGTTCCGGAAGACTCTTTAGCGCCGCCTTGAGCGCACGGGCCGCCGCCACACTGGCGGGACAGGTCCCACACGCGTCGAGGTGCCTTTGAAACTGGGCGAGGTCAGCGCCGCGCAGCTCTCCATCGACGAAAGCGTCGACGCAGTCCGCATAGCGGGCATGGCGTTTCAGGAAGGGGATCAGTTGCATGGGGCGTGCTCACTCATCCAGACGTTGCCTGTGGCCGAAAAGTTCCGGGTCCTGTGAAAGAACGGCGCGCAAACGTTCACGACCTCGATGGATCCTCGACTTGACCGTGCCCACGTTTGAGCCGGTGATCCGGGCGATCTCCTCATAGTGGTAGCCGTGGACATCTGAGAGCACGATGACCTGGCGCTGCTCGAGGGGCAGGTCCAGCAGTGCGCGTTCGATTCCCTCGGACACGGCCTCCCGTTCGACGAACTCAGCCGCGGATTCAGCCGGGTCTGGCAAGTCGATTTCGTACTCGCCATCCGGACCGGCGAGGGAAAGTGAGTCGGCGGGACGCCGGTGGCGGCGGCGCATCTCGTCCTTCGTTTCATTAACGGCAATGCGGAACAGCCAGCTTCGGAAGTTGCC
>CAYTBM010000042.1:0-10209 GCA_964436025.1 uncultured Anaerolineaceae bacterium
GGCATGGCTATCCTGCCGATCATGGAACGGGAGCGGCTCGAGTCAGGTGGCGACATCCGCCATGCAGTCGAGGCTGCCGGAATAACCGATCGGTTCGTGGTGGTGAACGGCGACGTGTACGTCGACTTCGATTTCCAGACCGCCCTCACAGCCCACATCGACCGCGAAGCCGTGCTGACGATGGCGTTGAAGCCAATGGCCGACGTTTCCTCGTACGGTGTGGCCGTCTGCGATGACAGCGGTTTGATCACCGGCTTCGTGGAGAAGCCACCACCCGGGACCGCGCCAAGCAACCTGGTGAACGCGGGGGTCTGGATCTTCGAACCCGGGCTGGTGGAGGAGATTCCGGCGGGAGCGGTGCGCGTGGAAGAGACGCTGTTTCCGTCGCTCGTTGCGCGCCGGAAGACGGTGTTGGGGTTCCAGTTCGACGGGATGTGGGCCGACCTCGGCACCTCCGCTCGATACCTGGCTGCGTCGAAGGCCTTGCTCGGCTTTCGGAACGAGATCGCGCCCGGCGCCCGCCTGTCGGCCACGGCGAATGTGACCGGCACCGCCGTCGGTGCGGGGTCGCAGATCGCGATGGGCGCCACCGTGCAGGACTCCATTATCTGGGAGAGCGTGACCATCGGCGCCGGCGCCCAGGTCAGCGACTCCATCCTTGCCGACGGCGTCATGGTCGATGTCGGAGCGGTCCTGAGGGGTGTGACTGCGGGCAAAGGGGCCTCGGTAGCCGCCGGAGTCATTGTTCCGCCCGGAACGGCGCTTGAACCGGGCGCCCGCTATGATGGTGACCAATGACCGAGAACCCGGTCCACTTCGGAACTGACGGATGGCGGGCGATTATCGCCGAGACCTTCACGTTCGAGAACGTGATGGCTTGCGCCCAGGCAACCGCGGACCACTTCAGTGAGACGTACGGCAAGGCACAGCCGGTCATCGTCGGGTACGACACACGGTTCCTCTCCGACGAATTCGCGCTGGCCGTTGCCCGGGTGATGGCCGGGAACGGCTTCCGGGTGCAGCTGGCGGACCGGCCGGCTCCCACGCCGGCGCTGAGTTATCGCATCATCCAGGCCGGCGCCTGCGGGGGCGTCATCGTCACGAGTTCGCACAACCCGTTCCGTTGGAACGGCATCAAGGTCAAACCGCACTACGGCGGCAGCGCGAGCCCCGAGATCGTCGCGGATATCGAGCGGCGGGTACCGGCGATTCTCGAGACAGCCGGCGCCGTGAAACTCGCCCGGGCTTCTTCGGAGGACATCGAGCGGTTTGACCCGGTGCCGGGGTACATCGAGACGCTGAGCGCGAAGGTGGACCTTCCGCGCCTGCGGGCGTCTGGCCTGCGCGTCGCAGTCGACCCGATGTACGGAGCGGGCATGGGTCTCTTCGACCAATTGCTATCCGGTGGCAAGACCACCGTCACCGAGATCCACGGCGAACGGAATCCTGCGTTCCCGGGCATCCGGGCGCCGGAGCCGATCGACGCGAACCTGGGCGAATTCATGTTGCTGATGTCCACTCGCCGCTATGACATCGGGATCGCCAACGACGGCGATGCTGACCGGGTCGGCCTGGTCGATGAACAAGGGAGTTATGTCGATCAACTTCGGGCATTCGCGCTGCTCGTGAACTATCTCCTCGGCGAGCGGAATCTGCGCGGGCCCATCGTGAAGTCAGTCACGACGACGAACATGGCGGCGATCCTCGCAAAGCACTACGGCGTCGAGCTGTACGAGACGCCGGTGGGGTTCAAGCACATTGGCCCACTCATGATGGAAAAGGACGCGCTCATCGGCGGTGAGGAGAGCGGCGGCTACGGCTTCCGCGGCCACCTGCCTGAGCGCGACGGCATCCTGGCCGGGCTCTACTTGCTCGACTACGCCGCTGCGACCGGGAAACCGCCGTCGGAACTCATGCGCCGTGTCTTCGATATCACCGGCGAGCACTACTATGAGCGCATCGACATCGAACTCGAACCTGGGTCCAACGAGCGGTTCAAGGCGGTGCTGGATGCCGCGCACCCGACGGAGATTGCCGGGCGACCCGTACGTTCGTCGGACCGCGTGGACGGCTGGCGGTTCTTCATCGATGAAGGTTGGCTTCTCTTCCGCCTTTCGGGCACCGAGCCGTTGCTGCGCATCTATACAGAGGTGAACTCAAGCAGCCTTGTGAAACAGGTGCTCGACGCCGGGAAGCAGATCGCCGGATTGCCGGCGTGACATCGCTGGAGTCGCCCGAAAGCTACGCGGTCGATGCATCAGGGATGTTCCAGCACATCGAACGCCTCGGGACGGAGCTCGAGCTGGCGTGGGACGCGCACGGGCACAGCCCGCTCGATGGCGCCCGACCGGACTCCTTAACGCTGGCCGGCATGGGAGGCTCAGCATCTGCGGCAGACTATTTCGCCACAATCGTCGAGCGTACCGCCTCGATTCCGCTGGACGTGGTGAGGGACTATCACCTGCCGGGGCACGTTGGCCCGGGCTCACTGGTTGTGGTGGTTTCGTATTCGGGAACCACCGACGAAGCTTTATCGTGCTTCCAGGAAGCGCTCGGCCGCGGCGCAAGCACCTTTTCCGTAACGACGGGCGGAGCACTCGCTGAACTTGCCCGGAAACATGGCCAGCCGGCCTGCATCATCGACTACGATGCCCCACCTCGAGCGGCGCTCGCGCACACGCTCGCGCCGCTGCTGGCGATGGCTCCGGCAGTGGGGGCTCCAGGCGTCACGTCGAGAGCAATCCAGCAGGCTGCGGGGGCGCACCGGACACGCGTCCGAGCCGAACTCGGCCGGGGCGCGCCTGCGGGGTCAAATCCGGCCAAGCAGGCAGCCAACGACCTGGCACTTGGAGGAATCCCGGTCATTTTTGCCGCTGAACACCTGGCCCCCGTGGGCCGCCGGGCCAAGAATCAATTCGCGGAAAACGCGAAAACGCTCGCCAGCTTCGAAGAGATGCCCGAAGCCAGTCACAATACCGTCGTTTCGTTGGAAGAACCGGGTCTCAGGCAGGTGGGTCTCGCCTTCGACTCTCCGCTTCTCGACTCCGGCAACCGACGACGGATCGAAAGTATCGCGAGACTGTTCGGCGAACGCGCGTTTCCGTTCTATTGCTATCGGTTGAGCGGACAGTCGCCGCTCGCGGACATGTTCGAAGCGACGGCGTTCGTCGATTTCGCATCCTGCTATCTGGCCATGTTGCGCGGCATCGACCCGACGCCGACGACGAACCTCACGCGCGTGCGAGCGGAGGCCGCGGCCGCCGAGGCAGTCTGAGCTCTACTCGAACGCATGACACGGCTGGAATCCAAGCTGGCACAAGCGCTCCAACTGAGCGAGCACGGTGGTCGGCCCCCTGTTGATTGCGGAACTGGACCGTCGCGCGCGCGAAGCCGACGAGCATCCGGAGACTCTCATGGACCGGAGCGAGGCGGAAAAGTTCATCGTCGATGGCCTCCTTGAGTTGTGAACGTCATAGTCACCCGCACAGCAGCCCTCGACGCCCGAAGCGCAGCGGTCTGTTATCGACGCCGAGACCCGCGGCCTGTGGCCGGCTTTCGCGAGCGCCTGGCAGAGATCCGACGTTACCTGGCTGAATTCCCGGACGTTGGAGTGTCAATCGGAGGGACGCAGTGCCGCCGGGAAAGCATGGAGCGGTACCGCTATTCCGTCGTCTACTACAAGGACTCCATATTGATAGCCGGCGTGCTGCACAATCGTCAGTCCATTTGAGCGATGGGTACGGCGGCAACTACAGCGACTGGTGACACCACGCTTCACTCCAGCTTCCTCAGCCAATCATGCCCCGGCGCCGTCATCCGCAGCCAACGGGCCAGCGCGCCGCGCTGGGCCGCCGACAGCAGCGGCAAACAATCATCGAAGTCCCGCTGGTCTTTCGCGCGGACCCCTTTCGCCTTGAAGAGGAGCTGGAGTTCGGGTGCGAGGTAGCGCACGCCGTCCTTCTCCCACGTTGCTTCGCTCACGGGCAGGCGGATCCGTTCGTCGCGCCGGTAGACGAACTCGTCCGGTCCACCCGGATTCAGCATCAACTGAAAGCGCCAGGAGTCGGCGGCGTCGCGTCGCGCCCAGACATCATGCACATGCGACGGTAGCGCCTCGTCCAATGCCCATGGACGGAGCGTTCCCGGCGGGTCGGCCGCGTGGAGATCCCACTCCGCCAGGTACTGGCGGGCCAACCCGCGGTCCGACGCGGAGATGCTCAGGTCGATGTCGTCGTGTTCGCGCCGTGCGTCACCGGCGAACGCGTCGATCGCGTACCCGCCGGCAATCCACCACGGGCGCGGGAACTCCCGGAACATGGCGACCACCCGATCGAGCGCGAGGTGGTCCCATGTCCCCCATGGGGTCAGTTTGATGGCCAGGTTGGCCTCCTGTTGAGCCAGTCGCCCCTCACTCGCGCGGTCGCGGCGCGGGTCGCGAGATAGGCAGGCCCGCTCCCTGCCTGGTCGCGGCTCATGGTTGTCGCGCGGCGACCCGAGCGGAGCCTACGTCCCTTCCTGCCAGCTGGTCAGGTAGCGCTTTTGCTCCTCCGTCAGGTAGTCGATGCTCACGCCCATGGCGTGGAGCTTGAGCCGGGCGATCTCCTGGTCGACGTCATGCGGGATTTCGTAGACGGTCTTCTCAAGCTTCGCGTGGTTGAGTGCAATCCACTCAGCGCCGAGGGCCTGGTTCGCGAAAGACATGTCCATCACGGCCGCCGGGTGGCCTTCCGCAGCGGCGAGGTTCACGAGACGCCCCTCGCCGAGCAGATAGAGCTTCCGCCCGTCCTGCAGGTGGTACTCATCGACCGAGTCGCGCACGCGCTTCTTGCCTTCGCTGAGTGCGCTGAGTGCTTTGAGGTTGATTTCGCTATCGAAGTGCCCCGAGTTGGCCATGATCGCGCCATCCTTCATGGTCTCAAGGTGAGCGCGGTCAATGACGTTGCAGTCGCCGGTCAGCGTCACGAAGAAGTCGCCTTCCTTCGCGGCTTCGGCCATGGGCATGACGCGGAAACCATCCATAACGGCTTCGAGAGCCTTCACCGGGTCGACTTCGGTGACGATCACCTGAGCGCCCATGCCGCGAGCCCGTGAGGCCACGCCTCGGCCGCACCAGCCGTATCCCGCGACAACGAAGTTCTTGCCGGCAAGCAGCACGTTGGTTGCCCGGATAATGCCATCGACGGTGCTCTGGCCTGTGCCGTAGCGGTTGTCAAAGAGGTGCTTGGTGTCGGCCTCGTTGATCGCGACAATCGGGTAGCCCAGTGCCCCGTCAGCCGCCATGGCCCGAAGCCGGATGACGCCGGTCGTCGTCTCCTCGGTGCCGCCCACCACGCCGGCCAGCAGGTCCCGCCGGTCCTTGTGCAGGACAGCGACAACGTCGGCGCCGTCGTCCATCGTAAGCTGAGGCCCGTGCTCGAGCGCCTGGTGAATGTGCTTGTAGTAGGTGTCGTTGTCCTCTCCGCAGATGGCGAACGTCGGGATTCCGTACTCGTTCACCAAGGCCGCCGCTACGTCATCCTGGGTTGAGAGCGGGTTGCTGGCAGTGATGCGGAGGTCGGCTCCAGCGTCGCGAAGGGTGATGGCGAGGTTCGCCGTCTCGGTCGTGACGTGAAGGCAGGCGGTCATGCGGATGCCCTGGAGGGGCTTCTCCCGCTGGAAACGCTCTCGAATAAGACGAAGGACCGGCATTTCGCGCGCGGCCCATTCAATTCGGCGGACACCTTCGGGCGCCAACGCGTGGTTGGCGATATCGCTTGGAACAGACACCTGGGGGCTTCTCCTGGGGGCGAAGGCGCGAATAGGCCTCGCCGAAATCGCGATTAGTCGTGAAGCGTCACGAGGCTTCCATCATACTTACGCCCGCGGATTGCGGCACGAATCCGGCGAAGCGACGAGCCGAGGCCGGACGGGTCCCGCCGAGCCGCGCTCGCTTCGACGAGCTGGCAGACCTCGCGGTAGCCCAGGCGGGCGTATGCTGCCACGGCCGGCGTGTTGTTCGGGTCGACCGTGAGCACCACGTGGTCGCAGTACTCCAGCAGCGCCTCGGTCACGGCACTTGTGGTTGCCGTTGCGTAGCCCTTGCCGCGGTAGTCAGGATGCGTGAATACGTTGCCGACAACCGCGACTCCTTCCTGGCGAGACACAACATGCGTCCCCGCGATCGCGACAAGGCGCCCCGCTTCGACGACACCGCGGTAGACGCCGCTGTCAATGTGTTCGGGGATGTAGTAGCTCGGTCCGCCTTCGCTGCCGTACAACACGTTCACCTTGCGGATGTCGATGCCGCTGAGGACCGCGGTCGGCTGGCTCGTGACGGCGGAGAATTGGTCCTTCGTCACTGCCATGCGGATCATCGGCTGCTGGTTCGCAAGCCTGAAGTAGCGCCTCAGGGTCTCCAGGTGCTGCGGCTGGCAGGTTGCGTACGTCTGCGCGGTGCCGGGATGAATCGAGAGGATGGCCGAGACGGCGTCCGGATCGCCGAGGACGAAGGTGGCATCGCCGAGCCCGCCGCGGCTGTGCAACACGAGGCCGGTGCCGGTTGTGCCGCGGGCGTAGAACCAGCGCGTGCGCGGGAACAAGGCAGGCTCCAGTTGACCGAGCGCATAGGCCGTGTACTCCACGCGGGGTGCGAGGATCGAACGAATCGTGCCGATGTCGGTGACGGGCTGGACAACGTAATCGAGCCGCTGCCGCGCCACTCCTTGCCACCGGACTTCGCGCTCGGCCATGTCAGCCATCCACCTCGAAGTGGGTCAGTTGCTTGAATTGTCGGTAGCGCGCCTCCACTTCCTCACGCGTGAGGGTGAACAGCCGCGACGGGCCAAATCCTTCGACCTGGAACGAGGCCACGGTGGAACCATAGATCATGGCACGCCGGATCTCACCGGGTGTCACCTGGTTTACCGAATCCAGATACCCCATAAACGCGCCCGCAAACGAGTCACCGGCGCCTGTTGGGTCGACGACTTCCTCCAGCGGATAGCCCGGCGCAACGAAGTACTCCTGCCCGCTGATCAGCGCCGCGCCGAATTCGCCGAGCTTGATGATCACCGATTTCACCCCGTCCTGGACCAGCGAGCGGCCCGCTCGCGCGATGCTGGGCAGTTTCGCGAGCTCGCGCGCTTCACTCTCGTTCAACGTTACGAAATCGGCCACGCGCATGGTTTCGCGCAGGTCTGCAGGCGTCTCATCAATGAACATCTTGATGGTATCGACGAGTGTTAACTTCGGTGCGTCCAGGGACTCCATGAGGCTCCTCTGGTAGGCCGGGTGCCCCGCCGCGAGGCATGCCACGTCACTGTCCCGCCACTCGGGAAGGACCGGCGGCAGATGTTCGATGCTCACGCCTAGCTCGGGATACCAGGTGTCGCGCGAGTTCATGTCGTAGCTGTAGCGGGCGCCCCACACGCTGGTCTTGCCCCCCTCCACCGTGGTGATACCCGCCGCATCGATATGCGGATGCTCGAGTTTCCGCCGATGCTCGTCCGGGAAGTCCTCGCCGACGACGGCAAGAATGCGCACGTCGGTGAACAGAGCGCCGGCGAGTGCCGCCGGAGTGGCGGACCCCCCGAGGGCCCGTTCAACTTTTCCGAACGGCGTCTCGATGTCATCGAGGGCCACCCAACCCGTCACGAGCATCGTCATGACTGGCCCCCGAGCCGCCGGGCGAGGACTGGACCGAGCCTCTCGCGGTTCTCCGCACTGATGATCTCCGGGCTAGTGACGAGGGCCGCGTCGAGAGCGTTGGGACAGGCACATTCGGAGCGTGGGGGAAGCGCCGCCGCCAGCTTCCGCACAACCTTCTGGCTGAGTGCGACATTCTGACGCAGAGTTTCGAAGACCATCCTGGCATCGACAGTCTCGTGGCCGTCGTGCCAAGTGTCGTAGTCGGTGACAGCCGCGAGCATGGCGTAGCAAATCTCGGCCTCGCGGGCGAGTTTTGCCTCAGGCAGAGCCGTCATACCGATGAGGTCGGCACGCCACTCCCTGTGCAGGTCGCTTTCGGCACGAGTACTGAACGCGGGGCCTTCCATCACTACGTACACACCATCGCGGTGGACGTGGGCCTCTGCCACTTCTTCCGCGGCCTGGCGAGTGGCCAGACGAAGCGGCGAACAGAAGGGCTCGGCGAACGAGATGTGCGCCACCACGCCATTGCCAAAAAAGGTGTTAGGACGCGTGCCCGTCGTGCGATCGATGAGCTGGTGGGGCGTGACAATGTGGCCAGGCCGGTAGTCCTGGCGCAGGCTGCCGACGGCTGAGACGGCGAGAATTCGCTCGACGCCGAGCGTTTTGAGGGCCCAGATGTTCGCCCGTTGCGGCAGCTCCGACGGGAGCAGCGTATGGCCACGCGCATGTCGCGAAAGAAAAGCGACCCGGACGCCATCGAGCGTCCCGATCCGGAACATGTCGCTGGGTGGACCGAAAGGCGTGTCAACCGACACTTCTTCTATAGCCGAGAGTCCGGGCATTTCGTAGAACCCGGACCCACCGATGATTGCGAGCGGGATTGGCTGCGTCACTGTCGCGCAGTCTACAAGCCCGATGCGTTATGGCATTTCCAACAGATCCACGAGGGACTCGCCATATGGCGGCCTGACGACTCCCACTTCTGTGATGATGGCCGTGATGAGCTCGGCGGGCGTCACATCGAAGGCAGGGTTGTAGGCTTGCAGACCGTCTGGCGCCCAGCGCACCTCGCCCCAGCCACCCACCTCACGGGGGTCCCGGAACTCGATTGGAATGGAATCCCCGGAAGCACAGAGTGGGTCCACGGTGGTGCGCGGCGCAGCGATGTAGAAGGGGATGCCGTGCCGGTGGGCCACGGCGGCGAGCCCGTAGGTACCGACTTTGTTCGCTGAATCGCCGTTGCGGGCGATCCGGTCCGCGCCGGTGATCACTGCCTGCACCGCGCCGGAGGCAATGAGTGACGCGGCGGCCGTATCCGGAAGCAAGGTGGCGGGGATGCCGAGGCGCCGCAGCTCCCACGCGGTCAGGCGCGCGCCCTGGAGTAGCGGCCGCGTTTCCGTGGCGTAACAGCGATGGAGAATGCCTCGCTCCCACGCGATCCGGACGACACCGAGGGCAGTGCCGATTCCGCCGGTGGCGAGCGCGCCCGTATTGCAGTGCGTGAGGACTGCTGACCCCGGAGTCAGGAGAGTCGCGCCTGCCTGACCGAGCGCGAGATCTTCCTCGATGCGACGGGAAAGGTACGCGACCGCGAACTGCCAGAGCGCGGCGGTTCGCTCTGATGCCGGATTCCGCAGGGCCTCTGCGAGCGCCTTCTTCGCGCCTGTCCTCAGTTCCACGGCGGTCGGGCGGATGGCGCCTATCCGCTCCGCCGCGGCAGTCAGCGCCGGATCGTTCACGTCCTCGGTCTCGGCGGCGACGGCGAGTGCGGCGGCGCCCATGATTCCGAGCAGGGGCGCGCCGCGAATTGCCAGCGTGCGCACTGCGTCGTCCACGTCGTCGAGTGTCTGAATACGGCGGTAGCGCTCGACGGCGGGCAGAGACGTCTGGTCAAGAATCCGGACCAGCGGCGGTTCCAAGACGATCGGGGCGATCTCCATCGCGCGGGATCTTACGAGGTGGCGGCCCTCGCCGGGGTGGCTGCTTTGATCGATGACTCAAGATGGCCAAGGTCTTTTTGCAGGGTCTGGCGGCGCTGGGGATCAACGCCCTTCAGGACGTCGACTACGTGTTCGCGCAGTGACTCCGAGACGCTGTCCACGAGCTGCCGGCCCGAATCGGTAAGCTCCAGGCGGACCGCCCTCCGGTCGCCGAGGTCGCGCTGGCGGGCGATGTGGCCCGCCCGTTCGAGCCGGTCAAGCACTCCCGTCACCGTCTGGGACTGTTGCGAGAGGTAATCCGCGACGAGGTGAGGCTGCGGCCGGTCGAATGATTTTATGGCAAGCAGCGTGACTGCCTGAATGAACGTGACGTCATGTTCGCGGCTCAGGCGCTGGTCGAGCTCCCGCACAGCCGCGTTCGTGGTCCGGTAAAGTCCTGTAACGAGCGCAAGATCGCTCGCGTGATCCGCTGACATAGCCGGATCGTACACCTGCGATTCGGTAGAAATGAGTAATCGTCTACTTGAAAAGCGAACTGCAACGCTTTTGTAAGGCCCGAACGGCTTGAGTGGTTTCACATGTAGCTGATGAGCGATTCGACGCGGTATTTGTCGAGCCGGTCACGCCCGCCGAGCGGCGC
>CAYTBM010000042.1:10309-16245 GCA_964436025.1 uncultured Anaerolineaceae bacterium
AGGTCCATGCCGGCCGATTGTACGACTGGCGGTGAGCAATGTTCAGGCGGCAAGAAAGCCCAGCGGGTCCCAGCGCTGCCCGAGGAGCGCTTCCGAGGGGACGCCAAGCCAGCGCTCGATCACGGTGGCATAGACCCGCCGGAAGTCCGTGGTATAGGGGACGTTCCCTTCGTCCACCAGCGCCGAGAGGTTCGGCGCGTCGCCGTACAGCCCCTTCTGGACGCCGTTTCCCAACGCGAAGCAGATGCTCGCCGCGCCATGGTCGGTCCCGCCGTTGGCGTTCTCGGCCAAGCGCCTTCCGAACTCGCTCCACGTGAGGACCACGACGTCGTCAGCCTTGCCGTGCGCCTGCAGGTCCTGGTAGAACGCGGTGAGGCCTCCATCGAGGGTCTCCATCAGGTCCTGGTGTTCCGCGACTTCGTTGTTATGCGTGTCGAATCCGCCCAGCGTGGCATGGCCCACGCGCATGCCAAGGTTTCCGACGATAGCTTCGGCGAGCACAGAAAGCCCGGCTGCGAACGATGTGTCCGGGTACTCGACGGCCGGCGTGTAGCTCTTCTCCACGTCCTGGAGCATCTTCGAGCTGGAAACTGCAGCTTCGGCGGTCGTCTCCAGGAGAACCCCGTACGGCGAGTTCGCAGGGTACTGCTCGTACAACTTCAGCATCGTCGCTGTGCGAGCGTCGGTCGGTGCGGCGAGCCGCCCGCCAACCTTGACGCCGTAGTCCGAAGGGTCTTTCACCGAAGGCACGGCGATCTTCGGCGTGCGCATCTCGTCCGGTGTCGCGTTCCCAATGTTGAAGCCGAGGAACGGGTCGTGCTGCTGGCTTTCGAGCTGTTCGAGGGTTCGGCCCAGCCAGCCGTTGTCCAGGTTCATTGCCGGGTCTCCGGCCTGCCAGATGGCCGACGATTTGAAATGGCTGTAGTTCTGGTTGGGGTAGCCAACACCGCGAATGACCGCGAGCTTGCCATTGTCCCAAAGACCCTTGAGACCGGGCAGCGCGGGGTGCAGCCCGAAACCCTCGGCCAGCGGCAGCACGGCGTCCTCAGCGATACCGATGGTCTTGCGCGAGGAGCGGTAGACCGGATTGGACGCCGGGACGAGCGTGTTCATCCCATCGTTGCCACCAGCAAGCTGGACGATGACCAGTGTCTTCTTGTTGTTCGGGTCGGCCACGTAGGCGCCGTTCTCCGCCGCGAAGGCAACCGCGCCCTTGAGCAGCGATTGCGCGGTGGTCCCAATGCTGACGAGGGCGACGCCGCCCTTCACAAAGTCTCTTCGAGAAAGCATGGCGAGGTTCTCCTTAGACTAACTGGTATTCGGGGCTGCAAAGCACCAGGTAAGCGACCGCCGCCGCGCGGTCCTGCGCATTTGTGATCGAGGCCGCGTAATCCGTGATGGCCTGCCGTGACTCGGTGCTGACGTTGCCGTCGACGAGTCGGTCGAGTGCGCCGTTCACCATGTCGCTCGCGTTGGTGTAGCCCGCGAGCGCAGGGATCGGGCCGGGGCGGTTGCCTTTCCGCAGGAAGGAGTCGGTGAAATTGACGCGGCCGAAGAAGGTGCCGCTGGACAGCCAGACTTCTCCGCCGGGCCACCCGGCAACGTTCGGCGGCTCGAAGAGCCGCTGGTCCATTGCCGCGGCCGTCTGTTCGAGCTGGAGGAAGTCGGCTTCCAGTTCGAGACCGCGGACAGCGCCGACCATGAACTCAATCGGGCTGCGGACAAGGCTGCGGTAGGCGCGCATTGAGTAGAACTCGTCACTGACGAGGATGTCTCGAACCACCGCTTTGATGTCGTGGCCCGTCGCGTTCCAGACGCCGATGAGCCGCTCGATGGTGGCCTCATCGGGGTTGCGGTAGGCGAACTCGGCGAACAGCCGCTTCGTAATGAACCGGGCAGTCGCCGGCTGCTCCATGATGATGTTGACGATGTCGGCGCCATCGAAGTTTCCCGTTTTGCCGAGGAACGTTTTCGAACCGCCGTCATGCTGCCCGGCTGCCAGGCGCCACTGGGGCTCGTAGGTCGCCCACATTTGGTTCAGCCACTCGTCGCGCTCTTTCTCCGAGAGTCCTTCCGGCGGCCGCTCCTTCGCCGGTTGAGTCAATCGCCACCCGGTGAAGGCCCGCGCGCTTTGCCGCACATCGTCTTCGGTGTAGTTCCCCTCGCCCATGGAGAACAATTCCATCAGTTCGCGAGGGTAGTTCTCGTTGGGATGGTCCTTCGATGACTCAATCGTGTTGAGATACATCATCATCGCCGGGTCCTTGCTCACCGCCTGGAGCAAGTCGTCGTAGCGAGGTAACGCGTGCGCGCGAAACAGCTCGTTCTGGGTAACCATCCACTTCGCCCGCTGGGGCCCAATCTGGCTCAATTGCGAAGTCAGCAAGCCGTGCCAGATGTACGTCATCCGCTCTTCCAACGGGCGGGCCGTGTACGCCATGCGGGTGAGCCACCAGCGCTGGATGTCGCGGATTTGCGGCGGGCGTTTGCCGTCCAGTCCGCGTCCCGGGGTTGTCAGGTTGAACTGCGCCGCCTCGACGCGGGCGTTGAGCACGCTGTTGTCAATCGAGTCGAAATTCAGCAGCCGATCAGCGGCTTCTTCGCGGCTCAGGGCGGCAAACTCGTCGATTTGCGCTTTCGAGCCGCCCCAGGCGGCCCGGCGAAGGAGGTGCGCCGCCCTCATCCGAGGGTCCTCGATCGGGCGGGCAAGTTCCTCGGCAGCGGCCTTCGTCGCGTCAGCGCTCAAACCTGGGACTGTGGTCTTGGTTTCGCCGGTGCCGGCGTTCGTCTGCGAGGCCAGCCCAACGATGGCGACGGCGGTCCCGCCGGCGGCCACCGCGGCGGCGCCGCCAAGGAGCGCACGGCGGCTGGACTTACGATGCAGGAGCCCCGGCTGGGGCGGAACGTTGGGTTCGTCCATGGATGCTCTCCAGGCAGCTCGTGTATGAGCTTCTGGCATGGTATGGCGCGGCGACGCAGAAAGGTGACGACCGTCCGTGGCGGATGAGGACAGATTTCCAGTGATTCATGCTCATTCCTTACGAAAAGCCTCAATACTTTCGTGGCACTTTCGGCGCGTGCCGCGCCATGCATAAGGAGTGAAACTGGTGACGGGGGCACGGCGCGGGTTCGGCAGAGAACGGCACACGGCGCTCAAAGCCGTGTTGGCGGCTGTCGCAGTGGCTGGATTCCTGGCCGCCTGGGCCGGGTTGGCGCGCGCTCATCCCGCCTCCAGCGAATCGGGATCCCCCGCCGAGAGTTCGCCGCCCCCCGATGTGACCAGTTCGGCGGGGACGATGCAGCCCACGCTCAGCTCCTCGCCAACGGCGCTGCCCGGCGCTTCCGTCACACCGGTGGAAGCGCTGACTGCGGCGGCGGTGGCGCAGCCTGACCCTGGCGCGGCCCACGCGCGCACCCCGAAACGGACGCGGGGCTCCTGATGAGCTGGAAGCTTTCCGCAGTCGTGGGACTCGGCCTGGTGCTCGGCATTCTGGCCGGCCGGCTGTTGCAGGATCCTGACGCCGGGACTTCCTCATGGGACGGGCTGCGAGCCGCGGGCTTCGCCGCCTACCTCCTGCTCTGGCTCAGCGTCGTCACCGGGATGGCCGTGCACATGCGCTACCGTCCGGGCCCGCTGGCCATGACCTGGCTTTTGGAGACGCATCGCATCGCTTCCGCGTTGAGCCTGTCGTTCGTCGCGGGGCACATCGCCGGGCTGCTGGTAGACCCCACGATCGCGTTCTCGCCGTTGGACATCGCCGCAGGACTCTCAAGCCCGTACCGGCCGGTGCAAGTGGCGCTGGGCTCGCTCGCGACCTGGCTTGGCATCATCGTGCTAGGTTCGACCGCGTTGGCGGGCCGCATGCCGTACGCCACCTGGCGGAACCTTCACTACTTGAGTTTCCCGGCGTACTTCCTGGCGCTCCTTCACGGAGTGACCAGCGGCACCGACGCCGGCGCCCCAATCGCGCTGCTCATCTACACGTCCACTGCCTCGCTGACGGCGGCCATGCTGGTTGCGCGCCTGTTCGGGCGAGGCTGGGTGAACGCGGGCGGTATGGCCGGGCCGCCAGTCTGAGGGCGGTTGGCTGGGCGAAACCGCGCCGTCCCTGCCATACTCCGCGCGCAGTTCATCGTTGGAGGCCGAGCGTGGAGTTTGTTTTCACCCCTGAGCAGGAGACCTTTCGGGAGCGCGTCCGCAGCTTTATCAAGGAGAACTGGGCGCCGCCGCCGCCAACCGCCCGCCCCGGCGACGACACTACCAACGAAGCCGAGCGCGAGTACGAAAAGCGCCTCGCCAAGAACGGCTGGCTGACGATGGCCTGGCCGAAGGAGTACGGCGGGCTGGCCGCGAACCACATGGAGCAGCTCATCTTCCGCGAAGAGAGCGGTTACGCAGGCGCTCCCGGCGGCGGCGGCCAGGGCATCAGCATGGTGGGCCCGTGCCTGATGGTTCACGGCAGCGAAGACCAGAAGCGCGAACATCTCCCGAAGATCGCCAGCGGCGAGGTGCACTGGGGCCAGGGCTTCAGCGAGCCCGGATCCGGGTCCGACCTGGCCTCGTTGCAGACCCGTGCGGTACGCGACGGCGATGACTTCGTCATCAACGGCCAGAAAATCTGGACCTCCGGAGCGCACCACGCCGACTGGTTCCATGTGCTCACACGGACGGCGCCGGACGCCCCCAAGCACCGCGGCATTTCGTACTTCCTGGTGGATGGCAAGGCGGCCGGCATCACCGTGCGGCCGCTCATCAACATGCTCGGTGACCACGAGTTCAACGAAGTGTTCTTCGAGGACGTGCGCGTGCCCGCCGCGAATATGATGGGCGAAGAGAACCGCGGCTGGTACGTGGCCACTACGCTCCTCGACTTCGAACGGTCAGGCGTGAACTGGTCGGCATCTGGCCGGCGGCAAGTGGAAGAGCTGACGGCGTACGCGAAACAGACCAAGGGCGCGAAAGGCCGGCTCATCGACAACCACGACCTGCGGTATGGGCTGGCGAACCTTCGCTGCGAAGTGGAGGTCAGCCGGCTGCTGAGCTACCAGGTGGTCTGGATGCAAAGCCAGGGCAAGGTGCCGAACTACGAGGCCTCGATGTCCAAGGCGTTCGGCAGCGAGCTGGGTCAGCGCATCGCCAATTTCGGGATGCGCATGATCGGCCTTGGCTCGCAACGGATCGATGCCAACGACGCGGCGGCGCCGTTGCGGGGGGCCTTCGGGCGGGCGTACATGCGCACCGTGCCCGGGACCATCGCCGCGGGCACCAGCGAGGTTCAGCGGAACATCATCGCGACGCGCGGGTTAGGTTTGCCGAGAGGCTAAGATGATGGTTCCGCGATGTCGGAAGATGGATTCAGCAACCGCTACCCCTGAACCTCCAACCCCAACCCCCGCAAGAAGGCTTCGCTGTTGGGTTCACGGCCGAGGAAGTCGCGTACGAGCTGGTCGCCGTCGACAGCGCCGCCGCGTTCGAGGATGGTGCGGCGGTAGTGGAGGCCGGTGGCCGTGTCCATGGGGCTTGTCGCCTCGAACTTCGTGTACATGTCGTCGCCGAAGACCTGGGACCAGAGGTAGCCGTAGTATCCGGCGTCGTAACCGAACAGGTGCCCGAACCCGCTCTGGAAGTGCGTGCCCGGCGTGTAGGGAAAGCCGGTGATGCTGTGCAGGGCCTCGAGCATGGCCGTCGTGTCGCCGTCGAACTCGGGCGAGTGGTAAGCGAGGTCGAGGGTCGCGAAGAAAAGCTGTCGCAGCGTCATGATGCCGGAGTCGAGCTGCTTCGCCGCGATCATGGAGTCGACCAGCGACTTCGGCAGCGGTTCGCCGGTCTCGTAGTGGCGCGCAAACGAGGAGAGGACTGCCGGCTCCCAGCACCAGTGTTCGAGCATCTGGCTCGGCGCCTCGACGAAGTCGCGTTCGGTCTGCGTGCCGCTGAA
>CAYTBM010000043.1:0-16237 GCA_964436025.1 uncultured Anaerolineaceae bacterium
TCCGCCGCAGGAACGCGGGCAGTTCAGCGTCATCCATGTTCGAGACACCCGGCAGCCCGTAATCGCGGATGCTGCGCGTCGTCTCCAGGTGGTCGTCAATCGTCATGGCCCGGGGCGCGAAGCCGGTGGCGATGACCGTCATGTGCACTTCTTCCCCGACACGCGCATCGACAACCGTGCCGAAGATGATGTTCGCCGACGGGTCGACGACTTCGGCGATGACGCGGGCGGCCATGTCGAGTTCGCGCAGCTGCAGGTTGCCGCTGTGCGTGATGTTGAAGAGCACGTTCTGGGCGCCATCGATCGACTGATCGAGGAGGGGGCTGCTGGTGGCCGCTCGCGCCGCTTCCACTGACCGGTTTTCGCCGCTGCCGCGGCCAACGGCAAGGAGCGCCGGGCCGGCCTCGCTCATGGTTGTGCGCACGTCGTTGAAGTCCAGGTTGATCGAGCCGTTCTGGCTGATGATGTTTGAGATCGACTGGATGGCCTGGCGAAGCACGTCGTCCGCGGTCTCGAAGGCCTGTTCGATGGTGACATCCGCCGGGCAGATCTCGATGAGCCGGGAGTTGGGGATGGCGATGAGCGTATCCACCTTGTCGCGCAGGCGGGCGAGCCCCTCTTCCGCCTGCTTCATGCGCCGTGCGCCTTCCCACTGGAAGGGCTTCGTGACGACGCCAATGGTGAGTGCGCCGCAGTCCTTGGCGATCTCGGCCACGACGGGTGCTGCGCCGGTGCCGGTGCCGCCGCCCATGCCGGCGGTCACGAACACCATCTCGGTGCCGCGGAGGATGTCGTAGAGCTCGTCGCGGCTCTCGTCGGCGGCGCGTTCGCCGCGGGTCGGGTCGCCGCCGACGCCGAGGCCCTTGGTCAGCTTTTCGCCGATGCGGAGACGCGTCGTGGCTTCGGAGGAGGTCAGGGCCTGCGCATCAGTATTGCAGGCGACGAAGGAAACGCCGGGAATCTTGGCGCGGACCATGCGGTTGACGGCGTTGCAGCCGCCGCCGCCCACGCCGACCACTTTGATGTCGGGCAGAAGTTCGGTTTCGTATCGAAGGCTCATGGTGTGGCTCGTTCCTTTCGCGAATGAGTCAAGACTGCGGGGTTCGTCGGTGGTGCTCATTCCTGTCCTCCTGGCTACTGGGGCATGAGCGCCCTCCCAAGGGATGCAAGGCGGCGGAAAATCCCGCCGACGGGCACATCAAAACTCGGGCCGGGCGCCGATTCGACGACTCGTTCGCGCGCTCCCAACGCGTACTCGACGAGCCCTATCGACGTGGAAAAGGCCGGCGAACCGATGAGGTCCGACAGGCCGGAATAGCCGGCAGGCTTGCCGAGCCGGGCCGGGATGCCAAGGCGCGCCTCGGCGACTTCCGCGAGGCCCTTGAGCTGGCCTGTGCCGCCCGTCAGGACGAGGCCGGCAGCGAGCCTGTCGTAGTAGCCGACGCGCTTCAGTTCGACGGCTACCATCTCGAGGATCTCCTCGGAGCGGGCCTGCAGGATTTCGCAGACGTGGCGGAGTTCGACGGTCTTTTTCGCCTGCGTACCGAAGGCCTGGATGTCGACGGTGTCGTGCATGGCCGGGTCGGCGTAGGCCGCGCCGACGGTGCACTTGAGCTGCTCGGCGGCCTCCCAGGGGCAACGGAGCACGCGCGCAAGGTCGTTGGTGAGCTGCGAGCCGGCGATTGGCAGACAGGCGGTGTGGGCGAGGCTGCCCTCGTCGTAAACCGCGATGGAGGTGGTGCTGCCGCCAATGTCGACGAGGGCGACGCCCTGCTGGCGCTCCTGGTCTTCGAGGACGCTGGTGGCGGAGGCGATGCACTCGAGGACGATGTCGTCGACCTGGACGCCGGCGCCTTCGACGCACTTGGTGAGGTTCTGCACTGCCGAAACCGCGCCAGAAACGATGTGCACCTCTGCGTCGAGCCGCCCGCCGAACATACCGACGGGGTCCGAGACCTGCTCGGTGCCCTCGATCCAGTAGCCGCGCGGAACGACGTGGATGACCTGGCGGTTCGTGGGGATCGCCACCTGGCCGGCGCTTTCGAGGACTCGCGAACGGTCATCTTCGGAGATGGAGCGCGAGCGATCCGGGATGGCGATGATGCCGCGGTTGTTCTGCGATGAGATGTGGCCGCCGGAGATGCCAACGACGGCGCTGAGGATGCGCATGCCGCAGGCCTGTTCCGCTTTTTCGACGGCGACGCCGATGGCTTCGCGGGCGCTCTGGATGTTGTCGATGACGCCACGGGAGAGTCCGGCCGCGGGGGTCACGCCCACCCCGAGGATGCGCGTCTCGCCCTGGTCGCCGAGGTCACCGACGATGACGGCCACCTTGGTGGACCCGACATCGATCGCCGCTACGGTGCTCCGTCGTCTCATTGCTCTCTCCTTACTGCAGGACCGGACGGTTGCCGTACCGCAGGTCGATGGTGGTGTAGTTGATGTTCCGGACCTGGGCTTCCTGCGCGAGCGCGGCCCAAACCGAAAGCTTGTAGGCGATCGACGACGAATCGCCGAAGAGGGCGGTCTGCCCGTTGGTGGTCGTGACCTGGACGCCCTTGCCGCTGGTGAAGGCGACTTCCGCGACGGTGGTGCCAAGCTGGCGCGGGAGCTTCTCGTAGATCTCCGCTGCAGCGTCGACGGCCTGGTAGTTCACGCGATCACCGACGATCCGGTTGCCCGCCTCAGTGCTTCGGATAACCGGTGAGCCTGCGGGGGCCGCGCCCTGGCCGAGCACTACGCCATCGCGGTCGATGGTGTACTGCACGCCGGTCTGCTCCCAGGTGCCCCACGCTTTGCGCTCTTCGATGACGACCCGGACCGTGTGCGGCCAGTCGCGTTCGATGCGGACTGAATTGACCAGCGGCTGCTGGTAGAGCGCCTGCTGGGCGGAAGCCAGGTCCGCGTTGAACATCGATTCGCCGAGCAAGCCCGAGGACTCGACGACAGTACCGGTGGAAACGCGCTGGTTGCCGACGACTTCGACGTTCGAGACCTTGAAGAACGGTGACGACCAGGTCCAGTACGCGCCGTAGGCCAGGACGCCGAGGGCTGAGAGCGCGCCTCCCGCAACCAGCAAGCCCTTCGACGGGCGCCAGTGGAAGCGCGGCAGGCGGAAGCGAGGGCCTCGCGGGCCGCGGGGCGGCTTCCCGCCAACCACGCCGCGGTTGCGTTTCACGATGGTGTTCGCGCGCGTTTCACCGACCACCGGCCGCTGGCGCTTGACGATGCGGCGGACTCCGGAGTCCTTCTGCGGGCGGTTCCGTTTGACGATCATCGATTCGACCTCCGCTGATGGCGAGCGAGGGCGAGCTCGAGGATCTTCGTCAGGAGCGCGGTGTAACCGAGTCCCGACGCTTCCCACAACTTGGGATACATGCTGATGCTGGTGAACCCCGGGATGGTGTTCACCTCGTTGGCGATGATCTTGTCGGCGGGTGTGAGGAAGAAGTCGACGCGCGCGTAACCTTCACAGCCCATGACCTGGAACATGCGGACCGCCATGCGCTGGATGTCGCGCGCGGTCCCTTCCGGGATGGGCGCCGGGATGTAGAGCTGAGTCGTGGAAGAGGCGGCGTACTTGCTGTCGTAATCGTAAAAGTCCCGATCGGGGACGATTTCGCCGACGAAGCTGGCCTCCGGCGTCTCGTTGCCGAGCACGGAGCACTCGACTTCGCGGCCCACGACGGCCTGTTCTATGACGGCTTTGTCGTCGTAGGCGAAGGCGGCCTCGAAGGCGGCGGGCATGTCTTCACGGGAGCGGGCGCGGGTGACGCCAACGGATGACCCTCCATTAGCGGGCTTGACAAAACAGGGGTACCCAATCGCCTGGTCTATGAGCGCCATCGAATCATTCTGGGCAAGTGTATACTCCCATGATCTGATTACGGAATAGCGTGCGACCGGGATCCCTGCCTCGCGGAACAACGCCTTCATGAGTGCCTTGTCCATGCCGATGGCGCTGGAAGCGACGCCGCAGCCCGCGTAGGGGATGCCGGCGATTTCGAGGAAGCCCTGGAGCGTGCCGTCTTCGCCATTTGTGCCGTGGACCAGCGGGAAGGCCACATCGCAACCGGAGAGAGCCGCGAGCGCCTCCGGCGCACGCAACACAGGGTTGCCGGCGTCGGTCAGAGTGCGCACCCCGGCGTCCAGCGCGGCTCGCGTTTCGGAGGGAGTGAGCCAGGCGCCGTCTTTCGCGATGCCAATGGGCACCACTTCCCAGCGCTCCGGGTCGAGAGCGGCCATGACGCTGCGCGCGCTGATGACGCTGACTTCGTGCTCGCCAGACTTTCCGCCGAGGAGGACGGCAACGCGCTGTTTCGCCATCACCAATCCCCCACAAACTCGACTTCGCGCTCGAGCGTGACGCCGAATTGTTCCCTGACCCTGCGTTGGGCTTCGGCGATGAGCCAGGCAACGTCCGCGGCGGTGGCGTTGCCTTCGTTCACGAAGAAGTTGCAGTGCTTGTCCGAAATGGCTGCCTCGCCGCGCCTCATGCCGCGCATCCCAACGGCTTCGACCAGCTTCCAGGCCGGCGACTCGGGCGGGTTCTTGAAGGTAGACCCGGCATTGCGCCCTCGTGGCTGGGCGCTGAGGCGCTTTTCGTCGTGGGCGGCGGCCTGTGCGAGCAGCGCCTTCGCGTCGCCTTCGGCCAGCTGGACTTCTGCTTCAAGGACGGCCTTGCCCTCGACTTCGCGCCGGGTGAAAGCACTGCCGCGATAAACAAGCCCGAGCTCCGAGGCTTCGACCCACTGGTCTCCGTCACCCGGGAGCTGCAGGCGCACGCGGCGCAGCACATCCGCCAGGCAGCCGCCGTACGCGCCGGCGTTGTAGACGACCGCGCCCCCGAGTGTGCCTGGAATTCCGACCGCCCAGGAGAGGCCGTCGAGCCCGAGGCGGCACATCTTGCGGGCGAAGGCTGCAAAGCTGGCGCCGCTTTCGACGCGGTAGACCAGCCCGTCCGCGGTTTCGGCTCGGGCCCGGTTGTCCAGCACAAGCCCGCGGATACCCGCGTCGGCCACGAGGATGTTGCTTCCGCTGCCCAGGACGAACTTCGGCACTCCCGCCTCGAATGCGACGTTGGTTGCCTTCGCCAGCGCATCCGCGCTGCGCACGGTGAGAAAGAGGTCCGCGGGCCCGCCGACGCCGAACGTGGTGTGGCGGGCGAGGCGTTCATTGCGCCGCAGTTCACCCAGGGGCTCGAGGGCGGTCGCCAAGGCGTCGAGCGCGGTCATCGGAGCAGCTCCAGCAGGCGCGGACCAACTTCCACGACGTCGCCGGCGCCAATGGTGAACACGACATCCCCGGGACGCGCGATCGTCTCCGCCTTCGCGGCTGCATCGTCGAAGTCCGCGGCGTAGATGGCCTCGACGCCGGTGATCGACCGTGCCAGGTCGGCCGCCGATCGGCCGGGCAGGGGCGCCTCGCGGGCGGCATACGTTTCAAGGACGACGAGTGCCGCCAGCCCGTTCCAGCAGGTCAGCCACTCGTCCCACAGGTACGAAATGCGGCTGTAGGTGTGCGGCTGGTAAATGCCGATGATGCGGCGCTCAGGAAACGCACGGATGGCGGCGGCGATCGTGGCGCGGACCTCGGTCGGGTGATGGGCGTAGTCGTCCATGACCAGGATGTCGCCCGCCTCGCCAACGGTTTCGAAACGCCGCCGGGCGCCCTGGAAGCCGGCCACCGCTTCGCGGATGACGTCGAAGGGCACGTCCAGGTGGAGCGCGACGGCGCAGGCCGCGAGCGCGTTGCGCACGAAGTGCTCCCCGGGGACGCGGGCGTGGAGTGAGCCGGCGGACGACCCGCCCCGCGTGACCTCGAACTCGACACCGTTGCGGTCGAGGCGGATGTTCCTGGCCATCCAGTAGCGGACGCCTTCGATGCCGTACGTCTCGTGCTGCATCGGGTCGTCGCCGAGCACGTCGGACACGTAGCGAGCGCCGGGGTCGTCGGCACAGGCGAGGATGAGGCCGCCCCCTGGCACGCGCTTTCCAAATTCAACGAATGCTTCCTGGTAGGCCTCGGGCGTCCCGTAGTAATCGAGATGGTCCGGCTCGACGTTCGTGATGACGGCGATTTCGGGCGTGTACTCGTGGAAGGCGCGCTTGTACTCGTCGGCTTCGACAACGCAGATGTCTCCGTTGCCCCACGAGGCATGGCCACCAAGGTCGAGGCTTTCGCCGCCAAGCAGGTACATCGGCTCGCGGCCGGCCTTCACGAGGATGAAGGCGATGAGGCTGGAGGTGGTCGTTTTGCCGTGAGCGCCGGCGACGGCGACGACGCGCTTGCCTTCCATGAGCTTCGCGACCATTTCGGCGCGGATGATCGTGGGGAGTCCTCGCCGGCGGGCTTCGACCAGTTCCGGATTGTCATCGGCCGCGGCGGCCGTGAATACGACTGTCGCTGTGTCGGCGGGCACGTTCTCCGCTGCGTGGCCGTAAGCGACGTTTGCCCCCAACGCGACGAGCCGGTCGATGAATGGGGATGGGCGCAGGTCGCTGCCAGAAACGGCAACGCCGCGTTCCAGCAAAAGCTGGGCGATGGCCGACATGTGCATGCCGCCGATGCCGACGAGATGGACTGGTCCGGCGATGTCGCTCATTTGCGCGCCACCTCCAGGACGACCGCGGCGATGGCGTCGGCGGCGTCAGGCCGGGCCAGTTTCGTCGCGGCGTCGCGCATCTCCGCCAGCCGGCTGACGTCACTGAGAAGTTCGCCCAGGACCGCGGCGAGATTCGCGATGTCCGCTTCCTCGAGCGTGACGGCGGCGCCATTTTCGGTGAGCCAACGGGCGTTGTTTCGCTGGTGGCCCCCGGCAAATGTCCCCGGGATAAGCACCGAAGGCAGAGCGGCCGCGGGGATCTCGCCGAGGACGCTCGCGCCGGCGCGGAAAACGCCGACATCCGCCGCGACCATCAGTTCAGGAAGGTCCGAACGGAAGGCTGCCGGGTGGTAGCGGTCCGCAATAGTGTCAGAGAGCGCCGATTTCAGCGTAACGGCCTCCTGAAGCCCGGCTGCGCCGGTGACGTGGTAAACGATGGCGCCCTGCAGCACCGTTTCGAGGCCGCCGAACACCGCGCTGTTGATTCTCGCGGCCCCCTGCGAGGCTCCGGCGATGACCACCAACTGATCTCCGCCCACGACGCCAAAGGACGAACGCGCGGCCTCGCGGTCGGTTGTGAAGAAGCTCGCGCGGACCGGATATCCGGTGACCACGGTCTTCTTCGCCGGCAGGAACTCGAGCGCCGCGCCCGTAGTAGTGGTCACTTTCGTGGCGAGCAGGCGTTCGGCCTTGACTGCCCAGCCGGGATGAACATCTGGCAGGTACACCACGAGTGGGCGGCGGAGGAGCCTGGCGGCGACGCTGCCGGGGAAGCTCCCGTAGCCACCAGTGCTGAAGACGGCATCCGGCTTGAAGCGGCGGAACGCTCGAATCGCCGCCACCGTGCCGCGGACGAGCCGCCAGGCCGCGCGCGCGAGTTGAATCGGACCCCGGCCCCGGACCGCGGCGGACGGTACGCCGACAAAGCGGACACCCGCCTCTTCCACACGGACGCGTTCCCCGCGATCCTCAGGCCCGAAGAAACACACCTCGGCCGTGCCGCCCAACCGGGCTTGCACGGCTTCCATCACGGCGAGCGCCGGGATGATATGGCCCCCTGTGCCGCCGCCGGTCAGGGCGAGCCTCATCCGTCTGGCCTCCGGCGGACCACGCGGCGGCGAGTATCGATAGGGTGCTTGTCCATGTACCCGCCGCGGTCAGTGCCGAAACGGGAAATGCTGATGAGCACGCCCATCGCGATGAGCACCGATGCGAGCGCGTTCGAGCCGAAGCTGAGGAACGGCAGCGGCACGCCGGTGAGCGGGACGACGCGGGTGATGCCGCCAATGTTGAGCAGCGCCTGGATGGTGATCCAGGTGGTAATACCCGTCGCGATGAGTTGGCCGAACTCGTCGCGGGCACGGCGGGCGACCTGGAAGCCGCGGAACATGAGGAGCATATAGAGCGCGATGATCGGTAGCGTGGCGATCAAGCCCAATTCTTCGCCGACGATGGCGAAAACACCGTCCGTATGGCTTTCCGGGATGTAGAAGAACTTGGCGCGGCTTGCCCCGAGGCCAAGGCCGTGAATCCCGCCGTTACCAATGGCGATCAACGACTGGAGCGTCTGGAAACCGTTGCCCTGGGGGTCAGCTTCGGCGCTGAAGAACGCGGTCAGGCGGTCAGCGCGGTAACCGGCTGCGGTCGCAAGGAACGCCATGCACACCAGTCCCGTTGTCCCGAGGGCGAGCATTTGCGCCAGCGAGGCCCCGGCTACCCAGAACATCGTCACGGTGATGATCAGGATGATCAGCGTGGTCCCGAGGTTCGGCTGCAGCATGATCAGGAGGCTCACCGAGCCGATGATCATGACGAACGGCAACAGGCCGTGTTCGAAGCTGCGTACTTCGTCGCCCTTGGAAGCGAGCCAGGCCGCGAGGTAGATGATGACCGCGAGCTTCGCGAACTCAGCCGGCTGGATCGTTAGTTCGCCGACGCCGATCCAGCGCTGGGCGCCGCCGCCCTGCACACCGATCACCAACACGGCTACCAGCAGCACGATGGTCGCGGCCATGATCGGCACGGCGAGCGGCCGCAGGCGCCGGTAGTCCGTGCGGGACATCACGATGAGGGCGATGCCACCGGCAACGGCCCAGATGACCTGCCGAACGACGAAGTAATACGGGTCGCCAAAATCGACCAGGCCAGTGACGAAGCTGGAGCTGTAGACCACCACGAATCCAATCGCGGTCAGCACCGACGTCAGCGCGACGATGGCGTAATCAGGGCGTCCCGGGGCCCAGCTTCCGGTTTGCGATGCGGCGGCTATGGCGACACCTCCGGGAAGAAGCCGGGAAGCGCCCGGACCAGCTGGCGAAACGCTTCGCCGCGCGCTTCGAAATTGGGATAGGCGTCGAAGCTCGTTCCGGCGGGCGAGAGGAGGACGACGTCTCCGGGCTGGACACGGGCGGACGCGGCTTCGACCGCCTCCGGGAGAGTGGAAACGAGCGTGCAGTCGGCGACGGCTTCCTTCATTGCGTTGTGAAAGAGGGCGCCGGATTCGCCGAAGCAGACAATTGCGTGGCAGCGCTGGCGTGCAAGCTCGCGCAGACCGTCGAGGTCGAGGTTCTTGTCGCGCCCGCCCATCAGAAGCACTACCGGCTCGGTGAATGAACGAAGGCCGGCAATGGCGCGTTCGGGACTGGTGGCGATGCTGTCATTCACCCAGATGGCGCCGCGCGCACGACCGACCAGTTCCAGGCGGTGGGCGACGCCGGTGAACGACCGGATCGCGCTGGCCATGGCGTCCAGTGGGAAGCCGGCCTCCGCGCCGATGGCGCAGGCCATCGTGACGTTCGCGAGGTTGTGTTCGCCGCGAAGGCGAATCTCGCGGGTGTGCATCACCACTGCGGATCTGCTTCCGGCGCGGACGACGACCTCGCCATCTTCCACCCACGCGCCGTCGCCCTCGGGCTCTTGATGGACCGAAGAACGGACCAGCTTGCCCTTCGCCGCCGCCATCAAGGCCCGGCTTGTCTGGTCGTCGGCGTTGAGGATGGCGATGTCGCCTCGCTGCTGGAAGGCGAGGATGTTGCGCTTCAGGCCGACGTATTCGTCCCAGCTGAACTGGTCCAGGTGGTTCGGGGTGACGTTCGTGATTGCGGCGATGTGGGGGGAACGGTCGGTGTACTGGAGTTGGGTGTGGCTGATTTCGAGGACGACCGTCGTCTCGGGGCGGATCTCGCCGAGGCGGCCGAGGAGCGCTTCGCCGATGTTGCCGCCGACCACGTGGTCGACCGCGGCCGCACGAGCCATGGCTCCGACGAGCGCCGTCGTCGTGGACTTACCGCTCGAACCGGTAATACCGATCGTTCGGCCCGGGCACAGCTGCAGGAAAAGTCGCATCTGCGAGGTCACGGGGATGCCCAGTTCGCGCGCCCGCACCAGGGCGGGGTTATAGCGCAGGACGGATTGCGAGACGGCCACCAGATCGAAGCCGGCCGGGTCAAGCAGGGCCTGACCGTTCACGAGTGCATCGACTCCGTCCGGCGCGGTTGCTCCAGCCGCCGCGAGCGCGGCGTCGGTCCGCGTGTCGCTGATGGTGACCTTGGCTTCGTTGGCGAGCAGCCAGCGCGCGAGGTCTCGGCCTTCGATGCCGAGCGAGTAGACAAGCACTCGCTTGCCCCGGACATCCGGAGCGGTGTGTTGGAGTGTGCCATTCGGTGCGGGCATTAGTCCGGCACCTCCAGCGCGAGGGCAACGCCGACCATTGCCGCGACGATCGAGACAAGCCAGAAGCGGGTGACGACCTGGGTTTCGGCCCAGCCGATGAGGTTGAGGTGGTGGTGGAACGGGGCCCGCTTAAACACACGCTTCCCGCCGCTCAGCTTGAAATACCCGATCTGGATGAGGTTGCTGCCCATCTCGGCGACGAAGACGATGCCGATGACCGGTAGAAGCAGCCATTGTCCCGTCATGAGCGCGATGACGGCGAGCGAGGACCCCAGCGCCAGCGCTCCGGTGTCGCCCATGATGACTTTTGCGGGATGGGCGTTGTACCAGAGGAATCCCAGCGTCGAGCCCGCGATGATGAACGCGAACGTCGCCACAAACTCCTGCCCCTGGATAAAACCGATGATCCCGTAGGCGATGAAGGCGATAAGCGTCGTCCCGCCTGCCAGCCCATCCATACCGTCGGACACCGCAACCGCGCTTGTCGTAGCGACGATGATGCCCGCGGCCAGCGGCACGTAGACCAGCCCCAGCTCGTAGCTGCCGACGTACGGGATATTGATCGACTGCACTTCGATGTGGTCATAGAGCACGATCGCCGCGGCCAGGCCGAACAAGGCGGTGAACCCCATCTTGAAGCGCCAGGACAATCCTTTTTGCGCGCGATGCTGGAGCGTCCCCAGGTCATCGACGAAGCCCGCGGCCATGGTGATGCCGATCATGCCGAGCGGCAGGAGGATCGACTGGTGGTTCCACCAGTCGACGGCCACCGCGGTGACGAGGAAGGTCGGGAGCCAGATGATGAAGCCGCCGAACGTTGGGGTGCCGGCCTTGTGTGCGTGCTCCGGAAGGTACTCGCTGATTTCCTTCCCGATCTTCTGGCGGCGCAGGTAGTTCACGATCGGCGCGCCAATCACCACCGCGATGACGAACGTAATTGCCCCGGAATAGAGCGCGTGGATCATCCGGCGGCCCCCAAAACGGGAAGGAGCGTTTCGAACGCCTCGCCGCGAGATGCCTTCACAAGCACCGTCACGCCGTCGCCGAGCAGGCCCGCAACCGCTGCGGCCGCTTCTTCCTTCGTCTCGAACCAGCGCACATCGCCGTGGCCGGCCTGGCGGGCCGCATCGGCGAGCGCGCGGCAGGTCTCGCCCGAACAGACCAGTACGTCGCAGGTGGCCGCCGCGACGGCGCCGGCTGCGCGGTGCTCAGCCAGCTCATGCTCGCCGAGCTCGGCCATCCGGCCGAGCAGGGCGACCCGCGTACCGGAAAGCCCACCGAGCATTCGCAAGGCGCCCTGCAAGGAGGCGGGCGACGAGTTGTAGCGGTCGTCGATGACGGTAGCTCCGTTCTGGAGTTTCACGATGCGGGCGCGGCCTTCGGCTTCGGCACGCTCGGCGGCGGCCGCTACGCCGCGGAGGTTCATTCCGAGAGCGATTCCCGCCGCCATTGCGGTGAGTACGGCAGGGATGGCGTGAGCGCCTGGGAGGGGCGAATTCACGCGCTCGGTCGTCTCGCCGAAGGTGACATCGAACGAGGTGCCGGCGAGGCCCCGGTCAGAGACGGGGCCTCGCCGCAGTGCGGCTGAGTCAGATTCGCCGAATGTCAGGACCTGGCAGGCCAGCTCCGGCACGACCGCCGCAACACGCGCGTCATCCACGTTCAGCACCGCGGTGGCTTCGCGGGGAAGTCCCCGGACGAGGCTGAGCTTCTCCGCAGCAATCGCCTCGATGCTGCCCAGCTTGGAGACGTGGGTCAGGCCAATGTTCAGGACAGCGCCAACTTCGGGCTCGGCGATCGCCGCAAGCTCGGCGATTTCGCCCTTGCTATCCATCGCGATTTCGAGGACAGACACCTCGTGGTCGCGGCGGAGACTCATGAGGGCCAGCGGCAACCCTTCGCGGCTATTGAAATTGCCGACGCTCTTGTGCGTCTTGAACCGCTGCGCGAGAAGGGCCGCCGTGAATTCCTTCGCGGTGGTTTTGCCCACGGTGCCGGTGATGCCCACGACGCGCGGGTTGCACTCCTTGCGCCAGGCGTGCGCAAGTTCGCCCGCGGCGCGAGTCGTGTTTGGCGCGAGGACGATGGTGGCGTCGGGCCACGCTCCTTCCGGCGCGCTGCTACAGATGACCGCCGCCGCGCCCGCGCTCAACGCGGCAGGGACGAAACGGTTGCCGTCTTCGTTTTCGCCCGGAAACGCGGTGAACAGGTCTCCGGGCTGTACCTTGCGAGAGTCCGCGGCCCCGCCGGTGACCTCGCGCGGCCGCCCGGCGAGCACGCGGTAGCCGCGGGCGCCCATGACTGTAGAGACGAACTCTGTCGTGAGGTGCTGGCTCATCGCGAGACCGCCACGCTGCTCTTCTCTGGCTTAACGCTGAGGTACCGCAGGGCGTCGTCGGCGAAGTGGGCGAAGATGGGACCGGCAGCCTGGGTGCCGGTCATCAGGTCGGCGTTCTGATCGAGCTTCACAAGTACCAGAATCCGTGGATTATCGAGCGGTGCAAACCCCATGAACGACGCGATCTGTGTTTCATCGTTATAGGTGCCCCAAACGGGGACGTTTGCGGTGCCAGACTTGCCGCCTGCGGTGTACTTTGCGGGGTTGCGGCCCCAGCCGTCCGGGTCCTGGCTCACCACCTGGCCGAGCATCCTGCGGATGGTGTCGCTCGTCTGCGGCGAAATCGCCTGGCCCACCACCTGGGGCGCCACATCGTTGCGCGTGCCATCCGGCTTGATGTGCGCTTTCACCAGGTGCGGCGTTATCAGGTTGCCGCCATTAATCGCCGCGGCGACGGCCTGCATCATCTGCATCGGCGTCACGCTGATGGACTGGCCGAACGACTGCGTGGCCACGTCCACGGGTGAATAGCCGTCGTCTTCGGGGCGGCGGAAGATGCCGGTTGCTTCGCCCTGGAGGTCGACCCCCGTCGGCTTTGCGAAGCCGAAGCGGTCCAGGTACGACTGGAAGCGCTTCTCTCCGAGCTTCTGCTGCATGAAAACCGCGCCGGTGTTGATGGAATTCTGGAGCACGCCGGTCATGCTCTGAAGGCCATAGGAGCCGTAGTCCCAGTTGGTGAGACGGACGTTGTAGATGTAGACCTCGCCCGTATCGACGTACGTCGTGTCGGGCCCCACTACTCCGGCGTCGATGGCCGCCGCGGCCGTCACGATTTTCATGACGCTGCCGGGCTCGTAGAGGTCAGTGACGGCCTTGTTACGGAGGATTGCGAGGGCGTCGGGATCGTCTTTCGAAAGGTCAGCCTTGAGCGTGGAATACTTCAGGCCCGGCGAGGTCGCAAGGGCGAGGATTTCGCCATTCTCGGGGTCCATCACGATGATGGAGCCGCCCTTGGCACGGTGCTCCTTGACGGCATCTGCGAGCCGCTGTTCGGCCATCTGCTGGAGGTAGCGGTCGATAGTCAGTACGAGGTCCTCACCTCGCTTCGGCTCGATCGTGCGGTACTGGCCGTACGGGATCGGGTCACCGGTGGTGTCGCGCTCATAAACGGCCCTGCCGGCCGTGCCCTTGAGCGCCTCGTTATAGGCCGCCTCAATACCGGCCAGGCCGTCGTTATCCGTACCGATGAATCCGACGACGGAAGCGCCGACGTCGCCCTCGGGGTTGATCCTCGACGAGTTGGCAAGCGTGACCACGCCGGGAATACCCTTTTTGATGAGGTCGAGGCCCTTTTCGTACTCGAGGTCCTGCTTCACGCGAGCGTCGGCCTCGCCAGCGTCGCGGACGGTGGCGCGAAGCTGGAGCGGGTCCGCCTTCAGGTAGGGCGCGAGGTCCTGGGATGCCTTCAGTGCGACGGCGTCGTCTTTCCAGGCACGCGGGTTCACGTAGACATCCCAGGTGTCGATGGAGGTGGCCAGAACGCCGCCATTGCGGTCCAGGATCGAACCGCGGCGCGCGTAAATCACGTCATCACCGAGCAGTTCTTTCTGAGCCTTGGTTGCGTAGCGGTCGTGTTCGACGACCTGAAGCTGGACCAGGCGTCCGCAGATGGCGAGCGCAAACAGGCCGAACACCGCGGCCGGCAACCAGACACGACGGGTGCCCTGCGCTTTGTACTGCGCCATGCGAACGCGCCTCCTGTCCTTCCAGAGAAGGACGAGATCCTTCCGCGGAAGGACGAACTGACCGATTGCCCTACGGCAACCAGTTCACGAACGGCTTCCACCACGGGGCAGGCTTCGACGCGTGCGTCTCTGGCCGGGGGAGATACTCCGAGGGAAGCTTTGCCGGCGCGGGGCCGGGTTCAGTGACCGATACGTAGATCGGGTCGTCGGCCGGCACGAGGCCGATTTCGCGAGCCCGCCGCTCGATACGTTGAATGGAAGTGAGTGAGGCGACATCACTTTCCAGGACGCCGATTTCGCCGTTGAGCTGGGACTCCTGGCGCTGGGATGCCTGGAGGTCAAAACCACGGCTCGTCGCGAGGCTGTTCGAAAGCACCGGCGCGAGGGCGCCTGCGGCCGCCAGGACGATGGCGGCAATCAGGCCGAAGCTGATGCGCCCGCCGCCTGAGGCAGGGATCGGCAATCCGCGCCGGGCGTGACCCAGTGGGTGGTTGATTGCCGCCATGGTCAGGCAATCCGTTCTGCAACGCGGAGCACGGCACTGCGGGAACGCGGGTTCGTCGCGACCTCCGCTTCCGTGGGGAGGATCGCCTTGCGGGTAAGGTCCTTCAGGCTCGCCTTATGCCCGCAGCGGCACTCCGGCAGCTCGGGCGGGCAAAGGCAATCGGTGGATTCGCGGCGGAAGTACTGCTTGACGATGCGGTCTTCCAAAGAGTGGAAACTGATGACGGCCAGGCGGCCCCCATGCGTGTTTCCAGAGCCGAGCAGGCTGCAGGCGAGCGGCAGAGCCGTGATGAGGGTGTCGAGTTCCCCATTCACACGGAGCCGGAGCGCCAGGAAGACTTTGGTGGCGGGGTGAATATGGGTTTGTCTCCTGGAACCCCCCACAGCCTGCTCGACAGATCTGGCTAATTCCCACGTCGTGCGCAATGGCCGGGCCGCCACCACCGCTTTCGCGATGCGGCGGGACTGGCGTTCCTCTCCCAGTTCATAGAAGAGGTTTGCGAGCGACGCTTCATCCCACGTGTTGACGATTTCCCCGGCGGTGATACCGCCGGACGCCGGGTCCATCCGCATATCCAGGGGGCCTTCGAGGGCGAACGCGAAACCGCGCCGCGCCTCTCCGATCTGAAAGGATGAGATACCCAGGTCCATCAGGATGCCGTCGACATCGTGGAACCCTTCCTGCGCGGCCACGTCAGCGACCTCACGGAAGTTCGCGTGGACGAATCTGACCCGCCTCCCAAACGGAGCCAATTTCGCACGCGCGAACTCCAGCGCCTCGCTGTCCTGGTCCAGGCAAAGGAGCCTGCCGGTTTCTCCCATGCGCTCGGCGATGGCACTGCTGTGCCCGCCGAGCCCGGTGGTGCAGTCGATGTATGTGCCGCCCTCGCGGACATCAAGCCAACGCATCGTTTCGTTGAGCAGGACCGGCACGTGGACAGGAGAAGGTGCTGTCATAACGGACACGTTACGCCTCCCCTCCCCCGGTTTGTCCGCGGCGGGCGGTGGCCCGGCGGCGGTTCTCACGCTGCTCGTCTTCGCGGGCCGCGTAGGTGGCGCGGTCCCAGATTTCGAGCTTCTCCCCAACTCCGACTACCAGGACGTCACGGGTGATGCCCGCGTGGGCCAAGAAGTCATCGCGGAGGGTGATGCGGCCCTGCTGATCCTTCTGCGCCGGCCAGACGTTGCCGTAGAAGTCGCGGCGGGCGTCATCGCCTTCCTGGGTTTCGGCCGGGATCGCTTCGATGATCGCGGCCGTCTTGGCGAACGACTCCGGTGTGTGGAGCACGATGCAAGGGTCGTTCCCCGTGCTCAGATATCCGCCGGCATCGAACGAACCACGGTAGACCGGCGGGATGGGTACCCGTTTCCGGT
>CAYTBM010000044.1:0-15920 GCA_964436025.1 uncultured Anaerolineaceae bacterium
CTCCAGGGCTGGGCCGCCCACGAAGCCATTGCTGCGGCGATGTTCGTCGTCGCCCGCCACCCGGACGACATTCGTGCCGCGCTGCTCGAAGGCGCAAATGCATCTGGCGACAGCGATAGCATCGCTACCCTGGCCGGAGCCCTCCTTGGCGCGCGCCTTGGCATTCAGTCATTGCCTGAGGACTGGGTCCGAGATGTCGAAAGAAGCCAGGTGCTCCTGCGACTGGCCATCCGGGCATCCGAATGCGCCAGTGGCTAGAACGGGCAGAGTTTCGCGATCCACTTGCTCCCGGGCGGGTTCGCGTAGCCGTAATTGAAGAGCTGTGCGACGTAGCTGCCCGGGTCCGTGCCAGCGCCCTGTGGTGTGCGCAAGTAGAGGTTCGCCTCGGCACAACCGCCGACGACGCCGCCGCGCACCTGGTAGCCGTTGCGGAACGCCTCCGCCAGATAGACGAAAAGCGGTTCCTTGCTGTCGCGAATCACGCGGTCCAGCGCGGCCGTAGGGTCGCGGCCGAGGGCCGCATCGATGAGTGCCAGCCGGAAAAGGGCGAACCCGATGAGTGCCGGACGGCGATCGGCATCCTCCGGCTTGAGCTTCCAGTCCTTCAGCGCGGTGCCATCGATGACCTTGCGGTAGATCGCCTGCGACCCCGCCATGTCGGCCTCGAAGGCGTCGTTTGCATCTTCCACGAGTTGGTAGAGGTATTCGGGCGGGTCTTTTTCGACCGCCCGCGTTGTGTATCGGCCGCCGGTGAAGGCATACCTGGTGGTGGACGCCCGGGTCGGGCCTGACTCGGGCGGTGCCGCAGGCGGCAGCTTACCCCCGTGGATCGACAGCACGCTGGAACCGCCGGCGCCGGTCCACGTAACCTCGTCGATGTTCGCCACCGAGTCGCCCGGGCCGATATCTCGCCAGGCAGTGCCGTCCCAGGCGAGGACGACTGCGCGCGAATTGCATCCAGTCGCACCGCAGATGTTCTGCACGTAGGACAGGTCCGGACGGCCATCGCCGGTCCGGTCTGCCAGGGCGAAGAATCCCAGGCCAAGGGCTGACGCGTCGGCAGTCAGGTCTTCCGCGAATGGGACGACTTTCTCCGTTTGCGATGCGCGGATGAAGACAGCCGAAGGATGCGGCGCGGTGGCGGAGCCGGGCTTCACGGGCAAGAGAATGGCGACTTCCGGGATCCCGTCGCCGGTGGCGTCTCCTGTGGAGCATGCGCCTCCTGCCTTCACGACCGCGTCCGGGCATTTGCCAGCCTCGGCCGCGTTGAGGGCGGACTGGACCCAGGCCAGGGCCTCGGGTTGGGTCTGAGGCACGCGGGCGAGCGGGTCCGGCGTCGGCGAAGCCGTCGCCGTCGCCGTCGCCGAGGGCGCGGCAGCCGTGGCGCTCGGTTGCGCCGTCGCGGTCGACTCTTCAGCTGCACTGCCGCCGCGGCACGCAGGCCCTACCGCCAGGGTTGCGAACACCACCGCCAGGAGCGCGCGTCTCACGGCTTCTTGTTGAGGTAATCTTCGGCCGCCCATCCTTCGCCCAAGTCGGTCCTCACCTTCCACCACGTCAATTCACCGGCGGATTCTGGTCCACCAGTGACCACGAGTTCAGTACCGTCCTTAACACAAACGATCGCATCGTTTTCCCGGCCCGCTTTCACCCGCACGTTGAGGCAATCACCGGTGCCCGTCACGATCACGGCATCGCCTCCCTTGAACTTCCCCGGCCCGGTTGACGCCACGGCGGAAACCGACGGCCCCGGCGTGCTAACGGTCAGCGTCGGCTGGGCGGTCGAAATCGCGCCCCCGGTTGCTTGCGTCGGAGCTGGAGTGGGCTCGTCGCTAGCTTTGCCGTCGCCGCCCGTGAGCTTTCCCACCGCCCAGATCACACTGAAGGCGACTGCGATGGCGACGAACGCGGCGGCGGGGACGTACCAGTACTGCAGGATCTTGGGCCGGTCGTAAATCTGCGGCATCGGTTTGCGCGGCATGTGCTCGCCCGGCGGTGGCTGGTAGCGGCGCGGCAGCGGCGGCGTACCCGCTGTCGAGGGCAGCGTGCGATGGATCATCGGCGCGGGCCCCGTCGCCCCAATCACGGGACCCTCGTCGCCGGCCGCCGGCGGAGGAGCAGCCTGGCTCGCGGGCGGCCGGGTGACGCGAAACGGTATCGGGTCAGGCGCTCCAATCTCTGCCGGCGGCGGCGACATGGGACCGGGCCGCGTACCCTCGCCCGGATGGGGCGCGGGCGCGCCGCTCTGGCGCTCATTCGCTGTGTACGCCATAGCCGAAGGTGAAATGCGGTGGTCCGTTTGCGTGGCGCACCCGCCGTTCGTCACCCAGCAGCCGGGATGGTGCAGCACGCCGCAACCGTCGCAGCGCAGCACGGCCTCCCCCTCCTGGAAAGAGCGGTCGCAGAGCGGGCAGAAGCGTTGAACGCTCAATAGGCGTCTCCGGGCGCGGGCTGAGTATCCGGGCGGCTCCGACCATCTTCAACTGGAAACGTCGAAAGTCGCGGGAAAGTTCCCTCATCGGTCAGCAAGGAACGCCTCCACCTCGGCGCGCGCGGGCAAGGCCGATTGAGCGCCGGCCCGGGTCACGCTCAGCGCCCCCGCAGCCGATGCAAACCGGGCCGCCTGGCGCAGGGCCGCCCCCTCACACAGACGCACGCCCAGCGCCGCGCAGAAGGCATCGCCCGCGCCAACCGAGTCCACCGCAGTGACCGGAAACGCCGGCAACGAGAACGTCCCATCCACGTCGCCACCGAGGAGACCTTCGGCGCCCAGGGTGACGACGACGCGCGGAGCCATGCGTTGCAAGTCCTTCAGCTCCTGGGCGTGGTTGCCGTTGGCCTCGGGGACCACCGCGGCTGCCTCCACCTCGTTCGCTACCAGCACACGCGCCATCGCGAGCAGCAGCGGCGAGTGGGGTGTCATCGGCGCCGGGTTGAGGAGTATCGGCACTCCGGCGCTCGACGCCATCCGCGCCGCCGCCTCGACAGCGTCCATCCCGGCTTCGAAGTTCAACAGCAGCATGTCGGCCGAAGTAATCGCAGCGCGCGCAGCCTTGATTTCGTCGGCGCCCAGTCTCATGTTCGCCTGTGGCACAGCGAGGATGGCGTTCTGACCGTCATCGAGGACGATTGGCACAGCGACACCGGTGCCCACTTCCGGATCGACTGACACGTGGCTGGTATCAGCCCCAGCTTCTTCGAGCCTTGAACGAAGGATCTCGCCAAATCGGTCCTTGCCGATGCGGCCCACCATCGCGACGCTGGCCCCCAGGCGCGCTGCGGCCACCGCCTGGTTGGCGCCCTTCCCGCCCGGAGAGGTCTCGAAACTGTGGCTGAGAAGGGACTCACCCGGGATGGGAAGGCGGGGCGCCCGAACCACAAGGTCCATCATGAGCGAGCCCACAACCACGATCCGAGGCGGCACACCCGAAGTGTACGCTGAGCCTCCGGGAGCGTCGCATGCGTGTTCGCCGGGCGCTCCGTACGCTACGGCACATGGCACGCATCCTCGGCATCAACGGCAGCATCCGGCCGCGCAGCTCGGCAGATCGGGCACTCACGTTCGCGTTCAGGGCGCTTGAAGCGGCGGGAGCGCAATGCGAGGCATTCGAAATCGGCTCGCTGCCGATCCTTGACGGCCGCCCGGACGAACAGTACGCGGCCACCGTGGGCGCGTTCCGCGCGGCCTGCGCCGCGGCCGATGCCTTCGTCATCACCGTGCCCTCCTACCACGGCGCGATGCCGGGTGGCCTGAAGAACGCCCTCGACTTCATCGACCTTCCCCACGCCGGCGGCAAGCCCTTCGCCCTCATCGGCATCGCCGGCGGCGACGCAGAGCCGGGCGTGACCGACGTTTCCCGGGTGATGCGGCACATTGGCGGTATCGCGGCTGTGCCGGACGTGGTGATCTCCCGCGCCAGCGAGCACTGGGGCCCGGGCGACGAGCCAGCCAACGCGGGCGTGAAGATCGCGATCGCCAAGGTGGCGGAAGACCTGATGGCGATGATCGCCTTGAAGACGGCGGGTAAGCTGCCTCAGCCGTGAGCGCCACCTTCTGCCCGAACTGCGGCACTCCGCTGGCGCAAATCGAGCGCTCCGGACGTACGCGGAAGGTTTGCCCGGACTGCGGGTACATCGAGTACCGCAACCCGGCCGTCGGTGTGGCCGTCGTCGTCCGCGACGAAGCCGGCCGCATCTTGCTCGGCAGGCGCGCCACGGGCGACTATGCCGGGCTCTGGTGCATTCCCTGCGGCTACGTCGAATGGGACGAGGACGTCCGCGAAGCTGCCCGCCGCGAGTTCGAGGAAGAAACCGGAGTCACGGTCGAGCTACGCGGAGTGGTCGCCGTCCACTCGAACTTCCACAACCGCGACAAGCAGACCGTCGGCATTTGGTTTGAAGGCCGCCCCACCGGCGGCACGCTGCACCCGGTGGACGGCGAGCTCACCGAACTCGGCTGGTTCCCACCAGCCGAACCGCCCGATCTCGCCTTCCCAACGGATGGTCTGGTGCTACGGGATCTGGCTTCTCAAACCACCGCGCCGAACCGCCCCAACGGCCAGTAGCGCCAACGCACGCGCCCGCGCACTGTGTTCGCCGGCACGGGACCGAAGTGGCGGCTATCGGTGCTCTCGTCCGGGTTGTCCCCAAGGAGTTGGACCTGGCGGTGCAGGTCCACGCCGGCCACGCGCTTCACCAGGCGCCGCTCCGGTTCGCGGGGGTCAGGCGCGACGACGATGTGGCCACGACGAGGCAGTTTCCGCCTGTACGCCCTCTCGTCCACGAGAACCCAATCGCCGGGCTCCAGGGCCGGCTGCATGGAGTCGCCCGAAATTGCGAAACGGCGATAGCGCGTGGCAGCCTGCGCGGCCAACGTCGCCGCCAGGGACATCGCCGTTGAAAGCAACAGCAGCTCCCAGAACGAAGGACCGTTACTTGTTCGCCTGGCCATCACGCATCTCCTCGCCTTGGCTGCGCCGGGCGAGCGCCATGAGCGCGCCGCCCACCTCGATCATGATCGCGCCCGCCGCAATCGCCCAGAGCCACTTCGGCTGCTTTCGCCAGAACTCGCGCACCGCACCCTCCAGACGGAACGGCCCCGACCTCGAGGTGAGGACGGGGCCGGACTTGTGCGTCCTGTGCTGGGACTAGGGGTTGGCGCGGTAGAACGCCACGTCCCGGTTCTTGGTTGCCCAGAACATCTTGTGGATCTCTTCGATGGCGCCGAGGAGGGCTTCGCCGTTGGCCGGGTCCTGCTCGGTCTTGTTCTTCGAAGCCAGCTTGGCAGCCTTCCAGAAGGTGTCGTGCAGGTTCGGATACTTCTCCAGGTGCTCCGGCTTGAAGTAGTCATGCCAGAGGACATCGAGTTCGTGCTTCACGATTTCGGCCTGGGACTCCTTGATCGAGATGAAGCGAGTCCGGGTGTTTTCCGTCGCGGCGTCCTGGGCGTCGCCGAGCGCGGCGATCTTCTTCTCCATCGAAAGGACAGCTTCGGCGGCGATCCGGGCGGCGGCCGGGTCGTAAACGCCGCACGGGCCGTCACAGTGCGCGTAAGCCACTTCGGCCGGAGCGAACAGGCGAGTAAACAGGTTCATGCGTTGTGCCCCCAGGGTTCCAAATTTCTTTCGAGCGCACTAGAGCGTGACAGATTCGCCGTGGCAGCGCCAGAGGTTTGGCACTCCCGGCTGGCCGTTTGCAAGCATGTTGAAATGCCGCGTGCGTGAAACGTGCTTCGAACAGCCCTGGCGCGGCCGTTTACGGTAGCATCCCGCGCATGTCCTCCATCCTCGACTCAGTCATCGACGATCTCGCCGCCGAGCAGGCTGCACTCGAAGCGGTTCTCGTCCGCCTGCCGGCGAAAGCGTGGGATCTTCCCACGCACGCTCCGGGCTGGAGTGCGCGGGATCAGGTTGCCCACCTCGCGCAGTTCGACGCCATGGCCACACTCGCCATCCGCGACCCGGAAACCTTCAAGAGCCACCTCCGCCAGCCGGACAATAGCGAGCAGGCCTACCTCGAACGCGCGCGGAAACTGAGCGCCCCGGACCTCCTCGAACAGTGGCGCGCGAACTCCCGGGATCTCATCGAGGCCGCGCGCACTCTCGACCCCTCCGCGCGCATCCCCTGGGCGGGCCCGGCGATGTCCGCGGTCTCGTTCGTTACCGCTCGCCTCATGGAAACCTGGTCTCACGGGCTGGATGTGGTCGACGTCGTGGGCATCGACCGTCCCGACACCGACCGGTTGCGCCACGTCGCCTTCATCGGTGTCCGCGCGCGGCCCTACAGCTATGCGAACCGCGGGATGGATGTCCCGGCTGTGCCGATCCGCATCTCACTCGGCTCACCTTCCGGGTCGACCTGGGAGATGGGGGAGGAGACGGAGGAAAATGTCATCCGCGGCAGCGCCACGGACTTTTGCCGCGTCGTCACCCGCCGCCGCCATGTTGCCGACACGAACCTGGAAGTAAGAGGATCTGTCGCCGAAGAGTGGATGGGCATCGCACAGGCGTTCGCCGGCCCTCCGGGCGCCGGCCGCCAGCCCGGCGAGTTCCCGAAGGAGCCGTCCTCATGACCGAACTCGTGCACCTCGCCGCTGACCGCGGCGTTGCGACCATCACTCTCGATTCTCCCGCGAACCGCAACGCCCTCTCGCGCCAACTGACGGCCGAGCTGGACGCACACATGCGGACGGCCATCCGGCGTCCGGACATCCGGATCATCGTCCTCACTGCCGCGGGGACGGTGTTCTGCAGTGGCGCCGACCTGAAAGAGCAGCGCGAAGCCAACGAATCCGGCGGGCAGACCGGGCCCACCGCGCTGACGCCGATCCTTGAACTCATGTGGGATTCGCCAAAGCCGGTCATCGGCTCGATTAACGGCGCCGCCCGTGCTGGCGGCATGGGGCTGGTAGCCGCCTGCGACCTCGCCATCGGCGTCGAGTCGGCAACATTCGCGGTGAACGAAGTCCGCATCGGCGTCATCCCGGCCATCATCTCCGTGGTCCTGCTCCGAAAGCTGTCGCTCCGCGACTCCATGGAGCTGTTCCTCACAGGCGAAGCGTTCGACGGCCGGCGAGCCGTCCAGATCGGCCTCCTCAACTCCGCGGTGCCAGCTGACCAGCTCGACGCTGAAGTCTCACGCTACGTCGGCATGGTGCGGAAAGGCGCTCCCAATGCGCTGGCGGGAGCCAAACAGCTTGTGCGCGACGTCCCGGACATGGCGATGCACGACGCCTTCGAGGAAATGTCGGCGCGCTCGGCCGTCCACTTCGCTTCGCCCGAAGCGCTCGAAGGGATGACCGCTTTCGCCGAGAAGCGCCAACCCTCGTGGACCGCCGGCTGACCGCTACCAGGACAGGAACGCGGCCACGATCCCGCTGAGAAAGACGCCGTCAAACACCCCGGCGCCGCCGATGGACATCATCCCCGAACCCATGTCGCGGAGGTTCCGAAGGTTAAGCAGGTCAGCCCCGACCAGCGTACCGACCGTGCCGGAGGTGTAGGCGATAGCCGTCGCTTCGCCGCCGTCGGCCCCGGCGCTGAGCAGCACGGCGCAGAGCGCGGCAACCCCGGGCGGGAGAAGCGCCGGCATCTCGATGCCTTTTCCCGGGACACGGCGGGCAACCCGGTTCGTCACCACAACCACGACGAGCGTGGCTACCGCCGTTTGCCAGAACGACTGGTTCTCCAGCAGGACCCACGCGCTCAGCACCAGCGGGATGACCGCGCCCCCGACGTTAATCGCGATCACCTGGCGCTCCATCACGGGACGGCGCAGGAACACGAAATGCCCGATCCGGAACGGCTGCGGCTCGCCGGGCACTTCGCGGATGTGCAGCGGGATATTGACCAGCGACCCGGCGAGACTCAGGGCGACGAGCGACCCGGCCATGCCTCGCGGGACGCCGGCCCGTTCGAACCCCGTCGTGATCAGGTTGAACGCGATGACGGCCACGAGCGCCATCGCGGCCAATACGAGCAACGGGTGCACCACGAGCCTTGGCCGGGGGAGTCCAGCTTCCATGGCGTCATGCTACCGGCCGGGCCGTCCAGGCTCCCGCGCTGGACGCTGAAGGTCCGCCGACTGCTAAGCTCGAAGCACCAACTTCGTGATGAGAGGCCGCATATGTCCGAAACCGCAACGCTCAAGGTCGGCGACGACGCCCCGGATTTCGAACTTCCTTCAAGTCCGACCGGCGACAAGTTCAAGCTGAGCGATTACGCCGGTAAGAACGCCGTCATCATCAACTTCGTCCCCGCGGCCTTCTCGCCCGTCTGCAGCAACCAGCTCCCGCTCATCGAAAAGAAGCGCGAAGAGTTCGCAAGCCAGGGCGCCATCCCTGTCGTGATTTCCAGCGACGCACCCTGGGCCCAGGCGGCCTGGAAGAAAGAGCTCGGCGTCGATTTCCCGATCCTCAGCGACTTCTTCCCACTCGGCGACACGGCCAGGAAGTACGGCGTCGCCATCGAGCCGCGCATGGTCGCAAACCGCGTGGTCATCGTCGTCGACAAGCACGGCAAGGTCGCCTGGATCCAGCCCACCGAGAAGATCACCGACATCCCGGACTACGACCCGGTCCTGGCCTGCTCGAAAGACTAACGCCCGGGCCTGTTGCCGCAGCACCCGCTGGCGCGTCCCTAATCGCTGTGGCCCACGGCCGAAATCGGCACGAGCAGCGCAAGCAGTTCGTCGTCGCTGAGCTTCGACACTCGGTCGCCGAGCACTTCTTCGGAGACGTGGTGCTTCTCGTCGTCACTGGCGAGCGTACACGCGAGCTGGTGGCTGCGCAGATACGCGAGCGCCAGTGACATCATCTCGCCCCGCCCGAGCGATTTCAGAGTGGTGGCGCCCTTTTGCAGGGGTGTAGGTTCCATGGTGAACCTCCATTGCGGGTCTCCAACCAGCTTAGGAGCGGCCCGCGCGATGTCCCCTGTCCTTTGGGGCCAGAGTCGATGCCTCAAGGGGCTAACTCGGGGCCGACAACGCAGTTTCCAAACACAGCGTGCCCCGGTTCGAACCGGGGCACGACATTGGATCGACGGGGCGGAACGGCTCAGCTCTTCTTCAGGATCAGTTGAAGTTCCATGATGCCGTGGTCTTCGATGCTCAGCACCGAGGCCCCCTGCGGCTTGCTGATGGAGTAGTCCGCGAATTTGATATCGATCGATCCCACGACAACCAGCGACCCGTCCTTGAGTTGAGCCTGCGCGGGGACCGCAATTTCCTTCGTCACGCCATGGAGGGTGAGCTTGCCGCTGAGCGTCACGTCAACTGCCTGGCCCGACGTCAGCCCCGCCGGCAGCGCCAGCGGCCCGCTGAGCACGAAGGTGGCGTTCGGGAACTTATTGGTCTCGATGGCCTGGTTCCGCAGTTGGCCGTCCCGCTGAGTGTTGTCGCTTCGCAGCTTCGTCAGGTCGGCTGTAATCGTCGCCGAGGTGACCTCCGTCTCGGTCAGGACAACCTCGCCCGTAATCGCCGACGTGCGGCCGACGGCGGTGGCCGTGCCAACGCGTGCAAGTTCTTCCACCACCCGGTAGCCGAGGAAGTTCGTCTTCGAGGTGTCCGGCACCCAGGTGCCCGCGAGCCCGGCGCTGGCCGTTCCGCCCGAAGTTGTGGGCGCCGCGGCAGACGTGGCCTCAGGCGACGCGTTCGCCGTGCTGGAAGCTCCGGGCGTGCTCAGGGAGTTCACCGCTGACTCGAGCGTAACCTCCGCCGGTTCGTCACCACGGATGACGAAGAACCAGATGGCGAAGACGCCGACCGCCGCGAGGGCGAGGATCCCTCCGGCGACTCCGAGCAAGAGCCTGCGACTACCCATGAAAACGTCCTGCCTTCCCGGCCGGCGAAGGTTCGGCTTACGCCGCGCGCCGGTCCCGCCAGTCTCATCAGGCTTTCTTAGAGAAAGATTGGAAACGGATGGGATCGGGCAAACTCTGACACCTTTTCGGTAAAGGTCTCGATCCGCTCATCCACGCAAAACGGCCCGCCAGTTGGCGGGCCGCGATGTTTGGCTTCCGGAAGCGGGGCTAGAAGGTAATGACGCTTCGGTTGACTTCGCCGCCCTTGAGGGCGTCGTAGGCCTCGTTGATCTGGCCCAGTTCGTACCGGCGCGAAATCAGTTCGTCGATCTTCAGGCGCTTCTGGCGATACAGTTCCATGAGCCAGGGCATGTCGTATGTCTGTCGCGTGGACCCGTAATAACTCCCGACGATGCCCTTCTCGCCGAGAAACGACATGCCGGCGTTCGGGATGGTCAACTGTTCCGTGAGGGGCAGCATACCCACGACTACCGCCTGGCCGCCGCGCTTGGCCATTTCGAAGCACTGCTGGGCGGTCTTCATCAGGCCGATGGCTTCGAAGGCGTAGTCCACGCCGCCGCCGGTCATCGCCATCACCTGCTGCACGGCGTCGCCGCTCGAGGCATCAACAACGTCGGTCGCGCCGAATTCCTTCGCCGCCGCCAACTTCGATTCCATGAGGTCAACGGCGATGATGCGGGAGGCGCCGGCGAGGCGAGCGCCCTGGATGATGTTCAGGCCAACGCCCCCACAACCGACGACGGCCACCGTCTGGCCAACCTGGAGCTTCACCGTGTTTGTCACGGCGCCCACGCCGGTCATCACACTGCAGCCCACGAGCGCCGCCACTTCCATCGGGACGGCGTCGGGCACGAGCACGCAGGCCTTGTTGCTCACCAGCTGGTATTCGGCGAAAGCGGACATTCCAGCGAACTGCACCATAGGCTGTCCGTTGAGCTTGATCCGGCCCATCCGGTTCAGCGATTGGCCGTTCGAGCAGAGGTTGGGGCGCCCGGTTGTGCAGCGGTCGCAGGACCCGCAGGACTGCACGAAGGCGACGACCACGCGATCCCCGGGCTTCACATTCGTCACGCCGGGCCCGACTTTTTCGACAATTCCGGCCGACTCGTGGCCCAGCACGACAGGCATCGGGTACATCCACTTGCCTTCCATGAAGTGAAGGTCTGAGTGGCAAACGCCGGTCACGGAGGTCTTGATCAGGACTTCGTTCGCCTGAGGCTCATCGATCTCGATGTCTTCGATAACCAGCGGCTGGTTCGGTGCGTAGAGCACGGCAGCTTTCATGGGGTGGGGCTCCTCCTTCTTTGAAGCACAGGATTGTTCTCGCAGCGTTCAGGGACTGTCAATCGAAAACCCGAACCGTGTTCGCTGGAAGCGCTCCTTCCGCCTCCGGCTGGCCGGCTACGCCTCCGAGCGAGACTGTGCTCAGAAGGGGAGACGCAGGGGGCCGGCCTTCACGGTGAAGCGGGAGACCTTCGCCGGGTTCAGCTCCGCCCACCGTTCGAACCGGAGCGCCAGGTAGAACGAGACCGACACCATCAGCGCGCCCGCGAGCATGTCGAAGAAGTAGTGGTTCCCGGTGACGACAATCGCCCACCACATCAGCGCTCCAAAAGCGACCGCGGCGGCACGGACCAACCAGTGGTTCCACGTCCACCACACTCCGGCCACTGCGAGCGAGATCCACCCGAAATGATAGGAGGGCACGGCCGCGTACCAGTTCGCAAGGGCTCCGGGCTTCGTCCGCACTTCGGCGGGGATGGTGTCGAAAATCCCGATCGGGTAACCCGCGCTGCCCATCAGGCGGGGCGGTGTGACTGGGAAGGCGGCATAGATCGGTATCGCGAGGAATGCGGAGAGCAGGATCGTGTTCCGGATCAGGCGATGCTTCCGGCGGTCGGCCAGGAAGAACGCGAAGCCAACGGCAACCAGCATGGGCATGTGCAGCTTCAGGTAGGTGAAGTTCGCTAGCTCGACGAGGTGGTTGTTGCCGATCGCAGCCTGCTGCCACGAGGGCTCGTGGAAGAGCCCAAGAGACTGCTCCAGGTCGATGACACGGAAGGCGTTCCGGGTGGCCAGGTCGATGCGGTCGTCCGGCAGCCCACGTCCGAGGAAGTACACAAAGAAGAGCGCGATAAAGACGAGCATGTCCACCGTGAACCAAACGGTGGCCTTGTAGAGATTGACGACCCACTCCGGGATGGACGGGCGGGCAACCGCCTCGAACTCCGTCAAACAGCACTCCTGGGCGAAGGTTCGCTGGGCGCGGCTCCCATCCTAAACCGCCCCCGGCCACTTTCGCACGGCCGTTCTCACTCTCGAGAGATTGCAAACCTGTGACAATCTCGCTAGCCGCGGGACTCCAGGTGGTCTAGCAAGAGGTGAGTTGCCAGCGTATAGCCGTCGCGTCCCAGGCCGGTGACCTGGCCGAGGCACACCGGCGAGATCAGGGAGCGGTGGCGAAACCCCTCGCGCGCATGAGTGTTCGAAATGTGCACTTCAACCACCGGGATGACGATCGCTTCGATCGCGTCGCGGAGGGCCACCGACGTGTGCGTATAGGCGCCGGCATTGATCACCACACCATCGGCCAGCTTTCTGTGGTCGTGGAGGAAATCGATGAGCGCGCCCTCGTGGTTGCTCTGGAAGCACAACACGGCGGCGCCGCGAGCCCCCGCCGCAGCCGCCACGTCCGCCTCGATATCAAGCAGCGTGGTCCGGCCGTAGATCTCCGGCTTGCGCTCACCCAGCAGGTTCAGGTTCGGCCCATGGACGAGCAGGAGGTTCACGGTGCGAATTGTTGATTGGGGATTGTCGAATGTCGATTGCTAGAATTCGCGCATGCAAGCGAAATCGGCTCGGCTCAAAGACAAAGTGGTGCTCGTGACCGGAGCTTCGCGCGGGATCGGCGCGAAAGTCGCCGAACTTCTGGGCGAAGCGGGCGCGAAGGTCGCCGTGCACTACCGCAACAAAGGTCCTCGCGCGGAAGAAGTGGCTGCGGAGGTGCGCCGCCTCGGTGGCCAGGCAATAACCGTCTGCGCAGACCTCACCAACCGGCAGGCGGTAGCAGCCATGATCGCGACCGTCCGGCACCGGTTCGAGCGCATTGATGTGCTCGTGCTGAACGCGAGCGGCGGCCTCGAGAAAGGCGTGCCGGAAGACTACGCGCTCCGCCTCAACCGGGACGCACAACTGGCCACCGTCGATGAAGCGCTCGGCGTGATGGAGCAGGCCAGTCGCATCGTTTTCGTGACCAGTCATATGGCCCACTTTCACGGACAGAAACCCGGGCTCGACGTTTACGAACCCGTCGCCGCCAGCAAACAGGCTGGAGAGCAGGCGCTCCGCGGACGCATCGATGAATTCAGCCTGCAGGGCGTCAGCTTCGTCGTCGTCAGCGGCGACCTCATCGATGGCACGACCACGCCGCGCCTGATGCAGCGTCAGCGCCCTGGCATTATCGAGGCGCGCCGCGAAGCCGCCGGCGGCTGGTTGCCGTCGGTCGAGGACTTTGCCCGCGCCATCGTGGAGGCCGCTTCAGACTCCTCGCTCGAGACCGGGACAACCGTCTACGTCGGCAGCACCGACTGACGGGCACGACCTCTAGAATCCCGCGATGCGCTCCAGCTTCGGCCAGCGGCCCTCGTCCTTCAGCTGCTTGATGACCTCGGGCGCTGGCTCCCAGATGGCTTCCAGTTCGTTGCCGTCCGGGTCGATAAACATCACGTTGCACTGCCCGTCGCTGTAACCGACGATCTTTACCTCCTGTTCCACCAACCGCTTGTGGAGGGCCTGCAGGTCGTCGAACGACGCCATCTCCCAGGCCATGTGGTACATCCCGACGCGCTTCGGGTCTGGACCTTCCGCATCAGCCGGCAACGGGAACAACGCAATTTCGTGGGATGCCTCCGGCCGCGAACCGAGGAACGCCACCCGTCCATGGTTCTTGACCGTGAGCCCCAGGGCGTCCCGGTAAAAGGCGACCGACCTATCGATGTCGCGAACGCGCAGCGCGATGTGTCCGAGCATGGTGGGGACGCCCGTCGGGGCGGCGGCAGTGGTCACGCAAAGACCTCGATCCACAAAGTGGAAGCAACGTACGTGGCATTGCCGTGGCCTGTCAAAGCCCCGCGTCGCGCGTCGTAAGCACAGCCGGTATCGTCGCCGCCAGATACTCACACCCCGGGACTGCACCATGGAAACGCTCAGCATCCAGACTGAAGCCGGCCTGCTCGAGGGCGCCTTCGAACCGCAATTCGCCCAGGTGGCGCGCGAATTCGAACGTAATTTCCGCGAACGCGACGAGCGCGGTGCTTCCGTCTGCATCACGCTTGGCGGCAAGACGGTCGTTGACCTCTGGGGCGGGCAGCAGACCGCCACCACGCCCTGGACGAAAGACACCGTCTGCGTCGTCTTCTCGTGCACCAAGGGCGCCGTCGCCATCGCGGCGCACCTGCTGGCCAGCCGAGGCGAGCTGGAGATCGATGCACCGGTGGCGAAGTACTGGCCCGAATTTGCGACAAACGGCAAGGAAAACGCCACCGTCCGCATGATGCTGGACCACTCCGTGGGCCTCCCGGCCATTCGCGAACCGCTGAAGGAGCGCGCCTGCTGCGACTGGGACTACATGATCCACCGTCTCGAAGAGGAAGAGCCGTTTTGGAAGCCGGGCATCCGCAACGGCTACCACATGATCAACTTCGGCTGGACGGTGGGCGAACTCGTGCGGCGCGTCAGCGGCATGTCGCTCGGCGCCTTCTTCCGCAAAGAAGTCGCCGAACCCACAGGTGCCGACTTCTGGATCGGCGCTCCCGAGGAGGTTGAGGGGCGCATCGCTCCCGTGATCCCGTACGCCCCTCAGCCCGGAGACGTCCCGAGCGACTTCACTCTCGCCCTTCTCTCTGATCCGAAGTCCATTTCCGCTCTCTCCCTTCTCAACGGCGGCGGGTTCGACCCCAATGCCCGGGATTGTCACGCCGCCGAAATCGGCGGCGGCGGCGGGATCTCGAACGGCCGCGGCCTCGCCCGCATCTATGCGCCGCTGGCCAACGGCGGCTCGCTCAACGGCGTCACGCTCGCCGACCCGGTAACGCTCGCGCGCATGAGCGAGGTCTCTTCAGCGACGAAAGAGGACGCGACGCTGATGATCCCGACTCGCTTCGCGCTCGGCTTCATGAAGTCCATGGACAACCGCGGCTGGAAGCCGGCCAACACCGACAGCGTCATCCTCTCGTCCGCCGCGTTCGGCCATGTGGGCGCCGGCGGGAGCATCGGCTTCGCCGACCCGGCTGCAGGCATGAGCTTCGGCTACGCGATGTCGCGGATGGGCAAGGGTATCCTCCTGAACGAACGCGGCCAGTCCCTCGTCGATGCCGCGTACCGCGCGATCGGGAAGACGACAAACGCGGGCGGCGTCTGGATGTAGTCCCTACGCGGACCGCGCCTTGCGGCCACGCCGCGGCCCTTCGAGCGCCTGCTCCGCGAGCTTCTCCCAGGCCGCCGCGCTGACTTGGGCCTGCCGCGCCTGGCTGACGTGCGTATAGATCTGCGTCGTGTTGGCCGAGCTGTGGCCCAGCAGGTCCTGCACGATGCGCAGGTCCGCGCCGCCGTCGAGCAGGTGTGTCGCGAATGAGTGCCGCAGCAAATGCGGGTGCACGTCGGCGGCGATTCCCGCTGACGCCGCATGGCGCTTGATCAGCGACTGCACGGACCGCGCGGTCAACCGCTGGCCGAATTTATTCAGGAAGAGCGCCGGGCTGGTTCTCCGTCCCACATGTCCCGAAGCGGCCGCGTACAGCGGCGGCCGGCCCGCCTCCAGGTAGCGCTCCAGCGCCTGCATTGCCGGCTCCCCGAACAGGACGACGCGCTCTTTCGAACCCTTGCCGTGGATGATCGCCTCGCCCTCGCCGAGGTCCACCTGCCCCATATCGAGCGAGACCAGCTCCGAGATACGCAGCCCGCCGCCGTACAGCAGTTCGAGCATCGCCCGGTCGCGAAGCCCGGCCGGCGTTGCGGGGTCGGGCTGCTTCAGCAGCGCGTCGAGCACCGCAGGATCGAGCACCTTCGGCAGCCGCTTCGGCCGTTTCGGCAGCGCCACGCCGT
>CAYTBM010000045.1:0-13118 GCA_964436025.1 uncultured Anaerolineaceae bacterium
TATATCGTGACGGTGCCCGTCTACGGCACGAACATTTACTCGCTCGGCGACTTCGTGCTGTTCGCCGGCCTTGCCCTCGTGGTTGTGCAGGCGGCGGCCGAGCCGCTGTTCCGCCGGGACCAACATCTGGAACATCCCGACGGGGTCCGTGCGGCCTGAGCGTCCTCCCGGGCGTGATACGCTTCGACGGCACAATTCGGGGGATGAGGGACGACTGAATGCGATTTGTGATCTACGGCGCCGGCGGCATCGGTGGCGTGATTGGCGGCCGCCTTTCGCTGGCCGGGCACGATGTCGTGCTGATCGCTCGCGGCGCCCACCTCGATGCGATTCGCGCCGACGGTTTGCGGCTCCGGACACCGGAATTCGAACGCGTCATCCGGATCGAAGCCGTCAGCCATCCGAGCGACATCGGCTGGACCGGAGACGAGCACGTCATCCTGACCATGAAGACACAGGACACGGAGCCGGCCCTTCGCGACCTGGAAGCGGCGGCGGGCACGGCCGTGCCACTGTTCTGTGCTCAAAACGGGGTGGAGAACGAACGGTTGGCGGCCAGGCGGTTCGAGAATGTCTACGCGACGCTTGTCGCCCTGCCCGCGACGTTTCTGGTGCCAGGCGAGGTCATCGCTTCCGCGGTCCCGCTCAGCGGCTGCCTGCATTCGGGCCGGTATCCCGGCTCCATCGACAGCACGGTGACGGCCGTCTGTGAGGCACTTGCGGGGGCTGGCTTCCACGCATCGGCGACGGCGGACGTCATGGCGCTAAAGTATCGAAAACTCGTCCTCAATCTTGGGAACGGCGTGGAAGTGATTACGGGGCAACCCGGCTGGGCGGCGTCTGGAGCGCTCGGTGCGTTCGTGGAGCAAGCGCGCCAGGAGGCCATGGCGGTGTACGCCGCGGCCGGCATCAACGCCACATCGCCGGCGGAGTACGCGGAACGGGTCACGGCGTTCTACAAGGCGGCGCCCGTGGGTGGAGAAGCGCGGTCGGCCAGCTCCACGTTGCAGAGCGTGTTGCGCGGCCACCAGACTACCGAAGTCGACTACCTCAACGGTGAAATCGAACTGCTCGGAATGCTTCACAACGTCCCGACGCCCTACAACTCCGCCGTGCGCCGGGTTGCGACACGGCTAGCTTCGGGCGGCGAACAACCCGGGGCAGTGACTATCGGGGACCTCCAGGCGTCCGTTGACCAGGCTCGAGGAGTCCCGACCGCCTGAGCTGCTCGAGGCCGTCCGCGATGAGGCGGGCCGCGAGTGCCCGGTCGTTTCGCTCCCGCGTCTCCAGATCCCGTAACGCCACGCGCCCCCGCTCCACTTCCTCGAACAGGAGTTCGGCCAGCTCGGAAGCAGTGCGAGTCCCGTCGGCGTACTGAAGGAGCCACCGGCCTGGAGAGTTGAGGCCAACGGTCGTGTGGTGGGGCGTCGGGACGCCGAGTGACGTGTCGAGAATGGCGGCGGGCCGGAAGACGATCGGCCGTTCTGGTGTATCTCTTTCCACCGCAGGATCCCAAGAGCGCAGTTCGACCGCATCAGTGGCGAAGAGAGACAGCAGCAGAGACACCAGCTGTTGGTCTCGTTCGCTCGCTCCCGGGTCGCTCGGCCACGCCGCCTCCGGCAAGGCCGCCCGCAGTTCGGCGAAGGGCATACTCCCCGGGAAGACCGCCGCGAGGGTCTCAAGAGTGGCCACGACGAGTGCGGACTCCACCGGGCGTTTCGTCCCTGCCGCCTGGGGTATCTGCCAGACGCCGTCTTCGGGTGCGAGAAGGGCGGCCCTGGCGGTGAGGCCGCGGAGGACATCCGCATCAATGCGTGGGTCAACTGCGATGTCGTCGCGGACGACGAGCGACTGACGGAAGTGCCGATCCACGACAAAGTCGCGGTACTGCTCCAGCATGTCGCGGGTAGGAGCGATAGCGTCGAGCGATGCTGCGACCTCGCGGGGCAGATTTTCGGTCAGCATTGACGCGAAGTTCGCGTCACCAAGGTAACGGAGCCCGTGAACATTCAGTTCGTCGAGGAAGTCCAAGAAGTAGAAGGCTTGATTGTCGTCCGCCAGGTGCTCATGCAGGACATAAAAGTCCGGTAGGCGCTGAATCAGCGCAAACTCTTCCTGCAGCATGGTGTGGTACGCGGCGTTCGTTGCGGAGCCGGACGTGAGCTGCGCGGTGGAATCAGAGAGGAACGACGCAAACGCTCGGGCCTGGTCGATGCGCTCTTCCGGAGTGGAGAAGAACCGCGCATGGGAGCGCAGCATCTCCCGAAACGCACCCCGAACGTGCCAGCCGGGCATCGCGTTGTAGCTGATGTGCGCTATGCCCTGCGGGCTGAGGGCCTTGCGGCAGAGCGCGAGGATAGACGTCCGCGCGTCCGGGGGCACCCAGCTGAACACGCCGTGGCAGATGATGTAATCGAACTGCCCGTCGGGCGCAAAGTCGCGGATGTCGGCCTGTAGAAAGACGGTATTGCTGAGTCCCAGGCGTTCCGCGGAGTCCACGGCCGCCCGGACATGGGCGGCGGCGAGATCCACCCCGACGAAGGACGCCTCGGGCAGGGAGTACGCCATCGGCAGCAGGTTGTTGCCCGCCCCGCAGCCGATTTCGAGAACTCGAGCGTGCCGGACATCGGCCGGCCGGAGGCCGAACAGCCGCGCGATTACGGCGGCGTTCTGCGGATGGGTCGCAGGCGAGAGGCCCGCCTCGTACGGGACCTCGTCGTACGAAGCATGAGTGACGATGGATGGCACTGGTGCATTGTGCCGTTCTCGAACGGTATGGCCCGGCGCGGCCACGGAGGATTAGGAGGTTTTCGTTAGTGTTAAGGCGAATTGCGCTTACAATGCGGGCCAGCGAACGGCACACCGCCTGCCGCGCGCAAGGAGGCTTTAAACAATGACCAAGATCATCGAGATCGAAGGAATCGGGGAAACCTACGCCAAAGCGCTCGAGGGCGCCGGCATCGGCACCGTCGAGAAGTTGCTCGATGAGGGTGGTTCCCCCACCGGCCGGAAGAACATTGCCGAGAAGACTGGCGTCACCCCGCAGCGCGTGCTGGAGTGGGTCAACCGTGCGGACCTCATGCGGATCAACGGCGTCGGCTCCGAGTACTCCGACCTGCTCGAAGCTGCCGGAGTCGACACGGTGAAGGAACTGGCCACCCGCCGCGCCGACAATCTCCACGCGAAGATGGAAGAACTCAATACCGCGAAGAAGCTCGTACGCCGGACGCCAACGGCGGGCGAAGTTGAAAAGTGGGTCGCGGAAGCGAAGACGCTGCCCGCCAAGGTCAGTTACTAGGAGGTCAACATGGCCATCCAGGATCAACTGGCGAGGATGATCGCGGAGCGGGCGGGCATCGATCCGGCGACCGCGGCCAAGGCCGCAGACGCAGTCGTCGGGTTCCTCAAGGAAAACCCAGAGAAGGTGACTGAACTCCTCGGCGACGATTCGCCGATCGGCGATGCTGCCTCGAAGATCACCAGGCTCTTCGGCCGATGACGAACAGAAGGCCCGTGCAAACGGGCCTTCTCTCTTTCTCGATCGACGGCAAGCAGGTGCCGGTGACGATTGTTCGTAGCAACCGGAGGCGGCGCACGGTGTCCTTTTCCGTCGCCGATGGAGGCGTCCTGGTTCGGAGCCCTCAGGGGACATCTGTGGCGTTCATTCGTACAGCGCTCGAACTGCGGAGTGACTGGCTGTCTCGCCAACTGGTTGCGCAGGAGGATCGACCGGAGATAGAAGACGGCTCCTCAATCCCCTGGCTCGGCGAGAGACTCCGCCTTCAGGTGCATGCGGACCCGACGCGCCGCCGATCGAGTCTCCACCGCCGTGACGGCGTGCTCGACGCCGTGGTCCCTGAGAGCCTTCGCGAAAGCGAACGGCCCGCGGTGCTCGCCCGGTTGGCAGCCAGTTGGTACCGCGCGGAGGCCGCGCGGCTCTTGCCACCACTCGTCGAACGCCTGGTCACTGCCACGGGCCTGCGGCCAACACGCGTGCTCATTCGAACGCAACGCAGCCGTTGGGGCAGCTGCGCGGCGGACGGGACTATCCGGCTGAGCTGGCGGCTCGTGATGCTTCCGCAAGAGATGGTGGAAGACGTCGTACTCCACGAGCTGGTTCACCTGCGTCATCGAAACCACGGAGCCGGGTTCTGGGCGGCTCTGGAACTGCTGAGGCCGGGAGCAAAGCAGAGAGCCAGGGAGCTGCGGCGGGCCAGCCGCGCGCTACCGGAATTTTAGTACTTGGAGACGTTCAGTTCGTCCATCTGGCCGGTGGCGGTGTACACCACGCGCTCGCAGATGTTCGTGCAGCGGTCTGCGATGCGCTCGAGGTTGTGGGCGCACCAAATCATGCAGGTGTTTCGCTGGACTGTGGCCGGGTTCGCAATCATCGCTTTGAAGCACTCGTCGTACACGCTGTCCTGGAGCCGGTCGACCTCGTCGTCGGCGTCGCAAATCTGGCGGGCGGCGTCGACGTCATGGTCGATGTAGGCCTTGAGGCTGTTGCGGAGCATCGCCACGGCTCGATCAGCCATCGCGGGGATGTAGCCGAGCCGTCGGGGCAGGGCTTCGTCGCCAAGCATGAGGTTGATCCGGGCGATGCCCTCGGCATGGTCGCCGATCCGTTCCAGGTCGGTGATGATGTAGAGCACACTGGCCAGCGTCCGCAGGTCGGTCGCGAGCGGCTGCTGCGAGGCGATCACGAAGACGGTGCGGTCCTCGATCTCGAACCGCTTCTGGTTGATCCGGCTATCGTCCTCGATGATCCTGCGAGAGCCGTTGGCGTCGCCGTCTCTCAGCGCCTGCATGGCATCAAGAATGGCCTTCTCAGTCATCGAGCCAAGAATGAGGACATCGTCCTGGATCTGGCGAAGTTCGGCGTTGAACAGGTCGCGTGGCACGCTTCCCCTCCCGGGGCCTAGCCGAAACGGCCGCTGATGTAGTCTTCAGTCCGCTTGTCTTTCGGCGTGGTGAAGAGTTCCTGGGTCGGACCGTATTCGACGAGCTGGCCGGTGATCTTTTCGTCGGTGAGCATGAACGCGGTGTAGTCCGAAACGCGGGCGGCCTGCTGCATGTTGTGTGTCACGATGACGATCGTGAAGCTTTCGGCGAGCGAGCGCATCAGGTCTTCGATTTTGAGCGTGGCGATAGGGTCGAGAGCCGAGCAAGGCTCGTCCATGAGCACCACCTCCGGCTCAACCGCGATCGTGCGAGCGATGCAGAGGCGTTGCTGCTGGCCGCCGGAGAGCGCCATGCCAGGCTTCTTGAGGTCGTCTTTGACTTCGTCCCAGAGCGCCGCCAATTTGAGCGAGTGCTCGACCCGGTCGCCGATTTCCGAGCGCGACTTCACGCCGATGAAGCGCAAACCGGCGGCGACGTTTTCCGCGATGGACATCGTTGGGAAGGGGTTCGGTTTCTGGAACACCATCCCGATCCGCTGGCGCACCCGGGTGGGATCGACCCCAGGAGCGTAGATGTTGTCGCCCTCAAGAAGGATGGTGCCTTCGACGCGGGCGTTGGGAGCGAATTCGTGCATGCGATTGAACGTCCGAATGTATGTGCTCTTGCCACATCCCGACGGGCCGATGAGCGCGGTCACGGAGTTTCGGCGGATCTCCATCGAGATATCTGTCACGGCCCGTTTGGCGCCGTAGTACGCCGATACATGCTGGGCGCTGATGGCGATGGGCGCTTCCGTGGTGGAGGCCTGCTCGCGGGAGACCGAGACAGCGGGGTGCATGGTCACGCCTGGTACCCGGATGATTTCTTTCTCTTCAGTCTGAAGGTTCGTCATGGTGATTGGAACTCCTATTGCCGGACCGTTACACGGGCGCCGAAGAGGGTCCGCACAACGAGACTGATGACGAGGATCACACTGACCAGGATGAGACTCATGGCCCATGCCTGGTCATGCCAGTAGTCATACGGGCCGGTGGCGTAAACGTAGATTCGCCGCGGCAACGAGTCCATCGGTGCCGTGATGTCCGTCGAGTAAAACTGGTTGCCGAGAGCGGTGAAGAGCAACGGGGCAGCTTCGCCGCAGATGCGCGACAGCGCGAGCATGACGCCTGTGATAATCCCCGGAAGGGCAGTTGGGAAGACGATGCGGAGCACCGTGCGCCAACGCGGCGCGCCCAGTGCATAGCTCGCTTCGCGGATGGAGCGTGGCACCAGGAGCATCATCTCTTCGGTTATGCGAGCCACGATCGGGATAAGGATGATCGCAAGGGCGAGGCTGCCAGCAATTGCGGAGAAGTGTCCCTGGCGGACCACGACGAGGCTGTACACGAAGAGACCGACGGTGATGGAAGGGATGCCGGCCATCACCTCGATCACGAAGCGGATGTAGCTGCCGACGCGGTTCTGGCCGAATTCGGAGAGGAAGATGCCACATCCGATCGCCACCGGCACGCCGATGGCGAGTGCCATGCTCACCATGATGACGCTGCCCATGATCGAGTTGTGGACGCCGCCGCCTTCCCGGCCGGGCCGGTTCGGCTCTTCGGTGATCAGGCTCCAGCTCAGGCCGGGGATGCCTTCCTTCAGGAGGTAGAACAGGATGAGGAAGAGCGGGATCACCGCCAGAAGCGCCGCAGTGATCATCGCGCCGGTCATGACCTGATCGAGGAGCTTGCGCTTGCGGTAGAGGCCCGCTGTGCGCGTAAGGATGGGCGAATGCTGCGCGAGGCTCATTCCTGCACCACCACGCGCTGGCCGCCGGTAACTTTCCAGACCAGGACCCGGGCGATGACGTTGATGATGAAGGTGATCATCAAGAGGATCAGCGCAACTTCGATCAGGGCTGCCCGGTGGAGCGAAGTTGCTTCAGGGAACTGATTCGCGATGACGCTGGCCATGGTGTAGGCCGGCGAGAAGATGTTGTCCGGGATCTTCACGCTATTCCCAATAACCAGTGTGACGGCGAGGGTCTCGCCGACTGCCCGGGCGAGACCGAGGATCGACGCCCCGAGGATTCCGGAACGGGCGTAGGGGAGGACTGTCATGCGGATCATCTCCCAGCGGGTGGCGCCCAGCGCGAGGACGCCTTCCCGCTGGCTCCTGGGCACTGCCGCGATCACATCGCGCGAAACCGCCATCACCGTCGGCAGGATCATGATCGTGAGGATGATGCAGGCCGAGAAGAGGCCGGTGATCAGCGGCGTGCCGCCAATAAATGGAATCCAGCCGAAATACGTGACCATCGTCGGTCCGAGGTGGTCGCGGATGAAGACGCCCATGACAAAGATGCCCCAGAGCCCAAACACCACTGACGGGATGGCAGCGAGCAGCTCGACGAGGTAAGAGACGGGGCGCGAAACCCAGCCGGGGGCGATTTCAACGAGGAAGAGGGCAACCAGGACGGCGATGATCGTCGCGAAAACGAGCGCGAAGATGGACGTAATCATCGTGCCGATGATGAAAGCGCCCACGCCGAACACCTGTGCTGACGGATTCCAGTCAGTGCTCCAGAGGACCGAGACGCCGTTCGCCTTGATCGAGGGCCACGCCGCGTCGGCGAGCTCGTAGAAGAGGCCGATGATCACGAGGACCACGACGAGACCCGCCGCCCCGGTGAGCGTGTTGAATAACCAATCACCTGGCTTCAGCCGGTTGTAGAGGCTGATCGAAGCCCGTTTGTTCGGCCTGGATACGGAGCCGAGTGCCATGCGTGTTTGCTCCTGGGGCCCGGTCGTTTCGCGAGTACGCCTCGCTGCCGGAGAGCCAGCAGCGAGGCGAAGATACTAACCGAGAGGGCCGGGTGTTCTCGTGTCCTTAGGTTCCTTTAAGGCTGTTCCTGGCGCCGTCGTCGCATTTGAGGGACTTCAGCGTGGTCTCGATCTTCGGAAGGAGGTTGGTTGGGAGCGGCGCATAGTTCAGCTCGGTGATGGTGCTCTGCGCCGACTTGTCGTGATAGGCCCACCAGAGCATGTCAACCAACGGGGTTTGCTGGCTGCACTTGCCCTTGGCCTTCGAAAGGATGAGGTAGGTGAACGCTGAGATCGGATAGGCGCCGTCGCCGTCTGCATTCGTGATGGAGACCCGGTAGTCCGCCGGCAGGCTGGCGGTGGCTGCTGCCGCGCTCGTGGCCTCGCCTGACGGGGTGACGAACTTGCCTGCCTTGTTCTTGATGTCCGCGAAGGAGAGCTTGTTCGTCCTGGCGTAGGTCAGTTCGACGTAGCCGATGGCGTACGGCGTTTGCTTCACCACGTTGGTGACTCCGTCGTTGCCCTGGCCGCCCTGGCCGACGGGCCATTTCGGCGCGGTCGCCTGGCCGAACTTCGTTTTCCATTCATCGCTGACTTTGCTGAGATAGTCAGTGAACACTCCGGAGGTGCCGGAGCTGTCTGAGCGATAGGCGACTTGAATGTCTTTGTCCGGAAGCGATACGCCGGAGTTGAGTGCGCCGATCGCTCCGTCGTTCCACTTTTTGATGTTGCCGAGGTAGATGTCCGCGAGGGTAGGGCCGTCGAGCTTCAACGGCGACTTGAGCTCAGGCACGTTGTACGTGATGACGACAGCTCCGAGTACCGTGGGCAGCAGTTGCGCATCCGAGGCTGCCTGGAGCTGGGCATCAGTCATCCCCACGTCCGATGCGCCGAAGTCGACGGTGCCGGCGGTGAACTGCTGGATGCCGCCTCCAGAACCCACGGCCTGGTAGTTGACTTTGACGTTCTTCGCGACGTCTTTGTTGTAGTCATCGAACCAGGCCTGGTAAATCGGAGCCGGGAAAGTTGCGCCAGCGCCGGTGAGATTGGCCGAGTCATCCTTGCCAACGTTGGTAGCGATCCCGGCCTGCGTGGGCGTGCCGGCCACTGAACTGCTGACCGGGGTTTCCGTCGTATCCGCTTTGTCGTCGTCATCACCGCCACAGGCGGCCGCCGTGAGGGCGATGGTGGAGAGCAGTGCCGCCGCGGCGAGCACCCACGTCCCCTTCTTCCAGGTTCGAAGCATTGGTCTGTCTCACCCCTCTGGTGTGTTTGTTCAGAAGCTTCGACTGCAAGGTATGGCTGCTCGTTTAACCGGCGATTAACGCCGGCGGCGGCCCCGCGGTACGGTGGTACCACGTGTGGGGCCAAGCGCTTAGTGCCGCTCGGGGCAATTCGAATGCCCGTCCGGACGGGATCGCCGTTCGCTCAGCTGTAGCGCTCTCGAAGTGAGTGTTCTTCGACTGTGACCGACTCGGTCGCTCCATCGAACCGGACCAGGGCTACCGTATGCGTCCCGGAGGAAGGTGCACCGGAGTAGTACGCGGTGACGGTTCCCGCGGAGACTGAGTGGAAGGCGTGCGAATCGCCCAGGGCGATGTAGTGACGGCCTGAAGCGGCAATCTGTTCCGCGGTCATCGGGAAGCTTGCCCATGTGCGGGCATCGGGCGGCTGATAGTAGCCGTGGGCGATGGCGATATTCCAGTGGCGCTTCGTCTGTGGCCTGGGCATACGCTCGAGTGGTCCTTCGCCGTCGCCGTACGCCGTGAGCGGTTTGCCCCAGACCGTCACGCCAATGTGGTCCAGCCGCCGCAATTCGCCCCGGGGTGAGCGCAGGACATGGATGTTCGGCGCGGATTCCCAATTTCCACGGTTGTAGACCGACTCGGCGACCAGGCAGTCGTGGTTGCCGGCCGCGATGACGACGTCCCGACCGAAGCGCATCAACTCTCCGACCGCGAACTCAATGACCTCGTCTCGCACCCGGTTGCTGTCAAAGAAATCGCCCGCGATGAGCAGCCCGTGAGCGCCTCGTTCAAGGGCGAAATCCACGACGTACGTGAGCCCGCGGCAGCGGCGGTCGCCGAGCTCATCGAGGTGCAAGTCCGACGAATGGACGAGCAAAAGGTCCGGCTTTGCCGTCCGGCTCACGGATACGAGGCGCCGTCGGCCGCGGGCTTGCGTGAACGTGGCCTGGGCGCCGGTTTCGCGGCGGCCGCGTCCGCCGCGGTTTTCGCGCGCGCCTTTGGTGTCCTGGCCGGCGCGGCGCCGGCGCGAGCTGCCCGACCAGCCGATGCCTTCTCCGATGTCCGGTAGGACAGCCCCTGGGTGGTGTCGCGCCAATCCAGGGCCGCCTTCAGGCCCTTCTCCAGCGCGATCTTGCCAAAGGCGTTGCCGTCATCTCGCCGTTGGCTGGGGCGAAGCCCGGCAAGGGCGAGGTAGTCAGAGCCGGTGTAGAGGCCCGTCCGGAAACCCATGATCTCGAACTGCCGGTTGATGCTCCGCTTCGCCAGCATGATCAGGTCAGTGGGGGCCAGCGCGATTTGGGCGGCGATCTCCTCGGTCTTCGCCTCCAGCTCTTCTGCTTTGAAGCAGGCCGAGGCCCAGTCGCAGCGGAACGCTTCGACGCCGTCCATGGGCGTGTTCGTGAACATGTAGTACTTCGCCTTGGTGATGCCGGTGAGCCAGGGCATGTACTGAACGTTGCCTGGTGACCAGGTGCGGCCGACGGGCCAGCCGATCTGCGCGTCCTCAGCCACGATGCGCAGGTCGCAAAGGGCGGCGAGTTCTGTTCCGCCTGCGAGGCAGTAACCGTGGATCTGAGCGATAACCGGCTTCTGAAGATCCCAGAGGCTGAAGTACACCCGGAGGTGCTCCATGTTGTAGGACATCCAGACGGGGTCTCGGTCCGGGTTGATGTAGCCATTCAGCGGCGTGTTGCGGCGCGGCTCGCCAGGCTGGATCGGCGTGATGTCGTAACCGGCACAGAAGCTGGGCCCGTCGCCCTTGATGATGATGACCTTGATTTCGTCATCCAGTTCCATCTGCTTCGCGGCCATCTCGATTTGGAGCAGGCGCTCGTAACCCAGTGGGTTCCGCTTCTCCGGGGCGTTGAGGACGATGCGCCCGATGGGCGCCTCCTTCTCGTAGCGGATAAGGTCATATTCCGGTTGTTCGAACGGCTCGTCCCGGTACGGCGCTGACCACTTAACGAACTTCCTCGGCATTTGGAGTCCTGCCTTGCTGATAACTCGACGCCAAGGCGCCGGATGCGATGCCGAACTCTGGCGCGCGACGGGCGGATGCGTCAACGTCTTGCCTCGCGCGGGTCCGCTGTGCGGATCGGGCTTGCCGGACGCCCGTCGGCTCGGTAGTGTCACCGCCGTCATGAGCAAACACCTCGAAGGCAAGGTCGCAATTGTCACGGGCGGGGCCGGGGGCATGGGTTCGCAGATCTGCCGAACCTTCGCCGCCCAGGGGGCGAAAGTGGTGGTCGCGGACACCGGCGCGGATGTCGAAGGGCGAATGGGCGCTGACCCATCGCGCGTGAACGCTGTTGTCGACGCGATCACGCAGGCAGGCGGCGAGGGCGTCAGCTCTGTCGGCGATGTGGCGACGATGGATTACGCCGAGAGTCTTATCCGCCTCGCGCTCGACACCTTCGGCAAGTTCGACATCCTCGTGTGCGCCCACGGCATCCTGCGCGAGCGCATGATTTTCAACATGACGGCCGACGAGTGGGACGAGGTCGTGCGCGTGCATCTCAAGGGATGCTTCGCGATGACCAAGTTCGCTTCGATCTACTGGCGCAGCACCAGGCAGGGCGGGCGGTTGATTTTCTTCTCGTCATCCGCGGGCATCAGGGGCGGCGCGGGGCAGCCGAACTATTCGGCGGCCCACGCAGGCAAGATCGGGCTCATGCTCTCGTGCGCCAACGCGCTCGGCCGCTACGGGGTGACCGCGAACGCGATTTCGCCGGGCGCCTCGACCCGCATGACCGACCGCGGCCGGGCGGTGAACGCGAGCGGTCCGGCGCCGAGCCTTTCGGCCGCTGGGACAGCGATGGACCCGTACAACGTCGTCCCGCCAATCGTGTACCTCGCCTCGGACGCAGGAGGTTCGGTTACAGGGCGGGTCATTGGGGCGACGGGCAACAAGATCACCATGTGGCGCGAACCGCAGTGGGAGGCGTCGATCTACTACGAGGACCCAGCGTGGGACATCGACACCCTCTTCGAGGTGATGCCTTCGACGCTCGGCGCCGGCCAGTGGCCGAAGACGCCGCCTCACTTCCCGTAGGACGGAGGGATTTCAGATGGCGCAACATCTGGCCGGCAAGGTCGCGATCATCACGGGTGGCGCCGGCGGCATTGGCTCGAACATCGTCGCCCTTTACGCCAGGCAAGGCGCGAAAATCGTCGTGACTGACACCGGCGGAGACGTCGAGGGGCGCTCCGGCATCGATTCGTCGCGCGTGGACGCCGTGGTAGCGAACGCGCGGTCACTGGGTGCGGAAGCGGTCGGCATCGCGGGAGATATTGCTGACCTGGACTTCGCCGAGAGCGTAGTACGGCTGGCGCTCGAAACGTACGGCAAGCTGGACATTCTCGTGTGCGCGCACGGAATCCTGCGCGAGCGGATGATCTTCAACATGACGGAGGACGAGTGGGACGAGGTTGTCCGCGTCCACCTCCGCGGTTGCTTCGCTCCAACGAAGTTCGCTTCGATTTACTGGCGGACTTCGATGAATGGCGGCCGGATCATCTATTTCACCTCAGACGCGGGCATCTTCGGCTCGGCAGGCCAACCGAACTACTCGGCAGCTCACGCAGGCAAGCTTGGGCTTATGCGGTCCAACGCGCTGGCCCTGGCCAAGTACAACGTCACTTCGAACTGCATCGCCCCGCTGGCATCGACGCGCATGACCGACCGCGGACGCGCCGTGGACCGAAACGCGTCGGCGCCGAGCCTGGCCGCGGCCGGCACGCCGATGGACCCGGCGAACATCGCGCCGATCGCTGCATGGCTCGGGTCCGACGAAGGCGGAGCCGTCACAGGCCGGATTTTTGGGGCCGGCGGCCACCGCATCAGCGTGTACCACGAGCCCGTCCAGGAGCGCGTCCTCGTTGGACGGCATCCCGCCTTCGACATCGATTGGCTGTTCGAGAACTGGGAAGCGACTATCGGCCAGGACCGATTTTACCCCGGCGCGCGCGGACTGCAGCCAGCTCCAGCGCCAGCAGGCACGTAGCGCATCGTCAGCCGCCGGCCTCCGCTCCAAGGCGCGCCCTCACCATGGTCAGTTCGCGCACGAATTCGGCGAAGGCTGCGTGCCGGGCCGCACTCTCTCGTTCGCGAAGGATCGACGATGGGTGCGCCGTGACCAGCGTGTTCGGCGCCCACGCCGTTTCT
>CAYTBM010000045.1:13218-15872 GCA_964436025.1 uncultured Anaerolineaceae bacterium
CTCGCGGGACCCAGCGAAAATGCTTGACGGCGTTCGTCAGGTAGACGGCAGTCCGTTCGATCTCCGCCGCCCCCAGCGCTTCGTCGAGGATTCGGCCTGCGGGGCCGACGAACGGAGCGCCTTCGATGTCCTCACGGTCGCCGGGTTGTTCGCCAACCATGACGATTCGGGCGTTCGCAGGGCCCTGGCCAAACACCGTTTGCGTGGCGTTGCGGAAGAGGTCGCAGCGCGTACAGTCGCGCGCCGCGAGCGCGAGGGAGTGAAGATTCGTCTCGACGCCGCCGGGCCGGGACATTCCCGCAGCTTTTGTCGCGTTCATGCCGCTTCCACTGTATCCAGCAGGAGCGGCCTGCGGCGGCGCTTGCGACAGGACTGCAAGCTCATGGCCCAGCCCGGAAACGGCACCTCCACGCGCCGGCAGAGAGAACACTCAATCGGCTGTTTTGACGATCCCCGAGTCGATTAGCGTCTGTACCTGCTCGTCAGTGAGTCCCATGGAAGCGAGGATCGAGCGCGTGTGTTCTCCCAGAGTGGGCGCCGGCAGGGGACTGCCCGTCGCCGCATTCGACATCGTGACAATGGGCCCCACCACTTTCTGATCGCCCGTGACGGTGTGCTGGAGTTCCGTGAACATGCCGTCAGCGTTCGCCTGCGGGTCGTCGGTCATCTCTTCGGGAAAGTTGAGCCGTGCGCACGGAACTCCGGCGGCGAGGAGAAGCGAGAGCCATTCGTCGGCGGGCTTCGTGGCAAACAAAGTTTCCAACCGTTGCCGCCAGGCGTTCGTGGCTTCGATACACGCGGGGTCCGCGGCATCGAAGTCCGGCGAGTCGGACAACTCCTCGCCGAATATACCGAGGGAGCGACGGATGGCGTCGCGGTTTTGGGGCGTCAGCGCTCCGAGCGCGATCGCGCCGTCGAGGGTGGTGTAGACCCTGTAAAAGAGCGCGAACGGGGATGCCAGCGCTCCACCCCGGCCCTCCCGAATCCTCAACAGCTCATCGAAGCTGGCTCCCTGTTGCCTGGCGGCCTGCAAAGCGGCGACACGAGGATCGCGCAAGGTCACATCGCTGACTGGCTCACGCATGACGACGCGGTTTTGAATGTGGAGCGCTGCTCGCAAGAGCGACGTTGAGATGTACTGGCCTTCGCCGGTCTGCGCGCGCAAAAGTAAGGCGGCACAGACGGCCATGGCGGCTGCCAACCCGGCTGCGTAGTCGGAGATCGGGATTTCGAGACGCTGCGGGATGCCTGTGGGACTCGTCTTGCCCTCGATGGCCATGATCCCCGAATGAGCCTGCGCCACAAGGTCCGAGCCCGCCCAGGTCGCGCCCGGGCCGGATTCGCCGAAGCCCGTTATTTGGACGTAGATGAGGTCGGGGCGAATCGCGCGAAGCGTGGCGTCGTCGATTCCCAGCCGTTCCGGCACACCCAACCTGAAGTTGCTGATGACAACATCCACCGACGGGACAAGACGGTGGATAAGCGCCCGACCCTCCGCGGTTGCAACGTCAACAACGAGACTGCGCTTGCCACGGTTGTTCCCCTGGAACATCTTGCTCTCCCCGGGAACTGTCGTCCCGACAAAGCGATGCGAGTCCCCGGCGGGCGGTTCAACCTTGATGACGTCGGCACCAAGATCGGCCAGGTTCAACCCGGCGACAGGCCCGGCGACGATTTGAGAGAACTCCAGCACGCGGATGCCGGAGAGTGGTGCACGATTGGCTCCGTCCAAGCAGGCTCCTTTGCGGACCGAATCGTAGCCGATAGCCAGACGTCGGCGCTGACCGCGCCGTGGGCAGGGCCGCAGGGATTCTTCAAGGGCTGCTCGGCAGCTAACTCAATTCGCCGGGCACGTGGAGGAGTTGGCCGCTGCACGCGACCACTGTTGCCGGTTTCAGGCCCGTGAACGACTCGATGCGCCCGTCGACTTCCGATGCCATTTCCGCCAGTTGCCCGACCGCTTCGCCCCAGTGTTCTTGCCAGAGCGCCGCCTTGTCTGTGTCGTCGAGGTACACAAATCCGGGCCGGCGGCAGAGCCTGAGCGTCTGCTCCAACACCCGGGGCCGTTCCCAACCGTCCGCCACGATCATGTCGAATGATCGAGAGGGGAGGGCAGAGAGGTCAGCGTAATCGTCCCCGTCCCGGTGCTCGATGGTCACGTTCGTACGACCCCGTTGCCTGAGCGTGTCGCGCACCTGTTCGAACCATTCCCGGTTTCCCTCGATTGATACGACCGTGGCGACGCGTTCAGCCCACCAGAGCGTAGACATCCCTGCTCCTACTTCGAGCACGGACCAGGACGGTGCAATGAGCTGCTCGAACCGGCGAATCGCAGGGAATGGGATCCACGGCATTTCGGGGTAGCGACCGAGCGCCTTCCGTCCCGCCGCTTGCCACGCCGCGCGAGGCAGGTCGATGGCTGCCGCCCTGCGGCCGACAAAGCGGCCCGAAAGGTCGTGGAGACGGGTCCGCCGCGGCTCGTCTCCGCGGATCATGCGGTTAACCTGGCGAGGAAGCGCTTGCACGACAGTTATCTTCAGAAGCGACAGCGCTGGCAGGGTTGACCGAAGGTGGATTGCCGCGAGCCCGGCGCGCCGGAGAGTACGAAACCCGCACAGGGCGGGTTCTCGTAACGTGACATCAATGGCGACCCC
>CAYTBM010000046.1:0-15531 GCA_964436025.1 uncultured Anaerolineaceae bacterium
CCCTTGAAGACGGAGTACACGCGGATGATCGGCGAGGCCACCGTTTCGCCGGCGAATTCCGTGGTCCCGCGGACGTTGTCGATGGACTGCTTGAGCGAATCGAGCGCGGGCGCCGCGTTCTCCTTGATGACCTTTCGGGCCACGCCGAAGAGGAGCAGCGCAGCGACGAGAACGGCGCAGAGCAGCACTCCGGCGATGAGCCAGAAGATCGCGGTGAACACGATCATGATGTCGCGCCACTCGCTCCAGCTATCAGGTCCGGTCCAGGCGTCGGGGAAGGCCCCGCCGGGGATGAAGTCGTTGTTCCAGTAGGAGAGGATCCAGTTCACGCCGAGAAGGGCGAGGCCGAGCACAATGGCCGCCGAAATCACGATCATGATGAAGCGCATGAACGAGCACCCCCGGTCTTAACCTGATGATACGTGCGGTTTTCCCAAGCGGGAATGTTGGGGCCTACCGCCACGCCTGCAGCCGTGCAGCGAACTCGGCGGTGACCCGGGTGGTGCTTTCGCCGACGAGGTCGCGGAGATACTCCAGGCGGTCCGCGGCGTAACTCTCGGCCGACTCCACGCTCGTGACGTCGTCGCTCTCGGCGCATTCGAAAAACAGGGCGGACGCGAGGACGCCCGGGTCAGCGGCAACCGCGGCCCGGGCGTCTTCGTCGTTGTCGATTGGGCGCTGGTAGATGCGCGAAAGCTGGCGGTGGCGCGCGTCGGTCACCGCTGGTTGGTCACGCTACTGCGTGACTTCCTCGCGCGGCTTGATCTTGCTGTAGCAGTTGCTGCAGTACACCGGGCGTTCGCCACGAGGGACGAACGGCACTTCGGTCATCTGGCCGCAGTCCGCGCAGGAGGCCGGGTGCATCTGCCGCGGCGTCTTGCCGCCGAAGCTGGCGAAGTTGCCGTAGCGGACGTATCCGTCGTTCTGCTCAAGGGTGCTCTGGCTGGTGCGCCGCGCTGAGCGGCAGGACTGACATCGGGTGGGCTCGTTCATCAAGCCCTTGTTCGCGTAGAACTCCTGTTCGCCGGCCGTGAACACGAAATTCGTGCCACAGTCGCGACAGGCGATTTGCTTATCGGCAAAAGCCAAGGGGTAGGTTCTCCTGTTTCCGCACCGTGCGGGTCTCAGATCCATCGTAGCAGACGGGGCAAGGGTAAGCCCGGATGCCTCGCCCACGGTCGGTGTGCTCACGGTTGTAGGCCGCCGAACGCGCGGGTACCGCTCCCGCACCGGCAGGTTGGGGCGGTTAGCGGACTTCCCCAAGCAATGCCCTGCGGAGAAGCAGGAGAGCCGTGGTCACGGCGCGGCGTTTGACAGCCTGGCGCCCCTGGTTCATGGACATGCTCAGGACGTGGCTGCCGCCCTCCGGCGTGGCCACCGCCACATGCACGGTGCCCGGTGGAATGCCGTCCTCCGGGTCGGGCCCGGCGACGCCCGTGATGCCAACGCCGAAGTCTGCGCCGGCTTTGCGGCGTGCGGCTTCGGCCATGGCCTTCGCCGTTTCCTGGCTCACCACGCCGAATTCCTCGATGACATCGGCGGCGACCCCGAGGTCGATTTTCTGCTGCGTGGAGTACGTGACGAACCCGCCGAGAAAGTACTCGCTCGCACCGGGCACGTCGGTCAAGGTGTTCGCCATCAGCCCGCCCGTGCACGATTCCATCACCGCCAGCGTGGTGCGCCGTTCGTGCATCTGGTCTGCGACGTAACCCTCCATCGTGTCTTCGTCGCGTCCCCAGATGGCGCTGCCGAAAATGCGCTCCATTTCCTGTTCGACCGGGTGAATCTTCGCCCAGGCTTCCTCGCGGGTATTCGCCTTCGCGCCGATGCGGAGGTGGACGCCGTCCGCCCGGGCGTAGGTGCCTATGCCGATGCCCGTGGTCCCGTAGAGCGGCTTCGCCATCTCATCGACGGTGCCCTCGCCGATGCCGACCGTCTTGATGGTGCGAGTCACGAGCACCTGGCCGTCGGAGCGTCTCTCGAGTTCGGGCTGGACTTCCTTCAGCCACATCCGCTCCATCTCCGGCGGCACGCCCGGCATACAAATGATGACCTTGCCGTCGCGTTCCACCCACCAGCCAGGGGCGGTTCCGCGAGGATTGTCGATGGCCCGGGAGCTCTTGATCAGCCACGCCTGCTTGATGTTGGACTCTGGCATCACGTAGCCGCGGCCCTCGAACCAGCCGCGAAGTGTCTTCTCCAGCGCCGGATCTACAAACGGCTCCTCCCGGAGAACTTGCGCTATCCCCTCGCGTGTCATGTCGTCTTCAGTGGGGCCGAGGCCGCCCGTGCAAATAATGACGTCGGAGCGGTTCCACGCGCGGTCGAAGGTCTCGACGATCCGTCCCATGTTGTCGCCGACCACGGACTTGTAATACAGGTCAATGCCGAGTTCTGGCAGGCGCTGCGCGATGTAGGCGCTGTTGGTGTCGATGATTTCGCCGAGCAGGATCTCGGTGCCGATGGCGATGATTTCTGCTTTCACGGGCCGGAGTTTACGCCGTGAGGCGGTCCCGGTGGCGCCGCCGCGAGTGTGCAGCCATTCACGCACGTAGAGTTCAGCCATGACGAGGAAGAAGAAGCCGCCTGCGAGTGCTTTGCTCCCGTCGTGGGTGTCGCTGCTACGCCTGCCGCACCCGTTCCCATCCCTTCTGGTGACGGCGGTGACGGTGGCGATCGCTTTCATCGCGGAGCGGTCTCCCGCGCCGGGTACTGTCGCCCTGCTGGGCATTTCGATGCTCAGCTACCAGTTCGCCATCGGCATCGCCAACGACCTTATCGACGCTGAGGATGACGGCGCCACGAAGCCATGGAAAGCGATCCCGCGCGGGCTGGTGAGCCGCCGCCAGGCCGTGGTGATGGTCGCGGCCCTCGCCGGCCTTGGGATGGCGGTTTCATCCTCGTTGCGGGGCGAAGCCTGGCTGGTGGGGATGGCCGGGCTCGCCTGTGGCCTCGCTTACGATGTCCAGCTGAAGCGGACGGTGGTCAGCTGGCTACCCTTTTCCATCGCTATCCCTCTCATCCCCGCGTGGGTCTTCCTGGCGCTGGACCGGTGGGACTGGCTGCTGTGGGCCGCTTTTCCCCTGGGTGCGCTGGTGGGTCTTTCGCTCCACCTTGCGAACCAGGCGCCGGATGTACCGAAGGAGACAGGGGTGCGCGGCCTTGCCCACCGACTCGGCACCGAACGGGCCGCGAACCTGGCTTTGGGCCTGTTCGGCCTCGCCGGTGCGCTCGCCGTGGTGGTCCTCCTGGTAGCCACGGCCGCCATCCAGGCGCTGCTCGTGGCCGCGACCGTGCTCATCGCCGGGATCATGTCCCGCCGGGCGGTCGCCACCTTCGGCGCCGACGGATTGTTCGGGCTGCTGGCCACATCCAGCGGGCTGCTCGCATTCGTGTTCGTCTCAGCGACGCGCTGACGGGTCCTGTCGATTGCAATGAGACTGCTTTGTGGTAAAGGCCTTTGTTAATGTGCCGTGGGCATCGTGCCACGGACGATTGCTGCAATCGACGCAGGAGGACCACGATGTCGCAGCCAGGTTCAAGCAATATGGGCCGTTCCGAAAGCAGCAGTTCCAGCAACGACTCCCCCTCGATGGGTGAACGCGCCGCGGAGATGGGCTCCCAGGCCCGCACGGCCGTCCAGGATCGTGCCGACCAGGGCATGGAAAAAGCCAGCGAAGGGCTCGACTCCGCGGCCGAGAAGCTGCGAAACCGTGCCGGTCAGGACGAAGGCATGCGGGGTGACTGGGAACAGAAAACCGCTGACGCGATGGAAAAGACCGCCGGCTACCTGCGTGATCACGACTCACAGGAGCTGATGCATGACCTGGAGGAGTTCGTGAAGAACCATCCGATGCAGGCCGCTGCGGGCGCGCTGGTCGCGGGCTACGTGCTCGCCAAGATTGTGCGGTAAGGCATGGCCGTCGCCATGCATCCCGAAGAATCGCTTCTTCGCAGGCTCCGCCACGCCGGCGAAGAGTTGCGCGACGCGAGCAGCGAAGCCGGCGGCATAGCCGGCGACATCCGTCGAATCGCCCGCGACGAGGTGGCGCTGGCCGCCGAGGAAGTCCGTGAAGGTGTGCAAAACGCCAGACGTGCCGGCATGTGGACCGCAATCGCCGCGGTGGCCGCGTTTCTGACACTTATGTGGTTGCCGTTGCCGATCGTCCTTGGCCTGGACCAGGCGATGCCCATGTGGGCTGCCGCGCTGATTACGGTCTTAGGGCTCATGCTGCTGACGCTCGTGGTGGGCGCTATTGCGCTTGGCCGCATCAAGCGAGTCAGCCTGGTCCCGCACGGGGCACTCGAACGGATGAAGGAGGACCAGCAATGGCTGAGGCAGCATCTCTCCGCTGGACACGATTAGACGCTGACCGCCAGCGGTTGCGGGCCCGCGTGGTTGATTTCCGGCGGCGTCTGGACGACGACCGGCAGACCCTCGCCGAGGAACGCGAACGGCTCGTTGGCCCCGAATCCTGGCCGGCGAACCATCCTATCGCGACTGTTGCCGGCGCGGCCGCGGCCGGCTTCATTGCCGGCATCGCGCCGGCGCCACGCGTCGACAAGGTCCCGGTCAAAGCCGCCACTACGGCGACGTCCAGAGGAGCGGCGCTGGGCCTCTCCGCCGTTAAGGTCGAGGCCGGCGTAATCGCGCGGGATGTCGTCCGTGCCATCTTTCGCGGACGCGATGGAGATTCCTCAGCGTAACCGATCTTCGATGCGCTTCAGCCGCCCGTCGATGTCGCGCACAGTGCGGCGGAAGATCGCCATCGTGATGAAGAAGTCGAGCCAGAGCAGGATCACGCCCATTGACAGAGCGAGATCGCGGACAACCGTGTCGTCAACAACGATGCCCAGCAGGATCAGGATGACCCCGATGCCCGAGACGATGGATGGCAGCACGATCAGCATCAGCGCGCCCTAGACTCGGGCCAGTTCGCGCTGCATTTGGGCGAGGCCCATCGGCCCGAGGTTGAGCGCTGCGCGGTGCCAGTCTTTGAGGCTGAAGGCGGCGCCCTGGCGCTGCTTCGAGGCTTCTCTCGCCTCCAGCCAGCAACGCTCGCCGACTTTGTAGCTGATCGCCTGGCCGGGCGTGCCCAGATACCGGATGACTTCGCTCTGCATGAAGTCAGGCGGGAACTGAGAACGCTGCAGGCAGAATTCCTGCCCGAGGTCAGCGTTCCAGGTTTCGCCGGGGTGGTAGGCCTCGGTCGTTGGGATGGCGAGCTCAAGGTGCATGCCGATGTCGACGATCACGCGGACGGCACGCATGGCCTGCGCACGGAGCATGCCGAGGTAGTAATCCGGGGTCTCAAGGTAGCCCAGTTCGCCCATGAGCCGTTCGGCGTAAAGCGCCCACCCTTCGACGTAACCGGACGTTCCGCCCATCAGGCGCTGAAACCGGGAAAGTTCGTCGGCGAGGTACTTTGCCGTTGCGCGTTCGAAGTGGTGGCCGGGCACGCCCTCGTGGTAGGCGATTGAGACTTCGCCCCAGAGCGGGAACCGGGTCTTGCCGCCGGTGGGATACCAGGTCCGGCCCGGCCGGGAGAAGTCCTCGCTCGGCCCGGTGTAGTACATTGCGAGCGAACCCCCGGGCGGCGCGATCATCGCCTCGATCTTGCGCAGCGGGTCCGGGATGTCGAAGTGCGTGCCCGCGAGCTCATCGATGGTCCGGTCCTGGAGGTCCTGCATCCATTGCTGGAACTCCAGGACGCCGTCGACAGCCCGATTGGGGTCCGACTCCAGGAACTGCTTTGTCTCCTCGATCGATGCGCCCGGGAGGATCTGACCGCACGTCTTCCGCATCTCGTCCTCAATCCGGTAGAGCTCCTCCCAGCCCCACTGATACGTCTCTTCCAGGTCGAGTTCGATGCCGTTGTAGACGCGCGAAGAGAGCTGGTACAGCTCGCGGCCAACCCCATCGCGCTCAACTGCGCGGTCCATGAATTTCTCCGAGAGGTACGTCGCGAAGTCGCGGTACGCCGCAGCCGCGGTCGCGGCGCCGGAGGTCACCTCGGAACGAAGCGCGGGCGAATCCACATCCGCGCGGTCAAACGCATCGACCAGTCCATCGAAGAACGACGGGCTGCCGCCCGCGCCGCCGTAAGTCTCGGATTGCTTGATCGACTGTGCCACCTGGCGTCGCGCAGTCTCGGAGCCCTTTCGCAGCCCCTCGTCGAGCGTTTGGCGGTAGCTCGCGACGCCTTTGGGGACGAGTGCGAGGCGAGCCGCGATGTTCTTCCAGTCTTCCTCCGTCGCGCGCGGCATGAGGTCGAACGCCATGCGCAACACGGTCGAAGCGTTGCGGTGGCCGCTCAGGCGGTACTGGTCTCCGGCGGCGAGTAGCTCTTCGCGGAGCCAGAGCACATCCTCCATCGCTTCTTTGGCAACGCGGTCCCGATCTCCGGTTACAGGAGCGGCCGCCAGCCTGGCCAGCGTCTCCCGCCGCAAATGCGACTGCGCCGCGATGCCCTCGGGTGAGAAGTCGGTGATCTCGGCATCATGGCCGGGGACGCCCATGCCGGTCGCGCTGATCGGGTCGAGTGCCGCTACCTGGTCAACGTAGTCGCTTGCGATGTCGTAGATAAGCGTCACAGCCGCCCTCCCGGGGAATGCCGGGCGAAGCGTAGCACGGCCGGGGCGCGCATCCCTATTCCCAGGGCACACCCTGGGCACGTGAGAAGAAGTCGTCCAGCATGGGCGGCGACGCGGCGACGGCTTCGCGCGAAAACAGCGTGGCCGGGGCACCCGTGCGATCGCGCACGTCGCCGCCGGCTTCGCGCACGAGCAGCAGTCCGGGGGCGATGTCCCACGGTTGCAGGTCCGAGTGTACGTAAATGTCCCACTTCGCCGCCGCCACGTAGGCAAACCCGAGCGCCGCCGAGCCGGTGATGCGAAGGCTCTGCATGCCGGGCCAAAGATGTGTCGCCAGCCCGAGCTGGCGCCCGCCTCTGGGCGCGTCGTAGCCCATGTCCAGCGCCACCACCGCGTCCGCGATGAGATGGATGTCTGAAACGTCGATCGGTCGCTCGTTGTGGAAGCATCCTTCGCCCTCCACAGCAAGGTAGATGTCGCCGAGGAGGGGATGGGCCGTCAGACCGAGCAAGACATTGCTGTTGAAGCAGAGAGCGATGTTGTATCCGAAGTGAGGGATCGCGCGGCTGAAGTTCTTTGTCCCATCCAGCGGGTCAATGACCCACATCCAGCCGTCCGAACGTGTGCCCGCGGCGGTCTCCTCGCTCAGGATGGCGTGGCTCGGGAACTCGGAACGGAGGATGTCCATCGTGGCCTTCTCGGCGGCGAAGTCGGTCTCGGTGACCACGTTGCCGCGGCCTTTGACGCCTGCCAGCGACGCCCGCCCGAACCCGTCGCGGATAACCGCGCAGGCGGCTTCGGCGCAGCGAACGGCCACCTCGCGGGCCGTGGCCCCGTTCGCGGAGACGGGTAGCTCCATGCACCCGATGCTACGCGGCGGGTAGGCTCCGCGCATGACGACCTTCATCGGGCTCGATCTCGCCTGGACGCCGCATCACGAGACAGGGATTTGCGTCATCGAGGGGCACGGCCACGCCGCGCGCCTGGTCGTGCTCGAAGCGCGCATTGGCACGGTCGAGTGGTTCGCTCAGCTTTGCTGCAGCTTCGGCGAAGACGTGGTGGTTGCGATCGATGCACCGCTGATCGTCGGCCCCGGCCGCCGCGCCGAGCGAGAGCTGGCAGCGGTGTTTGGCGCGGCCAAGGCAAGCGCGTACACCGCTTCGCCCGCGTTCCTGGCGCGCATGAACGGCATGGCCGGGCCGGACCTTGCTGCGCTTCTGCGTACTCGCGGATTTCAGGTCGTCCCGTCCGCATTGATCCCGCGTGCGGGCGGCAGGGTCGCGGTCGAGGTATTCCCGCATCCCGCGCATGTCGAGCTGTTCGGACTGGCCGAAAGGATTCCCTACAAGAAAGGCCGCATCGCCGAACGGCGTGCTGCCTTCGCCCTCTACCAGGATTATCTGCGTGCGCTGATCGCCCGCGAGATCCCCGGGCTGTTGGATGATACGCGGCTGCTCGATGTCCTCTCGCGGGTCGCCGCCGCGAGGAAGGGAAAGGCTCTGAAGGCAGTCGAAGATCAGTTAGACGCGGTCACGTGCGCTTACGTGGCGCACCATTGCTGGCTTGCACCAGGCTCATTCCGGGTGTTCGGGGACGATGGCAACGGGGCCATCGTGGTGCCTTTGGCAAGGGGCGCGGGGCTACATGCGCTCCGGGGCGGTCATCCCCATGAGGCCGAGCACGCGGGCCAGCGCAACGCGCGCGGCGAGCACCAACCGTAAACGCGCGCGCGAGAGCGCCAGGTCTTCGGTGATCACTTTCAGTGACGGGTCGTTGGCCTGCTTGAACGAGTCGTTGAAAGCGTGAAACGCGTTGGCCAGCGACATCGCGTAGTGCGGCAACTGCTGCGGCTCCAGCGAGGTAGCGACCACCTCGATGATGTCGGCGAGGCGCATCATCTCGCGAATCAAGGCCAGCTCGGCGGGCTGTGTGAGGAGCGTGACGTCGCCGCCTTCCGGCGTGATGCCCTGCTCCTTCGCCCGCTCGAGCATTGAGCAAAGCCGCGCGTGCGCGTACTGCACATAAAAGACAGGGTTTTCCGCGGACTGCTTCACCGCGAGGTCCAGGTCGAAGTCCATCTGCGCGCCGGGTGAGCGCAAGAGGAAGAAGAACTTCGCCGCGTCGGCGCCGACGTCGTTGATGAGCTCCTCGAGCGTTACCAGCTCCCCGGCGCGCTTCGAGAGCTTCACCGCCTCGCCGCTGCGCTTCAGGAAGACGAGCTGGTAGAGCAGGATATGCAGGGCCTCAGGGTCAGCGCCGATCGCTTTCGTGGCGGTCTTGAGCCGTGAGACATGGCCGTGGTGATCCGCTCCCCAAACATCGACCACGAGATCGAAGCCGCGCCGCACAAATTTGTCCCAGTGGTAGGCAATATCGCTGGCGTAGTACGTAGGGTGGCCGTCGCTGCGGACGACGACGTTGTCCTTGTCCTCGCCGAGCTCGCTGGAGGAAAACCAGAGTGCGCCCTCGCGGTCTGCCAGGAGGCCTTGCTCGCGCAGGATGCCCATCGCGATGTCGTAGGAGCCCTCGGGATCGTAGAGCGATTTCTCGCTATACCAGGTGTCGTAACGGACGCCGAAGGAGTCCAGCGTCTGCCGGATCTTTCGCACCATGAGCTCGATGCCGAGCGCGCCGAGCCCCGGCCCCGGTTGCTCGCCTTCCACCACGAGGAAGCTATCGCCGGCTTCGGCGCGGATGGCTTCGGCGAGTTCGATCATGTACGCGCCGGGGTAGCCGTCCTTCGGGATGTCGACATCCCGGCCAAAGAGTTGCTGGTAGCGCGCGTACAGCGTCTCAGCGAACGTGTCGGCCTGGGTGCCCGCGTCATTGACGTAGTACTCCCGGCTGACCTCATAACCCGCGGCACCCAACACCGCTGCCAGAGCATCGCCGATAGCTGCGCCGCGGCCGTTGCCCACGTGAAGCGGCCCCGTTGGGTTCGCCGATACAAACTCGACCTGGGCTTTCCGTCCGCGGCCGACGGCGATATCCGCGTACGAGCCGCCCTCCCTGATGACGTGCTCTACCTGCTGCTGGACGAAGGCATTCGAGAGTCGCAGGTTGATGAAGCCCGGCGGGGCCACCATCGGGTCGTCGATGGTGGGGTCCGTCGGAATGTGGCGCGCGATCGCCTTCGCCACTTCCAGCGGGGGCTTCATCGCCGCCCGGGCGAGCCGCAATGGGAGGGTGGACGCGAAGTCGCCGTTGGCCGGGTCCTTCGGGCGTTCGATCGAGGGCTCCGCAAGCGCAACATCGGGAAGGTCGCCGGCAGCGATCGCAGCACGGGCTGCCGCGTCAACCAGGGCGGCAAGGTGGCTCTGGATCGTTCGGGTATCGGGCATTGAGCGAACAGCGTACCCGCGCGGGGGCAATCGCGACAGTTGTTCCTAGCCTTCGCTGAACGGGAAGGCGCCCTCGCGGGCCAGGGCTATCAAGTCCTGCGCTGCGCGCTCCGCCTGCTCCACCACGTCGTCCGGGTACGCGTACATCCGCTGGTGGTCTTCGAACTCGTCCTGGTCCAGGAGCTCGATCCAGCCGTTGGGGCGCACTGTGACGTCGAGGTCCAGATCGATGTAGCCAATCTGCGAGCCGTCATACGAAGGAGGAGTGGTGACGTTGCAGTACCAGAGCGCGAGATTGCAACCCGGCCGGGAGAGCCGGAACACGTTGTACCAGCGGTCCCGCCAGAAGTAGACGAGGGAGTCGTATGGAGACCGGAACTCGCCCCGGCTCGTGTAAATAGGAGTGCGCGCGCGATATGACGCGATGAGCAGGTTGCCGTCATCGGAGACAACCTGGAACGGTTGGATCCAGTGTGCGGTCCCGTCGTACTTCGTCGCTCGAAGCAGGGCGCGAGAACCGGGAATAGCGCGGCAGCGGGGGTGGGCGTCCATTTGCGGATCATACACACGCGGTTCGCTTAAAGCGGCCCGCTTACGTGAAGTTCGGCGAAAATTGCGAGTTCGTCAGTTGTTGATGACGGTCAAGCCGGTAACCACGCCGGCGATCAGCGTGATTGCGGCCAGCAGGTAGCAGAAGAACACCGCACCCGGCGAGAAGTTTGAGCGCACGTCCGTGTGCATCGGCGCGCTGTTCGGGTCGTCGTGGTGGCCGTGGGCGTCGTGAGCGTCGGACATGCTGGGCTCCAGAATGGTCTCGGCGAATTCTCGCCCGCGAGGGCCTTGTGTGCATGCCGCGTTCTGGCCGCTAGTCTGGCCGTATGCAACCCGCCCGCCGCAAGAAGCAATTCGTGACGAAGACGATTACGGTCCCCTCGAACCTCGAAGCCGGCTGCGAGGAGTTCAACAGTGGTCTCTTTTTCGAATGCCACGAGCGCTTCGAGGAGATCTGGCAGCTGGAAGTTGGCCCTGTCCGCGATCTGTACAAGGGTCTGATCCAGGTGGCGGCCGCCTTTGTCCACCTGCAGCGAGGCAAGTTCATCGGGGCAGAGCGGCTCCTCCGGACTGCGCTGGGCTATCTCGCTCCCTACCGGGCCGAAGGCGCCATGGGCTTCGATGTCGAGGCCATTTGCCGGGCCGCAGAAGACATGTACGCGCGGCTGCATACTGCCGGCCCCAACGGTGTTGCCTCGATCGATATCTCGCTGCGGCCCGTGTACGCGTTCGACCGCACGAAGCTGGCCTCTGAGGCGAAGAAGTGGAAAGCGTGGGGTTTCGACGACGGCGGCCGGCCGCTTCCGATGGAGATTACGGTGGCGGAATAGGGCACTGAGGAGCCGGGATGAGGTTCGGCAGGCCTGGGAACGAAGAGAAAGTCACGAGAAAGTCCCCCCAAAGGGTGAGGCCCGCACGCTTGCCGAACGCGAGAATGCCGCTAGTCTGGCAAAGAGTAGGCCCGGGAGGAACGGATTGACCCAAAGCGACGGAATGCGGCCCCAGAGCGACACCATCATCGAAGCTCGTAACGTGGTGAAGACCTACGACACAGGCATCGTTCAGGTTCAGGCCCTCCGAGGCGTCAGCTTGCAGGTGAAACGCGGCGAGATGGTCGCGATCATGGGCCCCTCTGGATGCGGGAAGACCACCCTGCTCAACAGCCTGTCGGGTCTCGATGACTTCGACTCCGGGGTTGTCCTCATCAACGGCGAGGACATCACGCGCATGGCCGACGACCGCAAGACGGAGTTTCGTGCGAAGTCCATGGGGTTCGTCTTTCAGACGTACAACCTGCTGCCCGTGTTGACCGCCGCCGAAAACGTGGAACTCCCGCTGATCGTCTCCGGCACTCGGCCGAAAGTCGCACGCGAAATGGCGCTGAGTGCGCTAGACCGCGTGCACCTCCGCGACTGGGCAAACCAGCGGCCTGCGCAGCTTTCCGGCGGGCAGCGCCAGCGTGTCACCATTGCCCGTGCGCTCGTTAACCGTCCCGCCATTGTCTGGGCCGATGAACCGACAGGCGCGCTGGATTCGCAGACTGCGACCGAGATCATGGACCTCATCGTGGAGCTCAACCAGGCGGAGCACCAGGCGTGCGTCATCGTGACGCACGATCCCAAAGTGGCGGCCCGCTGCCACCGGACGATCCACATGGCCGACGGCGTCATCCTCCGGGAAGACAGCCAGGCCGAGATGGTGGCGGCTGCCACCGCCGGTCACTAAGCCACCGCTCGACCCCCGCGGAGGATGCGATGAACGAACTCTTCGGCGTCTCGATGAACGTGATTGCGGCCATTAGCCTCGCAATCACGCTCGTCATTTTCCTGCTCGTAGGGTTCATCGCCTGGCGCAACCCGGTGATGTTCAAAATGGGCTTGCGCAACATCCCGCGGCGCAAGGCCCAGACTGCCCTCATCATCGTCGGGCTCATGCTCTCCACGCTGATCATGAGCGCGGCCTTCGGCACCGGCGACACGCTGACGACCTCGGTGACTGCCGAGGTCTACGACATCCTCGGCGAGGCTGACGAGTGGATTGCCTGGGACACCGACAACCACCCGGCCGCCCCGGAACAGCAAGTTATCCCGCTCTCCACCGTCGAGGAGTGGCAACGGCAGTTCGCGAACGACGCGGATATTGAGGCGATTGTCCCATTCCAGCGCGAGTCCTTACCGGTCCAGAACGCCAGGACGCGCCTGAACTACCCAACTGCGCGGATCGTGGGGTTTCGCGCGCAGGACGCCGCCGCCCTGGGCGGTTTGAAAGACACGTCTGGCAAGGCCGTCGAGCTGAACGGCCGGGAAATCGCCCTGAACACCGACCTTGCGGACGAAATCGAGGCGAGGGCCGGTGATACGGTCACCCTGTTCGAAAAAGGCGAGCCCGTGGACTTCACCGTGAAAGCGGTGGTGCCCGCCGGCGTGCTCTCCGGCGCCATCGATCCCAGTGCGAAGCACGGGGCCGCAGTCAATTTCGATTCGCTCGCGGAGCTGACGGGACGTGGCCAGAACGCCGACGCGGTATTCGTTTCCAACCAGGGCGGCGTGAAATCCGGGTTGGACCATTCGAGCGCGGCAGTCGCGAAAATCAAGCCGCTCCTGCGCGATACACCCTACAAAGTCACGCCGCTCAAGCACGACCTCGTGCATTTCGCTGAGCTGATTGGTGCGACCTTCACCACGGTCTTCGTAGTGTTTGGCCTCTTCAGCATCGCGGCAGGCATCCTGCTGATCTTCCTCATCTTTGTGATGCTGGCGGCCGAACGAAAACCGGAGATGGGCATGGCGCGGGCGGTGGGCGCGAAAAGGCGCCAGCTGGTGGAGAGCTTCCTCGCTGAGGGCATGGGCTATGACCTCGGTTCGGCGGTGGTTGGTCTGGTCGCGGGGATGGGGGTCACCTTCGCGATGGTCGGCATCATCAAGGCCTTTGCCGGCGACAACCTGGGCCTGAACCTGACGGTTACGTTCACGCTGCGCAGCCTGGTCGTGGCCTTCTGCCTGGGCGTCATCGCGACGTTCCTGGTGATTTTCATCAGCTCGTGGCGCGCCAGCCGGCTGAACATCACAGCCGCCATCCGCGACCTCCCGGAATCGCATCCGGTGAACCCGGAAGCGGAGACATGGAAGGGCTACTACCGCGCGGTGCTCAACGGCATTGCAGCTCTGGCACTGCCGATCGGGTTCTCGCTCTTCTTTTTCCAGTCGCCGGGAATGGTCCTTGGTATCCCGCTTGTCCTGATAGGGCTGATTTCACCCTGGTTCTATGCGCTTCGTAATTCGAATGTCGCCGCGCCGCGGGACCACCGCACCGCGGAAGGCCCTCTCCGCTGGCCGTGGATTCTCGGGGTGGCACTGCCGATCGTCGGCTGGGTGCTGATCCTGGTGCCCTACTTCATCGCGCTGGGCCTCGTCGTCCTCGTTCGGGACCGCAAGCCGTCAGGTCTCCCGCGTTGGGCCGGGATTCTCGCGCTCGTCGTCTGGCCGGTCGCGTTTGTCGTTGCGCTCCTGCAGACGTGGAAAACGCAGGTGGCCTGGAGCGCTGCCGTCGCCTCCGCCCTTGGGATCGCCGGCATAGCGCTCACTTACGGCGGCCTCGATCGCAACTCGTCGTTCTTCTTCCTGCTGGGCGTCTCGCTGCTCGCGCTCTGGCTGGCAGTCACACTGCGCTACTTCGGCATCGCTGAACGGATGTCGTTCACGGCCGTCAGCGCAGTACTCCTGGTCATCTGGTACCTGCCATCGAGCGTCACGGAACCCATCACCGGGCCGCTGAACGGCGACATCGAGATGTTCTTCCTCAGCGGAATGGTCATGGTGACCTGTGGCACGTTCATCCTGGTCTACAACGCCGACATCGTGCTGCCGGCGATAGCGAGTCTTGGTTCGCGGTTCGGACGCATCGTCCCGGCGCTCAAGACTGGTGTCGCCTATCCCCTCACCTCTCGCTTCCGCACCGGAATGACGATGGCGATGATCGGCCTGATCATGTTCTCCCTGGTGATGATGGCGACCATCAACACCAACTTCGCGGCACTGTTCTTGAACGAAGACACCAAGGGCGGCTATGAGGCCGTCATCGACGTGAACCCCAATAACCAGATCCCCGACCTAAAAGCAGCCGTGGAGAAGGGCGGCGGCAGCTTCGAACCTGTCCGGGCATTCGGCGAGGTCCGCGTTGCGAACGCCACCGAAGCGGAAGTCGAAAACAAGGACGAGTTCAAGAACAAAGAAGACGAAAATGGCACCCGGATCGTCGGCCCGTGGAGCCGGTATACGGTCTTCGGGGTGGACCCGCAGTTCATCGCCACCAACAAGCTACCGATGAAGACTTACGCGAAAGGCTACTCGACTGACGCCGAGGTGTGGAAGGCTCTCGCCGGTGACCCGACGCTGGCCGTCATCCCGGCCAGCGTCACGGTCGCGCAGCAGGGGTTCGGCGCCGGCGGGCAGGCGGACCTCCTCCGTCTGAACCCGGTCGAAGACGGGTTCGAGCCGTTCCAGCTCAAACTGCATGACCCCGGCAGCGACAAGGTCACGACGGTTACGGTGATCGCCCAAATGAAAGAGGCCGCCGACACCTTCTTCGGCCTCGGGACGAGCGACTTCGCCACCGGCCTCGTCGTCCAAAAGCAAACCCTCCTGGGCGCGTTCCCGGACTCGAAGGGCCAGCGGTTCTACCTCCAGCTCAAGCCGGGCGTGGACGCTGAGGACTACTCCAAGTCGATCGAAGCAGCGCTCGTCCAGGCGTCCGCGAACTCCCTGCAGGAGTTGCTTGATCAGCAGCAGGCGTTGCAGAACGGCTTCTTGCTGGTGTTCCAGGGGTTCATGGGGCTTGGCCTCATCGTCGGGATTGCCGCCCTCGCGGTGATCGCGTCGCGTGCGGTGGTCGAACGGCGCCAACAGATCGGGATGCTCCGCGCCATCGGGTATCAGCGCAGCATGGTCGCGCTGAGCTTCCTGTTCGAATCCGGCTTCATCGCGATTTCCGGCATCCTCCTGGGGTTGAGCCTCGGGCTGTCACTCGCGTGGGTGCTGTTCATCAC
>CAYTBM010000047.1:0-15398 GCA_964436025.1 uncultured Anaerolineaceae bacterium
AGGACAACGGCAACGGCGCCTACCTGACCGACGTGGTGATGGTCTCCTCGACTGACCCGGTGACGAAGAAGACCACGCTGCTCAGCTTCCCCCGGGACATGCTCATCGATATTCATGGGAAGAACGGTTCTTCCTACGAGGACCGGATCAACACGTCGTACGGGGTGGGCGTTCGCGCCGGCGGCAACCGCGCGGCAGGCATTGCCCAGGTGGAGCGCGACCTGAAGGAGAACTTCAACATCTCCATCGATTACTCAGTCGTACTCGATTTCAAAGGGGTCCAGGGTCTCGTCGACGCCATCGGGGGCATCACACTCGATATCCCCGCCGAGCTGTCCGTCGACACCTGGTATTACTCGGACGACGACCAGCACGCTCAGTACGTTTCGTTCCCGCCGGGTGTGAACCAGCTCGATGGCTACCACGCGGTCGCATTCGGCCGGTACCGCAGCGGTGACAGCGACCTCGTGCGCGTGAAGCGCCAGCAGCTGGTAGTGAAGACGGCGCTCCAGAAGTCGTTCTCGGCCGGCATTATTGCGAAGAACCCTCTGGATCTCTGGGACGCCTACAGCAACCTGGCGAAAACCGACATCCCAACATCGCAGCTCGTCCCCCTCGCGGACCTCCTGCGGATGACGAACGGCACGATGCAGACCTATTCCGTCGGCGATCCCGTCGATGACGTGCCGACCATGATCCCGTATACCACTGACGGCGGCGCCGCCGTCCTCAAGTGGGTGCCCGAGAACGTCCAGTACTGGCTGGCGCGCGCCTTCCCGGTCACCCGTTACCCCGACGCAGCTGTCGAGATCGAGAACGCCTACGGCAACCCCACGCTCGGCGCTTCCCGCACTGCGGCGCTTGGGCGCTTCCTGGTGTACGCGAAAGGCCTCCCGACGGTGTTCTACGGGAGCGACCTCCCCCCGCAGGCGCAAACGACGGTGATCGTCAGCCGGGAGTCCCACCGCAAGGCCGGCGAGGACATCGCCAGCTGGCTCAACCTGCCCAGGAGCCGCGTGGTCAACCAGTATGTCCCGGACGACGACACCGCCACGCCAGACATCATGGTGGTGGTCGGCCAGGACTTCACCATCCCGGGTTCGAATTAACGTCCCTTCACTCCCACCCGCTTCAGCATTGACCCTGAGTGATGCGCGCCGGTAGGTTGACACCCGTGGCGACGCGGATCGAAGAGTCGACCGTAACGGTTCCGGTTTCCCGGCCCGCGCCGCGCCCCCGGGCCGCTGCCCGAAAGAACTTCACGCGCTCCCAGCGCATCCTCTTCGTCTTCGCGCTCTTCACCTTCGGCCTGGCATCGATTTACTCCAGCGTGGCGCTGCTCGCACGTGTCACGCCGGCGCTCTTCCCCGGCAAAGACCTTACGAACCTCGGCATCATCCGCCCGCTGGCCTCCCTCGATAACCCGTTCGTGGCCATCAAGCCGCCGAGCGACGCGAGTGTCTTCAACAAACGCATCAACCTGCTCATCCTCGGCGTCGATAAGCGGCCCAACTTCCAGTTCGACGACAACGCCAACAGCGGCTACCTCACCGACACCATAATGGTGGCGACCATCGACCCGGTCGGGAAGACCACCAGCGTCCTTAGCTTCCCACGGGACATGGAGGTGGAGATCCACACGAAGGAGTTCACCTACGAAGACCGGATCAACACGTCCTTCGGCGTTGGTGTGCGCAACGGGAAGAGCATCGGTTCCGGCATCGACCAGATGAAGCTCGACATGAGGGAAAACTTCGGGATCGATATCGACTACTACGTGATCCTGGACTTCAAAGGCGTCGAAAAGCTCATCGACGCCCTCGGCGGGATCGAGGTCGATATCCCCTACGACCTCTCCGTCCCCGAATGGTTCTACAGCGATGACGATATCAACGGCGTCTGGGTCAGCTTCCCTTCTGGCGTGAACAAGCTTGATGGCTACCACGCGGTGGCCTTTGGGCGGCACCGCGAGTACGACAGCGACCTGAAGCGCGTGAAGCGCCAGCAGCTCGTGCTCAAGACCGCGCTCCAGAAGGTGCTCTCCACGGCGCTGCTCAATAACCCGTTCGATGTCTGGGACGCCTACGCGAGCACCGTGAAAACGGACATCCCACGCTCCAAGTTCCCCGGCTACGCGGCCCTGCTCAAGGACACGAATGGCCGCATGAACACCTTCTCCCTCGGCGATCCCGTGAACGATGTCCCAACCGTCGTGGGCTACACAACGCCGGGCGGCGCCGCCGTCCTCCAGTGGAACGCGGAGAACGTCCAGTACTGGCTGAGCCAGGTCTTCACCAAGAGCCAGTACAGCGCGTCCGCTGTCGAGATCCAGAACGGATACGGCGAGGATGGTACGGTGCGAGCAGCCGCCCTCGGCAGGTACCTCGCCTACAGCAAGGGGCTCCCCACCGTGTATTACGGCCCCGATCAGGCCGCGCAGCCCCACACGACCATCACCCTTTACGGCGATGACAAACGTTCCCTGGCCGAAGACATCGCGAAGTGGATGAGCATCCCCAACAGCGAGATCATCGCCCTCCCGAAGGACGACTCGAGCCTGCCAGACGTGGTCATCGTCATCGGGAAGGACTTCAAGCTCCCCGGCGGTTAGGCCGGTTGGCTCAGCGTGTCGCCGAGAACGTGCCCCTGATGCGGACCTTGTGCGTCTTCACGGAGCCGGGTTCGATACCCTCGACGTCTTTGCACTCGAACTCCCCCTTCAGCTCCTTGTCCCCATCCTCGGACTTCACACTGCAGTCCTGCCCCCAGCCCCCGCCGCTCGCCAACTGGCGCGCGGTCAGACCAATACCGCCGGGCTCATCCTTGTCCGTGCCGTTGAGCGTGAGCTGGACCGAACCGTCGTCGCTCGTGAAGGCCAGGAGCGCGAACCCACTCGTAGCCAGGCCATTGCCCTCCAGGTCCATCTTGAAGTCCTTGCCGCCAGACACTTCGATGTGGACTTTCGCCGTCGAGAAGCCCCCGTCTTTAATCTTCGAGATGTTCACCGAGTTTTTCGACGAACCGCTGGAACCGTTCGAGGAGGATGGGGATGAGTCGCCGGAGCTGTCGTCGCCGTTGCCGGAGTCGTCGTCGTCGCCTCCACAGGCCGAGAGAAGGAGTAGCGCGGGCAGGACAACCAGCATGGCGTAACGGAGCGAAATCATCTGGACGACCCCCTTCGCTCAGCAAGCCCTGGTGCGGCCGGACAACTGAGCGCCCGCAAAGTACCACTCGCTGTCAAGTGGCACGCTAGCGAGCAAGGACGGCAGAGAATCGCCCGGTAGGGTTACTCGCGGATCTTCACGGTCGTCATCGAACTGCCCATCGGGCCGCTCACCCACCCGCCAAGGTACGCGGCGAACTTCCCGGCCGGCCCGCCAGCGACGACGAACGCAATGTCCGCCGGGTTCCTGAACTTGGGCACAAGCGTATCCAGGCCGATTCTCTCCGCCTGCGCCGGGGTGATGCCCTCGGCGCAAAATGCGTCGCGGATCAGTTCGCGCGCGGGCCGCGCGGTCACTTCCTGGATGCGCGCGCGGATCTGGTCCTTGCTCCAGCCGTCCTTCGCGAAGGTGTCGACGTGTTCGGGCGGCACGACCACCACGATTTCACCGTGGCCGTGCTGCTTCGGATGGCCCGCCGCGGCGAGTGCGAGCCCATAGCTGGTCGCCAGGCTTTCGGCGCCGCGCGACAGCTGATCGATGATGCCGTTCGGCGCCCCGCCGGCGTACACCGTGACGGTGCTGTCCTCGCGGTGGAAGCCGCGCTCGACGTGGAGTGGTTCCCAGTTGCTCTTCTCTTCGAACTCGGCGAAGCAGAACGTGTACTTGCCCGGCTGTCCGAGAGCGGCGCGGTCCACTTCGCCCGGCCGGCCGCCGCCAACGTTCCGCACGATCAGTTGCACCGCGCGGCCGATGGTCGCGTTTGCGCGGTTGCCCTGCCCCAGGACGTTGAACCGGTAGTTCATCCCGATCCGGTCGCGGATTGGGCCGTTCACGATGATTACCGGCGTCGGGAAGTGCGTGGTTGCCAGCACCCCGTGCATGTTGAATTGCTCGGTGGTGACCGCCTCCACCGCGGCGAGCACAACCGGCATGTACTCCGGCTTGCAGCCCGCCATGACGGCGTTGATCGCCACCTTCTCCACGGTGAGTGGCGCCATGTTCGGGGGCATTGTCGCCACGACCTCCTGCGGGTCCCGCTTCGTCCCCGCGAGCATTCGCACGACGCGTTCGGGCGTCGGCGGGATGACCGGCAACCCGTCGGTCAGCCCCTGGTCGAACATGAACTCGAAAATGTCGTCTGACTCTCCAACCTCGATGCGCCGGGCGCGAATGGGACTTCCCTCCATCTCCGCCTGCAGCCGCTCGGCGATGCCGGGCTCCACCGATTTCGAACCACAGCCCGGCCGCATCTCCGGATAAACGCTCCAGTCCACCGCCGGCGCCGGAGAAAGGGTTAGCGTGATCAGCCGTTGGAAGAGCGCCTGCCAGTCGGACTTGCCGAAGCCAACGAACCGCTCGATCTCATTCCCTTCACCGTCGGCGAGAATGATCGTTGGCACGGTGTCGAGGTCATAGCGGTACGAAACGTGGAGTCTGGAGTCATCAAGCATCGGTGCGGTGAGCCCAAACTGCTCGACGAGCCGCGCGTTGCCCGCAGCATCCTGCCCGACGCACCACACATCCATCGTCTCGCCGAAAGCCTCCGCAGCCGCCTGGATAAGCGGCATCGAGAGCACGCAGGTGGGGCAGTCTTCCTTCACGAAGCAGAGCAACGCTGTGCGCCCGCTGGGGAATGCGCGTTCGGCGCCGGCGAGGTCGGTCAGGGAAAAGGCTGGGAGGCTCATGCCCGCGATTCTAGGCCACCCAGGACCCGAGCGCGGAAGCTACTCCTCCGCGATCACGGAGAACAGCTCAGCCAGGGGCAGCGCAAAACCCGGCAGGCAGTCGGCGGTGAGCACGTCCACCGCCCGGCCCTTCTTCACTCTGCCCTCGTAGAGTTCCGCCATGCGCCCCCCTGGGTCAATCAGCCAGCACGTCTCCACGCCGGTTGAGCGCAGGAACTCACACTTTCGCCGAAGTTCGGCCAGCGATTGGTTCGGAGACAGGATCTCGATCGCGAGGCTCGGCGGCGCTTCGTTGCCGAATTGCGCGTCGGTACGCCAGAAGGAAACGTCGGGAAGGCGGTAATTCGGCAGGTCCCCCAGCCGGGCTCGAATCTCGACCCCGATTCGTGCCGGGGTACTGCCCAGCCACAACTGGATGAGAAAGCCGACGCGGAAAGCGAGCAGGCCATGTACTTCGTTCGGCATAGGCTTCTGGACCACCATCCCGTCGATGTATTCCAGGTACGGCTTCTCCTCCGGCAACTGGAGGTACTGCTCCGGTGTCATGCGCACGCCGTGATACTTGGACTGCCACCTGGGGCGCGTCGGCGGCTTCACGTTCGGGGGCGAAGGCTGGCGAATTGCCATGCGCGAATTATACCTGCGGCCGTTCCGCCCGGGCAGTTCCGTGCGCGGCCAATTGTTGACCTTGTCGCTCGACTTTCTCACGCAAACGCCGTACGCTGACCCTCCCCGTCACCGCACGAACACAAGGAGGTTTCCGCATGACCGACATTGCCGCTCGTGGCTATGCCAACCCGTCCGTCCTCGTCTCAACCGATTGGGTCGCCGAGCACAAAGGCGACGCGAACGTCCGCATCATCGAATCCAACGAAGACCAGTTGCTCTACCCCTCGGGCCACATCCCCGGGGCGGTCCAGGTTGACTGGGCCGCAGACTTGAACGACCAGCTCCGCCGCGACTACCTGGACAAGGCGGGATTCGAGAAGCTCGCCAGCAGAATCGGCATCACCCGTGATACGACGGTCGTCTTCTACGGCGACAAGAACAACTGGTGGGCGACTTACGCGTTCTGGGTGTTCCAGCTCTTCGGACATACCAACGCGAAAGTCATGGACGGCGGCCGCCTGAAGTGGGAGAAGGAAGGCCGCGAACTCACTCGCGACGTGCCGTCATACCCCGCAACGAGCTACACCGCGCCCGAGCGCGATGATTCGAAGATCCGCATCTTCCGCGACGAGGTCCTCAAGAAGCTCGGCGGCGACACTCGCCTCGTGGACGTTCGCAGCCCGCAGGAATACTCCGGCGAACGCACGCACATGCCGGAATACCCGCAGGAAGGCGTCCTGCGCGGCGGCCACATCCCGGGCGCGAAGAGTGTGCCCTGGGCGCGCGCAGCCAACCCGGAAGACGGCACCTTCAAGTCCGCCGATGAACTCAAGGCCATCTACGAGCAGGAGCAGGGCCTGAAGTCGAGCGACCCGGTGATCGCTTACTGCCGCATCGGTGAGCGGAGCTCGCACACGTGGTTCGTGCTCACGCACCTGCTCGGCTACCCCAACGTCCGCAACTACGATGGCTCCTGGACGGAGTGGGGCAACAGCGTCGGAGTCCCTGTCGAGAAGTAGCCCGGACCGCACAAGGTAAGACGAACGGCCCGCCTCAGCGCGGGCCGTCTTCGTTTGCCGCCGGCCGTGCCTCAGCCAGCAGGACCCCGGCCACCTCCTTGGCGATCTCCAGCCGGCGCGATGCCGGCGTCGATCCGAAGTCGACATCGACAACCCACAGCTGGCCGTTCGCGGTCACGACAAGCGCGCGGTCCCTGGCCCAGTTCGCCGATTCCCCGAGCCCTTCGATGGCCTGGCCGCCGCGTGTGGCGAACTTCGTCACCACGGAGAACAACGGCACCTGTGCGGCCATCGCGGGCATCCGCGTGATGGTCAGGCGGTCGCCGCGGCCATCTTCGAACTGCTCGATGAACAGGCCCTGCGCCCCGGCGCCGGGGCCGCCCTTGCCCCCGGGAGTTGCCCGCCGCAGGGTGAGCCCCGTCGCCCGGTTGAGGACCTCGGCCGTAAGGTTCAACGGCGTCAGAGCGGCGCCGGCGGGCGCTCGAGGAATGGCAGCGACTGCCTCGGCGGCTGCGTCTGGGGGTACCTCGCTCAGCACAGTAAGTCTGGAAAGGTGGCGAAGGTGAGGCGAAACTACCGCTCGCACCCGCTGTCCGCGCCCAACTCCCTGGAGCGGTGGTACGAACAATGCCTTGACACATGCGCTTGTGCCGTCGTCCACCGCAAACCGCCCGTTGTGCACCTTCACCACCTCGCCCTCGATGGTCACCGTCCTGCCGAGGTCTCGCGCGCCCTGGATCAGCCGCACCAGCCCGCCGAAGGTGCGCGCCGAGAGATACAGGCCGACAGCTGTCAGGAGCGCGCCCATAGCAGCGACGAGCAGCGTCACCTCACGCGAGTGCGTGTCCGTGCTCCGCAGTCCGTCCTGGAGCATCTGCCAGCCCACCACCGATACCGCCGGGAGCACCACGTACGCAATGCCTCCCCAGAAGAGCGTCCGGACGATGCCCTCGAAGAAGACCCGCACGGGCCACTGCCCATACCCGAAACGGCGCGGGTATTCGATCCGGATCTCGCGCCACGAACCGGTCGACCGCGTCCACGCGGTGTGCGGGTCTTCCGCAACGATCGGCAGGCCCTGGGCGGCCTCGCGGGCTGTGCCTGTGGCCACGCCGTACGCGAGCAGCCGCTCCCACACAGCAACCGAGGCCGGCGGCTGGCCCTCGAACGCCTGGCTATGCCGGAAGTAATCCCGCATTCCCAGCCAGCGGGCACACACCGCCTTACCGGCCGGCGTGTCGGTCACGGCCTGCGACCGCGTGACGAGTCCCATCGCCACCAGCCATGCGAACCCGGCGCCGAGGACCCAATCTGAGAACGAGATGCTGCTATCGCCGCTCGTCGAACCGCCCGATGCACCGACATGAGCCGCTCCGAAGGCGAGGGAGAAAAACCCCAGCACGAAGGCCAGCCCGATACCAACCACAACGTAGTCGATGAGCTCCCACCGCTTGCGGGCGAGGCCCTGCGCCCGAGCCTCCTCGACCACGGCCTTCTGAAACTTCCTGATCCAGCGGTCCGCGCTCCCGTCTTCGAGCGTGATGGCCTCGATAGGGGCCGATCCGCCAGTGGCACGAGCCGAGACGAGTTCGTAGGCCTGCTGTTCGTAGCCCGTCAAGGCTCCCGCAACAGGTTTGTCACGGAGTCGAACAACGGTGCCGTCCAGACCGACCAGGTCGAGTCCGAGAAAGCGGCGTGCGGCAAGGTCCACCAACGTCGCTGAGATCCCACTCGGCGTCGCGTGCCAGTTGTGCACCAGGAAGTTCACGACAGCCGGCGACTCAGGCTGGGGCGGTATCTCGCTTCTCTCCGGCCCCGCCGCAGGCAAGTCCGGGCGTGTCCGCAGCCACCTGTACCCGAAAGCCATTAGCCATATCGCGAGCGCGACGAATCCGGCCGCCAGGAGCAGGAGCGAAGCCCCGTGAAACCCGGTGAACGTCTCCGTCAGAAGAATCACGGCGCCGAGTGTAGGCGGTCGTCTCAATGCTCAACAGGTGTCCGAGAAGTCCGTTCTTTCATGCAACGCACTGGCTGAACTGGTAGGCTTGTGTCACCACTCTCATCCCCAGGATTGCACTTCATGGCTTCGGAAACGTTCATTCTCGGCGGCTACCAGACCGACTTCGCTCAGAACTGGCTGCGCGCCGGCAAACAGATCCCGGACATCCTCAGCGAAGTCGTCAATGGAGCGCTCGAAGCGACCGGCGTGCCGGCGCAGGACATCCAGGCCGGTCATGTGGGCAACTTCGCGGCCGAGCTCTACGCGATGCAGGGCCACCTGGGCGCGTTCCTCGTACAGACGAACCCGGCATTCGCCGGCCTGCCCACAGCGCGGCACGAAGCAGCCTGCGCGTCAGGCTCCATGGCCACCCTCGCGGCTTCGGCCGAAATCGAGGCCGGCCGTTACGACGTTGCCATCGTTGTCGGTATCGAGCACATGAAGACGGTGGACGCCGCCCAGGGCGGCGAATACCTCGGGACCGCCGCCTGGTACGAGCGTGAGGCCAAAGGCGTTTCTTTCCCGTTCCCCGCGCTCTTCGGAAAGCTCGGCGATGAATACCAGAAGCGCTTCGGCCTGAACGACGATTACCTCACGCGTATTTCCGACATCAACTTCGAGAACGCGCGCCGCAACCCACTCGCGCAGACGCGCGAGTGGCCCGCCAACCCCGAGAAGATGCAGCAGCCGCTCACCGGCCGCATCCGCATCGGCGATTGCTCGCAGGTGACGGATGGCGCGGTGGCGATCATCCTCGCCAGCCGCGAATACGCCGAGAAGTACGTTGCGGCCCGCGGCGGCGACCGCTCCGGCGTCAGCAAGATCGAGGGCTGGGGTCATCACACCGCCGTCATGAGCTTCGCCGACAAAATGGTGGAGAGCGCGGCGAATCCGTTTGTCCTGCCCCATACCCGCCACGCGATCACCGATGCTTTCGGCCGCGCGAAGCTGGCGGATTGCTGGGCCCTCGACGCCATCGAAACGCACGACTGCTTCACGACGTCCGAGTACATGGCCATCGACCACTTCGGGCTGACCGCGCCCGGGGAATCGTTCAAGGCAATCGACGAGGAAGTGATCGACTTCGGCGGCAAGCTTCCGATTAACCCCAGCGGCGGCCTAATTGGCGCCGGGCATCCGGTCGGGGCGACCGGCGTCCGGCAGTTGCTGGACGCCCATCGGCAGGTCACCGGAGAAGCCGGGAGCTACCAGGTTGAGGGCGCAAAACGCGTCGCCACCCTCAACCTCGGGGGCAGCGGGACCACGAGCGCCTGCTTCGTCGTTGGCGCGTTGACTTAACCCGGCTCGATTCCCCCGGAGCGTGCCGGGGGCCGTGACTGCCGGCCCCCGGGGCAAGTCGTTAGTTGTTCTTGCCTTTGCCCTTGCCCTGGCCATTGGCGCCGCCGTTGCCCTGGCCCCCGGGCTGGGTCGTCGCGGCGGGTTCGGGCGCCGGGGTCTCCGGCGAGCCGCTCGTTGGGGTAGCTTCCGGCTTCGAGCCGCCGGGGCCGTTCCCGTTCTCGTTGGGCTCATGTTCGTGGACATCGTGGCCGTTGCCCTGGCCGTTACCGGGCTTGTCCTCGCTGTGTCCGTTCCCGAGGCCGTGCGAAGTCCCGCCGGCGCTGTCTTCGTCTTCGTCCTCGTCGTCGGCCGGTGTGGGCGCCGGCGTTGCTTCGCCCGGTACGGGCGTCTCGGTCGCGTTCGCGCCGTTCTTGCGGTGTTCGCCCGAATTGCCCACTTCGCAGCCGACAGGCCCACCCGGAGACGCGAACGGCGGCTCACCATTCGCAAAGAGGACGTCGTCACACCCCTTGCCGTTTTCGTGCGGCGGAGTCTTCGTCGCCTCGGGCGCCGCGGCCGCGGTCTCGCCGGGGACCGGCGTGCCGGTGGCGGTGGGCGTGGTGGAGTCGTTCTTGCGCGCCTGACCTGTGAGTCCCGGCGCATCGCCCGAACGCCCTGGCGAAGAGCCGGGCTGCCCGTTGTCGGAGGATTGTTCCGCGCGGTGCTCCACGTCCTGCCTGACGTCTCCACTGTTGCCGCCGATGCCGATGGCGGACGCTGCCGATTCGACCGCGTTCGGGATTGGGGTCGTCGAACCCGCCGCCGCGCCGACAGCGGTGACGGCCATCAGCGGCGCGACGACGCCAAGCGACCAGAGGAACTTTCTGCCCCGGGGACGGGAGGCCTCCGCCGGCCGAAGCAAACCTGCCAGCATGCGTTCGCGAATTCGGGCATCCGCGCTGGCCGGCAATTCGTACCCGGCAAAGGGCCTGAGGAGCGCCGCGATGTCGTGTTCGAGTTCCTGCGCGTCCGTTGTCTGTTGTCGCGTCATGAGTGATGGCCTCCGGTTCTTCGTTCGGTGCGGGCGCGCAACTGGCGCAACGCGCGATGCTGCAAGGATTTGACGGCAGCCGTGCTCCTGCCGGTGAGTGAGGCGACTTCCTCCACGGAGCGCTCCTCGACGAAACGCAGGTGCATGACTTCGCGCTGCTCAGGCGTGAGGATGTCCAGTGCTTCGAACGCTGGTGCGGTAGTCATTGCCCAGGCGCCTTCGACGGGGACGAACCCCGTGCGCGCCTGGCGCCGTTGTTTGCGCAGCACGTCCAGTGACCGCTGCCGTGCAATGGCAAGGAGCCACGCCGCGATGGGCTTCCCCCGGTCGCGGTAGCGGCCGATGCCCTCCACGGCTTCGAGGAAGACCTGCGAGGTAACGTCTTCCGCGAGTTGTTGATCGCGGACTTGCGCGAGCGCGGCGCGAAACACGAGATGGCGGTGCTCTTCGAACAGCGCCGTCCATGCCAGCGTGTCCTTGCAACGCAGAGCCGCGAGTCTCGCTTCTTCGGGCGTTTCCGCCTGTTGGGTACGCTCATGGATGACGGCCTGGGCCGCCGGGAGTTCAGTAACGTCGCGTATCACGAATGATTAAGCGTTCGAGCGCCCTGAAACGTTACGGGGCGGCGTAACCGCTACGTAAACGTTCTGGAGCAGTTTCGATCCGCGACGATTCTGTAACGGCGCCAGAGGACGGGTCAGGAAGGGATCTGGGGAAGCGGCGCGTCCTCGAAGCGGTCCAGCACCTCGTACGCCTTCAGATCCATGATGGCCGACAGCGAGCGGTCCAGCATTTTGGTAGCCGGCTCCAGCCCCCGTTCGTTGGCCAGGTCGATCGAGCCGCCGGCCGTCACCGGGTAGTTCAGGCAGCCCATGGTGGAGGCCCGGTAATCGTCCCAGCACTGGTCGAACGAATAGTCCTTGACGCCGCCATCGACGAGCGCGCGGTGGTAGTCCTTGAGGATGGCTTCTTCGTTCGCCGCGCGGATAGCGGGCTCGACGCTCTGGCTCATGAAGTAGGCAACGTCGTACGGGCCGCGGCTCTTGATGGCGATCTGCCAGTCGATCAGCGTGACCGGCGATGAGTTGTCGGGGCTCCCCCAGAACACGTTGTCCAGGCGGAGATCGCCGTGGCAGAGCGTGGCCGCGCCTGATGCGAAGTAATCCTGCATCGGGTTCATGCGGTACAGGTACTGCATCGCGAACTGCTTCTGGTGGCCGGTCAGGTGCTCCCCGAACTTCTGCATGAAGGGCTCAAGGGCCTGCGCATAGGCGAGTGCCGCGAACTTGATCTGCGGCGAATTGATCGGCGGGATCCAGTCGAGGGCCTCGAGCTCTTTCGAGCCCCACCACCGCGCGTGCAGCCGCGCCATCTCGCCGATCAGCGTGCGGCACTCCTCGGCCGAGGCGCCCGCGATCTGGTCGCCGATGCGGAGCGAGCCAAGATCTTCCATAAGGACGACGTACTGGACCGTCGACGGATCGCCGCCGGCGAAGTACGAATGGGCCGAGCGGCAACCGATGCCTTCGCAGAGTTCGTTGTAGAACCGGACTTCCTTTTCGTAGAAGCCAAGCATCTCCGCGATGCCCTTGCCCGCGGGGTCGGCAGTCGGGATCTTCGCGATGACGGTCTTCGGCCCTTTCGGCTCCGGGCCGTCGTAGGTGAGCGTGATGCGCGCAAGCTCGCCGAGAATGCCCACACCCTGACCGATGGTGACTTTCTCCGCGGAGGTCACCCTGCCGTTGATGTGACCCTTCGATCGCAGGGCGGCGGTCAGCCATTCCGGGGTAATGTCCGCCATCGAGGCGGGGATCGGGACGTTTGTCATGACGGTACCTCCGGGCGGCTCCGGGACCAGGGATGTCGGGATTAGAGTTCGGGAGTGGGTGCTTTCGTGGGGTTGCGGATCTCCACCCAGAGCAGCGCGATCGAAAGCGAAATGGCAGCCCCGCCGAGGGCGATGCCGCCCAGGATCGAGAACGCGTCGCGCGTGCCCATTGATGAGCCATCGTTGTCCGCGACGATGTCAAAGACCATGAACAGCAGCGCCATGAAGAGGAAACCGCCGGGCACCGCAAGCGCCAACAGCTTCTGGCGCGCGATGAGATGGCCCAGCCCAATACCCGCGATGACCAGCACGGGGATCACCGTGACCAGCCACTCGCGGTGGTTGTGCCACGAATCACGCAGCGAGAAGAGGGTCGCGGTCAGGCCCACGGCGAGCGCGAGTCCCAGCGCGAAGCCCCACCACTGGCGGACGAGTGCCATCCTGTTGCGCGCGGGTGCGTCCGGGCGCTGGCTTCGATCGTGGATCCAGGGGCTCTTCTCGGGTTCGATCGGTGCGGGGATGCTCAGGTTCGCCATAACTCGCGAATTGTGTTCCGCGGTGCGCTCTCGGGCAATGCGGGCAGCCGCTGGCGCGCTTTCCGCGTAGGCTTCCCGGAGGAGGGCAGGGACCACGGACATCCACCTTACCCCGGAGACCACGCCGTCAGGCGTTTGGGAGGCACTCGAACGCCAGCTCGACAGCGGTGCGTCGGTCATCCTCATCGATGCCACCGGCGCGCATCCGGAGCGCTTCGATGCAGATCTTCAGTGGTTCCGCGCCGTCACGCTATTCGAACTGCCGCTGGTCTTCGCCTTCGAACAGACCGTGGGCGGCGGGCTCGCAGAGTTCGCCCTGGCTTGCGACATCCGCGTGTGCGGCAGCAGCGGCGCACTCAAAGGCCGCCTCCGCGGCAATGCCCGCGCCAGGACGCTGGCCGGCGAAGGACCCGCCCTCGCGCTCTTCCTCGGTCGAGAGCTCGATTCCGCGGCGCTCCTCGCCGCCGGGCTGGTGACAGCCGTGACGCCGCCAGGCGAGGCACTCGCAGAGGCCCGCCGCACCGCAGGGGTCATCGCGTCCCGCGGCCCGATCGCGGTCCGCCTCGCCAAGGAAGCCATCTGGCGGGGCCTCGCCCAGCCGTTCGAACAGGCACTCCGTTTTGAGACGGATTTGACCTTGCTGTTGCAGACAACGAAAGATCGGGCCGAGGGGGTTCGAGCGTTCTTAGAGAAGAGAGCCCCGACTTTCACAGGTGAGTAAGCCATGATTGTGATGCTGGAAGAGCCAGAAGCCTGGTCGCTGATGATGCTCGTCAGCGCGGTGGCCGTTGATAGCGCGGAAATCTCCAACGAAGGCCGCGAGGCCATCAAGAAGTGGCGCGGCGAACGCCGAGAGGGCTCGCCCGAGCTCGCGCAACTGACGGATGACCTCAACAAAGCCCTCAACGCCCACCTCGATGCGAAGTTCCTTCGGCGCATCAAGAGCAAGGGACGCTACGAGACGGTGAAGCAGTAATGGAAGTTCGATTTACCGACGACGAAATCGCCGAGGCGCTGACTGTGCTCGTCAATCGCATGGCCGATACCGCGGGCCTTTCCGATAAAGACCGGGCCATGCTCAAGCGCTGGCGCTCGACCAAGATGAAGCTCGGCGCCGACGACATGCAGGAACTCGTGGGCAAGGTCAACGAGGACTTCGCCAAGATGATGCAACGCCGCGAGCGGAGCCCAATCCAGAAACACGACTGGAACGATTAGCCAGGCTTTGAACGCAACACGTTGCGAGCGAGCGGACTGAGCCCGGCAACATGCGGTCGCGGTTCATCGCGCTGACGCGAGAGCCGTGAGGCACGCGCCCGCTGCTCCGTCCGGGAGCTGGTGGCGCGCTTCCGGGTTCGTCCAGCCGAACACTCCCGGGCGCACCTCGCTCGCCACGAAGAGCACGGACATCCGACGGTAGGACGACTGAAACTCGGCCGGGGTGAGCCCCCGCCGCGCGAAGTACGCCGCGTCCCCACCGTCCGCACGGCGTTTCAGGTCCCGCATAGTCGCGGCGATCTGATCTCCCGACTGGGCGACGGGCGTGGCGACGAAGAGGGCGTTTGCTACGCTCGCCGGGAACTGCCGGAGCTTCGCCATTACTGCCCGCGCGACCACCGCTTCGCCATTCCCGGCGCCCGCGGACAACCGTGGCCGCGTGACCTCCAGGTTGAAGCGGTGCGACGCACGAAACGCAACCGTGAAGTCCGGCCCGCGCCGCCCACTGCCGTATGCCTCGAAATCGAGGTCGAACCTGCGGTCGGCGAGGAGCAGGAAGGCTGCTTGAAGCTCCGCCAACACGTCTTCCATGGCCTCAGGTTCCGTGGCCACGCGGAGCTTTCGACGGATCTTGTCGCGGTGTGCCTCGGCGAAGTCCACAAACCGGCGGGACGTATCCAACCAGGCTCCCAGCCGGCCTTCGAGGTCGCTGCCTGGGACCGCGGCCACGCCGTCGCACAGGTAGGCCAGCGTCCGCACCACCCGGGCCGGCCGCTGCGCCATCGTGTGGCTAGTTTCGGCGCCGGCTGGTGATAGCGGCCACATTGGCGTGCGCCGAGGCTTCGGCGCGGTCGTCGAGTGGGGATAGCGTGACATGCGCTCCGTAGCGTTTCCGCAGCCCGGCGAGGATCAGTTCGTCGGCCAGCCGCGGGTTCTTGGGCAACAGGCTGCCATGCAGGTACGTGCCGATGGCGTTGTTTCGGCGGGCCCCTTCGGTGCCATCTTCGTGGT
>CAYTBM010000048.1:0-1244 GCA_964436025.1 uncultured Anaerolineaceae bacterium
ACTGCGGCGTCGATGGCGCGGTCGTCACCTTCTACATCGGCGGCAAGAAGGCCAATGAGACCGGGAGCTGGAAGAACTACCAGCTCAACACGGTCAACCTGACCTACACCACGCCGACTCCGACGGCCTCAGCGTCCCCGACGCCGAAGCCGCCGGTCACCGGTTCCGGCCCGGCCACGGACGACAGCGCAGCCACCTGGCTGTACGCGGTCCTCGGCCTCGGCGCCCTCGCCTTCGGCGTGGGTGGTGCGACGGTCGCCCGCCGCGCCCGCTAAACCGGGATAGCCGCAAGGCATACCAGAAGAGCCCCGCTTCGGCGGGGCTCTTTGCGTGGCGGCACGAGCCCGCAACCGGGGAGGGAGCGGGCAAGCCTGATGACACGTGGTGGTTGAATGCGATGAAGGCCGCTCCTCGCCCAACCTGTGCCGGAAACGCCGCTAGATGCGCGCTGGCCGCGTCGGCTGTGCTCCCGCAGCCAGCAACGCCCGCGAGAGGCGCTCCGCAGTGAACGGTTTCTGCACAAGGCCCGCGATACGGCGCTTCACATCGATGTCGATGTGGGAATCTGCCGCGTATCCCGTGCAGACCACTACGGGGATGTCCGGCCGGATGCTGGTCAGTGCGCGGAAGGTTTCGCTGCCGGTCATCCCGGGCATCACCAGGTCCAGCAAGACCACCGAGAAACGGTCCGGTCTGGCGCGCATGATCTCCACCGCCGTCGCGCCGCCCGGCGCTTCGACCACGTTGTAGCCAAGTTCCGCGAGTGTGGCTGTGGTGGTCCGGCGGACCATCGCGTCATCATCCACCACCAGCACAAGGTTGCCTTCGCCCGCGTTGAAGATGTCCGCCGGCGGGGTTTCCTCCGGTTGGAGCAATGGCAGCGTGATGGTGAACGTGGTGCCCCGGCCCGGGGCACTTTCGACGGTGATGTCGCCATGGTGCCCCTGGATGATGCCGTACGTGATGGCCATGCCAAGCCCGGTTCCCGAGCCGACCGGCTTCGTCGTGTAGAACGGTTCGAAGATGCGTACGCGCGTCTCTTCGTCCATGCCGGGGCCCGTGTCTGCGATTTCGATGAAGGCGAGGTCACCGGTGAGTTGCAGGCGTACGCTAATCTCGCCGCCCTCGGGCATCGCGTCGCGCGCGTTGAGGATGATGTTGGTCAGTGCTTGCTGGACCTGGCCGGCGTCGCCTTCGACGTACACCGCTTCGGACGGCAAGTCCCGCGTGAGCGTCAGCGCGCT
>CAYTBM010000048.1:1344-5761 GCA_964436025.1 uncultured Anaerolineaceae bacterium
GCGCGGACAAAGCGCGCATCCGTGAGGTGAAGTTCGCCGGCTTCGATGGCGGCTGCGACGGTCGTCACTATTTCCTCGCGCGGCGCGTTCAGCACCACATCAAGCGTGAGATTCAGCAGCCGCTGGGGCGCATAGCCAAGCGCCTGCGAGGTGAACGCGTTCGCGTCGAGGATGCGCAGCGTCACGGGGTCGAAGAGGAAGATCATCTCGTCGGCCTGGGCTACGAGCGACCGGTACTTCAGTTCGCTTTCGCCGAGAGATTGCAGAGCCGACGCCTTTTCGAGGGCGAGTGCGAGCGGTCGCGTCAGGGTGCCGAGCAGTTCGGCGTCTTCGGGCGTGAAGCAGTTGGCGCCGTGCCCCCACAGTGATACGGCTCCGCGGACCGTGTCATGCACCACGAGCGGGGCGCGGATCGCCGAATAGATGCCCCGCCCGATCAGGTCGTGGTGGCGGATGTTCAGCTTGCTCTCTTCGCGGGCGTCCGAGACGAGGTGGGGCGTTGGCTGGCGGACCAGGCGCGCTGAGTGCATCTCATCGAGCAGGAACTCGGTCGGCAGGGGCTCGAGTTCGGTGATGTCAGTGTCGAGTGCGAGGATGCGCCCGGTGCCACTCTCCTCGTCGAATTGTACTGCGAGAGCGTGGCAGCAGTTGAACAGCCCCCGGCACTCCGCCAGGAATCCGCGGGCGAGGTGTTCCGCCGTGCCCCCCGCGCTCAGCCTGGTGAGGATCCGGTTCGTCGTCTCTAGCCGCTCCGTTCGCAGGGCCGTTTCACGGCGGCCGCGGAAATACCGCGCGGCCACCGCCAGCGGTTGCACTATCTGGACCAACTGCCGGGCGTCGAAGTCGGTGAACCGGCCTGGTTGGCGAGAGCCCACCGTGACCACCCCCAGGGGGTCGGCCGGCGTGCCGATCAGGACGCGCATGCTCGAGCGCATGCCGGCGTCGCGCGCGGCCTCGGAGACGTCCGCGAGTCCGTCGGTTTCGGCGAGGTCTTCGATGACGTGCAGGACCGGCCCGCTGGGCGGTGCCTTACCCCAGAGGGCCTCCACCGGCAATGAATCGCCAATCCGCCAGCGAGTGACCGCCGACTCGACCGCGACCAGTCGGACGGATGCGCCTTCGAAGGTGCCGATCGCACAGTGGTCGGCTGCGTACATCATGCGCAGCGCGTTCGCCACCGGGCCCGCCACCTGCTCGATGCTTTCTGCCGGGCCAAGGGCGGCCAGGATGTCCAGGATGGCGCGCGTCCGCTGAGACTGCAGCCGCAGCGTGGTGAGGGCTCGCGCCCGTTCGAGAACCATGCCAAGCGGGGCGGCTACAGCGCCGAGGATATCCAGTTCGGCGTGGCCGATTGCCTCGGCCCGGCGTGATGCGGCGGCGATCATGCCGATTGGCTCACCGGCCGCATCTAGCCGCACACAGGCAGCGCTGGCGAAGCCCATGGACCGTGCCACCTGCGCCAGCCAGCGCGTCGATGCCTCAGCGTCGCCGTCGTGGTAGAGCACCTGCGGCGCATTTGTCATCCGCCCGCGGAGGCCCGCTTCCGCGAGATTGAAAAGCTCCGGTGAGACTTCCGCGCCCGCGGCGGCGTCGAAAGCCACGCGTTCGCGCTGGTCTTCGTTTCCGAAGGCATAGACCACCACCGCGTCGGCTTCCAGGTACTCCCGGACCTGGGTGGCGAACTGCCGCGCGACCTCCTCCGGAGGGGAGTTAAGGCTAAGCGTGCTCAGAAGCCGCGTGAGGGCGCGAATCTTCGCTGAGCGCTGCTCGGCGCGCTCGTACAGGTCCGCGCGCTCGAAGACGAGGCCGAGGCAGGCGGAAAGCTCGCCGAAGGTGTCCAATTCATCGTCCGTCCAGGCGTCGGCGGCGGGCGAACCGGCGGTGACAATGCCGCGCACCCGTCCCTGAGAGTCACGGATGGGCACGCGCATGATGCTGCGCAGCCCGCCCTGGAAGAGCGAGTCCTCGGCTGGCGTGCGCTCGATCGCCTCGAGGTCGTGGACCATTTGCGGCTCACCGAACTGCACGACGCGGCGCCAGTTGGCGTCCGGTTCGCGGTCCTTCCCGGCCATCAGTTCGCGTACGCCGACTGGCTCGACGACGTCGCTCACCATGCCCACGATGCGGACCTCATCGCCGTCGAAGAGGGCGACAACAGCGTGCGTGGCGCGGAACAGGCGCATCGTCTGGTTGAGGAAGACGGTGCCTGCGGACTCCGCGGTCGCGCCCGGCACCAGCGCCGCGAGGATGTGGGTTTTCGCATCCAGGGCGGCGGAGGTTCGCGCCATGCTACCCAGCAAGCGCACCCGGTCGATGGCGATGCCCACCGGGCGGCAAAGGTCCAGGAGCCGCTCTGCTTCGGCCGCGCCGAAGCGGCCCGCCACCAGGCTCCCCACGGTGACGATGCCGAGCGACCCGTCTGAGAGCTTGAACGGCGCCCGCATGAGGCTGCGGATCCCTCGCCGGTGCAGCGTGAGGGCGGCATCGTTGAGGTCACCGGTCTCCGTGAGGTCGGTGATGTAATCGGCCGTGCTCGCGCCCGCAGCCGGGCCATAGACCGCGACGTCGCTGTCGCTGATGCGCGCGCTGAATTCGGAACGCTCCATCACGCTGGAACTCGCGCCGAGGACAACACGTGACTTCTCGGAGAGGTCCAGCATCCCGAAGGCAACATGGTCCGCCTCGAAGAACTCCCGCAGCCGGGCGCTGATGAGGTTGCACGATTCTTCCAGGTCTTTCGCGGAGGAGAGCATCTCGAGGAGTTCGGCGCCGGTCGCGAGCAGATCTGCCTGGCGCTCGAGCTGGAGGTTGTGGTCGACCGCGATTTCGCCGCGGCGGAGCCGCTCGACGCTGATTTCGAAAACGCGGGCGATGCGGGCGAGAAACGCGCATTCTGCTGCCGTCCAGGCGCCGGGATTCTTTCGCATCACCGCGAGCCCGAGCCCCAGCCCGCCCCAGTGGTGCGAGCGGTTGGCTGCGGCCAGCGCCCGCATTCCGAGTTCATCGCGCATGAACCGTTCGATCGGCGTGGGAGCTTCGTCCGAGAGGTCCGGGACCGTGAACGCCCCGTCGCGACGGGATCGTTCGTTCATGGAGGCGTTCTGCCCGCTCATCAACGCTGCCCGCGCCTTTCGCCAGAGGCCCGCGCTGAGCGCATCGGGAGGGGCGCTCAGGAGTGTTGGCTGCAGTTCTCCCGGAGCGTCCACCATCGCGAGGGTGAGGTCGCCGGCCAGGGCGCGGCGAGCGCCTTCGGCAACGCAGGCGTAGAGCTCGGGTTCCGTTTCGGCTTCCGCTATCTCCGTGAGGAGCCGCGATTCTTCGGCCAACAGAGAGCGCTCGGCTTCCTGGGCTTCGATCAGAATCGCGGGGCGGGCCTTCCAGGCGATGAGGCTCGCCAGCTCTGTCAGCTTCTGGATGGCGCCTTCGTGGAAGGCGTTCGGCAGCAGCGAACCGCAGAGGATGTACCCGAATGCCGAGCCCTGTTCGTCGATGATTGCGGTCCAGGCGGCGCTTCGAACCCCCTGGTCGCGGAGGAGCCGCTGCCCTGGCGAGGGGTCATCCAGGAGGCAGAGGTCTGGCGTGATGTGGGAACGAAGTGACTCCACCCGTGCTGCGTGGCGCGAATCGCGGAAGGTTTCCCAGTTCGGGATCAGGCTATCCGCCGAGAGCGGACCGGACTGCGGCGCCCAGAACAGGGCCCGCCGGTGCCGCTGCACGCGAAGCATCGCGAAGTCCGAGCTCAGTTGTTCGCGGACGATTTCGGCGGCGCGCTGCAGGAACGCATCGAGGTCATGGAGCGCCGCGGCTTCGGCAATCGCCGCAGCGGCCGGTGACGCATCCAGCACCCGGCTTCCGAAGCCGCCGGGCACACCCTCCCCCATTTCCTACACCCCTTGGGAGTCGCGGCACCGTCAGAAGACGGTCTCCCCGCCGGACACCCGGTAGTTTGATGCATGCTAAGGAGGTCTTTACCACAGAAACATCAGGGTTGTCCCGAAGAATCGGGGCAGACTCTGAATTCGCAACATTGGTGAAGAAACCGGTACGTCCGCCGAGCCGGGCGTCAGTCAGTCGTGATCTGCGGGACCACTGCACGCCTGACAGGCAGTTGGGGCGCGGGAGTGCTCGTTGGCAGCGGCGTTGGTTGAGGCTGCGTCGGCGGTGCAGCCTGGCCGGAGTCGTCCAGTGAGCCGAAGTCCACGGCCCAGTAGCTCCCGGCGTGGCCGACTCCCATTACTTTCCAGTTGGCGCCGAGCATGATCGCGTTGTGGCCCGGTGATCCCTTCCACATCTGGACGGCTGTTGATCCGCTTCCAGACATTGCGAGGATCTCTCCAGCTCCGCTCGAACCGTACCCGCAATCAACCACCCGCTGAAACGGACTCCGGCCCAGGTGGTCGTAATGGTCAAAATACGA
>CAYTBM010000048.1:5861-7680 GCA_964436025.1 uncultured Anaerolineaceae bacterium
GCGGAAACTGGCTCGCTACGAGTAGATCCGCGGGCGCGGCCGGTGTGGCCGCCGACCGGCCATGGCCGCGATCAGCATGCCGAACACAAACCCCCCGATGTGCGCGAACCAGGCCACTCCCGCGCCCGGCGCCGCGGCATCGGCGATGGTGGCGTACCCGGCGAGCAGGTTCTGCACGAACCAGAGCCCGATCATGATCCACGCCGGCACCGGGATCGGGATAAAGATCAGGATGAAGAACGGGATGACCACACGCACCGTCGCCTTCGGGAACCAGAGCAGATACGCGCCAAGCACCCCGGCCACGGCGCCGCTCGCCCCGATCACCGGTACCACGCTGTTCGGGTCCAGTACGCCTTGCACAAGGCAGGCGATGGCGCCCGCTGCAAGGTAGAAGGCCAGGTACGCGAGATGCCCGAGCCGGTCTTCGATGTTGTCGCCGAAAACCCAGAGGAACAGCATGTTCCCGATGATGTGCAGCCAGCCGCCGTGCAGGAAGAGGGCGGTGATGATCGAGACCAGCGCGATCAGCCGGTCGGAGCCGGTCTGCGTGGTGTCGCCGCTAACCGCGTCGAAGAACTCCTTCGGCTGGAAGGCGTACTTGCAGATGAAGTGGTCGGCGTCGGTGGGATAGGTGGCGTAGTTGTAGCAGACCGTTTCGGTTTGCTGGACGCGCAGCCGGGCCGCCTCGCGGCTCGAGGCCGGCGGCGTGGCGTTCAACGCCAGCATGTACAGGAAGACGCCAACATTCGCGAGGATGATCGCGTAGGTCACCCACGGTGTGGTCCGCCGGCGGTTGCTGTCGCCAATCGGGATCACCGGCGCGTCACTTGAGCCCGGCCAGGTGCGCCGTCTCGTTGATGCGCGCGAAGTACACGCGCCCCGCCCGCACATCGATCTCGGTCAGACCGCAGTTCGCCACGTCGATCCGGAACACATGGCTTTCCGGCATGCCAAGCAGTGCCGAAAGCAGGCAGTTAATCGCAGTCCCGTGCGAAACCACCAGCACTCGCTTGCCGGACTGCCGCGAGACGATCCGTTCGAAGGCGGCCATGGTTCGCGCGCGCACCTCCGCCACCGTCTCTCCGCCGGGCGGGCGCCAGCCGGGGTCTTCTTCGCGCATGAGCTTGTGCTGCTCGGGGAAGCGCCGGCGTATCTCGGCCTCGCGCTCGAGCTCCCATTCCCCGTAGTGCAGCTCCCGCAGGTCCGCGTCGACGTGTGCCGAGAGCCTGCGTTCGCCCGCCACCAGCGCCGCTGTGTGCATCGCCCGGGAGAAGTCCGAGGTGTAGCACGCATCCAGCTTCTCTGTCGCAAGCCTGCGGCCCAGCGCTCGCGCCTGTTCTTCGCCCAGTGAAGTGAGTTGCGTTTCCGAATGCCCGCAGAATCGGCCTTCTTTATTGGTCAGCGTCTGGCCGTGGCGCGTGAGGAAGATGCGAGTGGTCTTCACCTGCAGATTGTAGCGAACCGCCGGGTCGCGGCCGCCTGGCGGCTGCGGGTCGTCGCCGTGACGTAGACTCCTGCGCGTGAAACGCCCGCTGGCACTCTCCCTGGCGGTTGAGCGCGGCCACGATGGCTACCTGCTGGCCTGGTGCCTGGAGCTCGCCGGCTGCGCGGCGCTGGTTGCGCCGGGACAGGACCCTGTGCCGCTCGCCTCCGCCGCCATCGCCGAGTTCACCGCCTGGGGGCACCAGCGCTCGGCCGCGCATGCCCACGTCGAGAGCGGCCAGGTTGCCGTGGCGCAGGTCCTTGAGACCGGCGCCGCCGTCGCACACGGCGAAACCACGGCATTTTTTCTCCACGACGGCCTGCCCGCCGGCCC
>CAYTBM010000048.1:7780-15355 GCA_964436025.1 uncultured Anaerolineaceae bacterium
CTGCGCGACGAGGCCGCATCCGGCCGCGGCGAGGAATGGTCGGTGCGGAAGGTGATGCGGCGCTCCGTCTGGGCGCTTCGCTACGAACAGGCGGTGCTGCGCAATCGCATCAATGCCCTCTGGACGCCCGGATGAGCGATTCGCGGCGCGAAACCTCAACGTCATCAACGCGAAATACGGCCGAAATCGCAGCGACATTCCCGCGAAACGTCTGCTCCATAGCCTTCGCCTTGTTCGAAGCGCAGGGGGCTCGGAGAGCAATCCCCGTCCGCAATCGGGGGTTCTGACCGCGCGCGAACAGTCGGCGGCGCCGCCATGCGGAAGCAACGACGCGCTGCCCGCCGGCTGGGCAACCCTTCTTGCGTTTCACTCACCCGGTTTCGGGGCCGGGGAAAGCGAAGGGGGTTCCATGGGAAGTACACGGTCGAGTAAGTGGATTCGCCAGCCATGGACGTGAAGTTCTGTGGCCAGTGCGGCGAGCCGGCGCAACCAGGAAGCCGGTTCTGTACGGCGTGCGGCCTCGCGCTGAACGCCGTACTCAAAGCTTCGGCGGCCGCGGTCCCGGCGGACCCACGGCTCCGAGCAGCCTGCCAGCGCCTCAGCCGGAATGACGTGGCCGCAGCGCTGCCGATGCTCGATGCGCTCTGCGCCGACGACCCGTCGAACGCTGTCGCGCGAGCCTACCGCGGCATCGCCTACCTGCGCAGCACGCGGGTAGCAGACGCTCGGGACGAGCTTGAGGCGAGCGTGCGGCTGGCGCCGGATAGCTTCATCTGCCGGAGCAAGTACGCGGAGTTCCTTGCCCGCCTCGGCTTCTACGACCAGGCCGTCACGCAGCTCGACCTGGCACTGGCGTTGCCCGTGCCTGACGCCGAAAGCCGCCACGCGGCGTTCGAGTTGCGCCAGTTCTGCCGCGACAAAGCCAAGGGCATTTATTACCGCCGGACAGCGCGTCCGCGGCTCTCGAATCTGTTGCCGAAGGCCCTCTTCGGGCGCAAGGCACTCCAGCCTCAGGGGGAGAATTAACCGTGCAAACGCTCCTGTTCCTCATGCCCATCATAGGCTCGATGATCCTGGCCCTCGGCCGGGTGACCAGCATTCGCGGGGTGCGCGTCGAAGGCGTCACCGAGACCGAGGTCTCGCTCAGCTTCATCGAACGGATGCGCTTCCACCGCGTGTTCCTGTATTCCACCGGGGCCTTGCTCCTGGCCGGCGCCCTGGCCGGCTACCTGGCGGCTCCGGTGGAAATGGTGGCGATGGCCGCCGCCTTCGGCATCGTCCAGGTCCCCATCCGCTACCGCTTCACCGCCACGGGGGTGGCGCTCGGCAAGGTCCTCTTCCGTCCCTACGACGAATTCGCAGGTCACCGGGTTACCAGGTTCGGCCTCGAGCTCGTCGGCAAAGAAGGCAACGGGAAACTGGTTGTCCGCACCGGCGCGGCACGGCTGGACCTCGCGCGGAAAGCCGCGATGCGCCACCTGCCCGCGATCTCGGCCGCTCGTGCGGCGCGCGCCGCCAGGCCCCGCTCGCTCGGCGCGATCCGCTACTTCGCCATCCTCGCACCGATGGCCGCCGCCGCGCTCGCCTTTGGCGCGCACTCGGCCTTCGCCGACGGCCCCCAGGTCGACCCGTCGGGCGCCAACGTCGGCGCGCCAGAAGATCTGGGCTGCATCACACCCGGGGGCGGTATGGGCTTCGCCTGCGTGGACGCCGACGGTAACCCGGACCCCATGTTCGAACAGGCGAAGACCGACGAGCCGTTCGCGTACCAGCTCTCCGCCTACGTGAACCAGAACCGCATCGCTATCAACTTCGTCTGGGTGCTGATCACCGGGTATCTGGTGATGTTCATGCAGGCTGGCTTCGCAATGGTCGAAACCGGCTTCTGCCGCGCCAAGAGCGCCATGCACGTCATGATGACGAACTTCATGGTCTACGGCCTCGGAATGACCGCCTACTGGGCCGTCGGCTTCGCATTCGCCTTCGGAGGCGTCGGCCTCACCGGCCCGGTGAACCTCGGCTCGGGCCTCCTCGCGCTCGACAAAGAGTGGGCTATCGGCGACTACGGGATCATCGGCTACAAGGGCTTCTTCCTCGCCCCGGGCAGCTGGGACGTGGGTATCGCGGTGCTCTTTCTCTTTCAGATGGTGTTCATGGACACCGCGGCCACCATCCTCACCGGCGCCGTCGCCGAACGCTGGACGTGGCTGAGCTTCTGCATCTGGGGCCTGTTCGTCGGAGCGATCGTGCAGCCGCTGGTGGCCAACTGGGCCTGGGGTGGCGGGCTGCTCTTCGACCTCAACGGCAGCAGCCTCGAACGGCCCTACGTCGACTTCGCCGGCTCCGGCGTGGTGCACATGGTAGGCGGTTGGGCGGCGCTCGCCGGGGCGATTGTCCTCGGCCCGCGCCTGGGCAAGTACAACAACGACGGAACATCCAACGCGATGCCGGGACATAACCTCAACATGGCCGCCATCGGCACCTTCATCCTGGCCTTCGGCTGGTTCGGCTTTAACCCCGGCTCGACGCTCGGGGCCAGCGGCAGCGGCAACCTCCGCATCGGCGAAGTCGCCGTGGTGACGATGCTCGCCGGGGCGGCAGGCTCGATCACCGCCATGCTCTACGCCAGGGCTACGCTCGGGAAATATGACCCCGGGTACATGATTAACGGCATCCTCGGCGGGCTCGTGGCAATCACCGCGCCCTCCGGCTATGTGAGCGCGCCGCTCGCCATGCTGATCGGCGGCATCGCGGGCGTCGTCGTGTGCGTGTCGATGGTCTGGGTGGATACAAAGCTCAAGATCGATGACCCCGTGGGCGCCTTTTCAGTCCACGGAGTGTGCGGCCTCTGGGGCGTGCTCGCGGTCGGCCTGTTCGCGGACGGTACAGCGCCAGACTTCCTCGTGGTGGGCCACCCCATCAAGGGCCTGTTCTTCGGCGACGGCCGCCAGCTCGTGGCCCAGGTGATCGGCATCGCCGTCATCGCGGCCTGGTCGTTCGGCACTACGTTCGTGCTCTTCAAGGTCCTGATGGCCATGGGCATTTACCGCTCGAAGCCGGAGGACGAACTGCGCGGCCTGGACCTCCCGGAGATGGGCACCCACGCCTACCCGGTGGAAGACATGCCCACCGAGCGCGGCATCGAGCCAGGCACCTTCATCCCCGGCGTGACGCCTCTCGGCTCGCCTGCCGGCGGCCAATAGCCACCGACCAGTTCGTCTACGTACGGGCGGGGAGGCGCAGCTGCGCGCCTCCCCGCCCGTTTCCCGTGCAGCGGAAATCTGCTCGAAATGTCCCGGCCATCGACCCGTAACGTGGCTGCAAAGAGCTGGAAACGCCGCGGGCGTAGCGTTCCGTCCAGTGGAAACGTCGCCGAACTCGTTGATGCTGATCGCCTCGCTGTTGCTGCTTGCCAAGGTGTCGGGGGGCATCGCCCAGCGCTTCGGCATGCCCTCCGTGCTCGGCATCTTGATCGCCGGGCTCTTCGCCGGCCCAGCCGTGTTCGGGGTGATCGAAACCGACGCCTTCGTGGGCAACATCGGTCACGTGGGTGTTGTCCTGCTGATGTTTCTCGCCGGCCTGGAAACCGACGCGACCGCACTCAAGGCCGCGGGTAAGACCGCCTCGCTCGTCGCCATCGGTGGCGTTGTCCTGCCGATGGCCGCGGGTTTCGGCGCGGGCAAGCTCGCCGGCATGGAGACCATGCACGCCCTCTTCCTCGGCGCCATCCTGACCGCGACCTCCGTCAGCATCACTGCCGAGACGCTGAAGGAACTCGGCCGTTCGCGCAGCCGCGAGGGCTCGATCATCATGGGCGCCGCCATCATCGATGACGTGCTCGGCGTGCTGGTGCTGAGCGCCCTGGTGGTGGCCGAGTCGGGTGGGTCGATCCTGGAGCCAATCGTGAAGCTCGCCCTGTTCTCCGCGATGGCGCTTGCCTTCTCACGCTGGGTTATGCCGCTCGTCGCCGAACACCACACGCGCATCGAGTCGCCCGATACCCGCGTCGCGCTGACCCTTGCCATGGCCCTGGGCTTCGCCTGGGTCGCCTACGAGGTTGGCGGCCTCGCCGAGGTGACGGGCTCCTTCCTCGCAGGCGTCATGCTTTCCCGGACAGACCTCGGCCACTACATCATGGAGCCCGTCTCGCGGCTGGGGTACTCGCTCTTCATCCCCATCTTCTTTGTCTACATCGGTACGGCCGTGACTCGCGAGGACCTGGCCGCTGACCCGTGGCTCTGCGGCGCCATCGTCCTTATCGCGCTCGCCACGAAGCTCGTTGGCTGCGGGATTCCGGCGCGCCTGTGCGGGGAGTCCGTCACGACATCCGTCCGCGTCGGCGCAGGCATGGTGGGCCGCGGCGAAATCGCGCTCGTCGTCGCTTCCGTCGGCCTGGCCGAAGGCGTGGTCGATTCCACGGGCTTCTCGATCGCCATCGTTGTCACCATCGCCACCACGCTGGCGGCGCCGCTGCTGTTGAAGGCCGCCTACGGCTGGTCCGGTTCGCGGACGGAGGACGACGTGCCCCAGCTCATGCCGGATTTCGCCGTGGGCCAGTAAGGCTCCGCACCGCTGGATTTCCTGAGTCCCTGCCGAGGAAGTGATGGAAAGCGAACAGTTCGATGGGAAAATACGGGCGCTTCGGCAGCTCTGGGACGAAAAGCGCCAGACCGCGCAACTTTCCACAGGTGACGAATTCGCCACCCGGTTCGACCTGCTCAGGCTCATCCACCGCTGGCTCGAAGAGTCCCTCGTCGCCATCGCTCGTCATTACGGCGAGGCGGTAGGCGCGCGCCTGGGCCCTCTGCCGTCGCCGGAGAATGCTACCGATGGCTTCACCCTCACCATTTTCGAGAGTTACGTGCTCAAATTCCGGCTTGCCTCGCGCAAGGGGCCAGTCGGCGAGATCTGGACCGTCGTGGGCGAGGCAGGAAACCTGGGGTCGCGGCCCATGCTCACGGCCCTCGGGCCTACTCGCCGCCACGGCCAGTGGACGCGCGAGAGGATCGAGCAAATCCTCCTCTCCATCCTCAGCCAGTTCGAACGCGACCGTTACGAGCCCGATCGCGCCGGCTCGGCGCACACGCGGCGTGCACAGCTGGCGCGGCTAACGCTCCCGGACTTCGGTGCAAAGCGCGGCGCACCAGGCGCTTGATGCGCCCCGGGCGTGCCTGAGGATCTTCGGGCAACCGCTGTAGGGGGTGGCCGAACTCAACCGGCTGGTCATCGCGTCCTGCGAGCGCTACCGGATCCCGTTCTCACCCGAAGAAGTGAGCACCGGCCGAATGCACGAACCGCCAGACGGACGAGCTGCACGATGCCGCCGATGTCCACGCAACTATCGGGGACGCCGAGGGCAAACGCGTTGTGGACGCCTGGCGGGTCGCGCCTGCCGCCCGTCCAGCCTGATGGCGCTGTGCGCGCCGCTTCAGGGCGGCGACAGGAACGGTTCCGCCACCCAGCCGGGCTCGTTTCCCAGGGTGGTTATCCACACCCAGCGCACGCCCCCATCCTCGGTGATCGGGCCTTTTCGCAGCACCACCGCGCCGTCAGGCAGGCAGTCAACAATCTTCGCCGCCGCTCCCGGCGACGCCCGCATGTTCAGGCAATCCCCGGGCGTGACAACCTTAGCCGCCGCCCCGGTCCAGGTCTGGACAACTGTTTCGGCGCCCTCGGCGCAGCCCTGGGGAAAGTACGGCGCACCGAGGAATGCCAGGTCGCCCGTTGCCGGATCGAACACCGCCGGCGAGAGCCCGTGGTCGCCATCCCTGGCGTAGTCCTGGGTGCAGGTGTTGGGACGCATCGCGACCTCAGCATCGACGAGCCACTTGCCGTCGTCCCAGGGCCGAGAAATCCGGCCGAGCTGGATGCGGGACTCGAAGGTTGTCACCGAGCTGCCATCGATGGCCGTCGCGAAGTATCGCGAGTCGAAGCCGTGCGAGGTCGGATTGGGCGTGGAGACGGTCCACTCTATAAGCGAGCGAGAGCCGGTCTCGTCGCTGGCGAAGTCGGTCACCTTCGCCTCGATTGGCAGTGCGTCGAACTTGAGCAGGCTCGAACCGTCGTCCCGCACCAGCATCGGGAGGTCGCGGCTGATCCAGGCAGGCTCGCCGCGATAGCGGACAAGGCCGGCATACGCTTCCGGTCGGTTCAGCGCCTTGTTCGAGATCGCGTACACCGTCGCGGGAGCGGCGCCATCGAAGTTGAAGACGACGAAGTCGCCCTCGACCGCGAGCCGCGGCCACCAGCGCCCTTCCCGCCTGTTGATTTCGATCCAGCGGAAGCCTCCATCCTTCGATCGGTAGAAAGTGCTCGCGAGACCTGGAATCGAGCCCTCGTAGCTGCACTGCTCCCCGCTGCACACGGTCGCGTAGAGGGCTCCACTTTCCTGGTCGGCGAGGACGCCCATCAGCGTGGCTGTCGCGTCGCCGGGTGGCGTCATTTCGGTCACTTTGGGTCCACTCGCCGAACCGACAATCAACCTCGTTCGCCAGGGTGTCCCGGTGCCATGACCGTAGCCGCCGGTAGTCGTCAGCACCGTGAGGTCGGACGGCCACGGAAGATCACCGACGACGCGGATGGCCCGGTACTGTGCGGGCTCCGTGGCCTCGCCGGCGCCTGGCGAGGAGGTTTCGGTGACGGGCACGGTGGGACTCGCGCCCGGCGCCGCCTCATCGGCGTCTCGAACCAGGATCACAACGCCCAGCGCCACCGCAACGAGCCCGCAAGCGAGCGCGGCGAGCGAAACCCGCAGCGAATTGATGCGTGTCACATTAAAGAAACGATTGGAGCAGGCGAAAGGTTCCTACGGCCCGCCCGCGCGGTTCAGGCTTTCCGCCGCGGCCAGCACCGGCTCCCGATGACGGGCCGCCTCCAGGCGGTCCATCTGCATCTGCACGTTCAACGGGTACACGCCCGTGAAGCAGGCGTTGCAGAGCGAATTAGGGTCCTGGCCGGTTGCGCGGTTCAGCCCCTCCACGCTCAGGTAACCGAGCGAGTCCGCACCGATGTGCCGGCGGATCTCTTCGACCGTCTTGTTCGCGGCGATCAGCTCGGCCTTCGTCGCCATGTCCACACCGAGGAAACAGGGCGAGACGATCGGGGGCGTCGACATGCGCGCGTGGATCTCGGTGGCGCCGGCGCGGCGGATCAGGTCCAGCACCCGGCCGGTGGTCGTCCCCCGGACGATGCTGTCATCGACGACGACAACGCGCTTGCCGGCGAGGACTTCCGAAAGCGCGTTGAACTTCAGGCTGACGCCGGCTTCGCGGATGCGCTGGTCAGGCTGGATGAACGTCCGGCCGACGTAGCGGTTCTTCACCAGGCCCTCGCGGTAGGGCAGACCGGCCGCGCGCGCATAGCCAATGGCGGCCGGGATCGCTGAATCCGGCACGCCAATCACGAGGTCAGCCTCCACAGGGTGTTCGCGCGCCAGAGCCGCGCCCATCTCCTCCCGCGTGCGGTAGACGAGTTCGCCACCGATGCGGCTATCGGGGCGGGCGAAATAGGTGTACTCGAAGGTGCAATGCGCCCGCTTGCGGGCGGGCGCCACCGGGAAGAAGCTCGTGTAGCCGT
>CAYTBM010000049.1:0-15118 GCA_964436025.1 uncultured Anaerolineaceae bacterium
CTCCGCCAAAACGGTGACGTTCACCGCGGAGATCATCGATGAGCAGGGAGGCTCGGGTGTCAGTAGCCAATCCTGCTACGTGGAGTTCTTCTCGCCGGATAGCAGCCAGTCGTTCTTCGTGCGGCTGGACGCGGAACACCGCATCTCTGGTAATGCCCAGAGCGGCCGCTACCAGTTCGTGCAGACCATCCAGGCGCACGCCGCGGCGGGTTCGTGGACGAGCGTTGCCTGGATCTCCGACGTCTCAGGCAACAAGCGGAGCTACTCGAGCGCGGCGCTATCCGCCCTCGGTTTCCCGTCGACCCTCGTGGTTGTCTCCGCCGTCAGCGACACCTCGCCGCCGCAGCTCGCCGCTTTCGACTTCACTCCCAAGACCGTCGATGTTTCGGCGTCGGCTCAGACAATCACGGTGACCGCTCGCCTTGTCGACGCCTCGGGGGCGGGCACCTACGTCCGCCAGAGCCAGCCTTCGACTGTCATCTTCCGCAGCCCCTCCGGGCAGTACGTTGACGCTATCTTCGACGGGGCTCACCCGTATACCGGCACGGCCCAGGACGGGACGTACCGGGAAGCCATGGTGATCCCCGCGCATTCCGAAGCCGGCACCTGGACGGTCGAAACGGTGCTGCTCATCGACACCCTGTTGAACCAGAAGCGTATCGGGCCCGGCACGCTGGCGGCGCTCGGATTCCCAACGTCATTCACGGTGATTTCGACCGGTGCGGATACCACGCCACCGCGCCTGGCCGGCTTCGATTTCACTCCGAAAACAGTCAACACGTCGGGGCAGGCGCAGACAATCACCTTCACCGCGCACATCACCGACGACATTAGCGGCAACCTCGAAGGCGCCGGCCACGTGAGCCAGCTGAACTTCCGCAGCCCATCGGGCCAGGAAATCCTCGGCGCGAGCTTCTCCCGTCGCACGTCGGGGACGCCGACCGACGGTGTCTACACCTACGCCGCAGTTCTGCCCGCTGGTTCGCAGCCGGGCACCTGGGTCCTGACGTACCTGAGCCTCACCGATACAGCAGGCAATACAAGGGAGATGACAAATGCCCAGGTAGCAGCCCTGGGGTTTCCCACATCGTTCTCCAACGGGGCAACCACGGCGACCGCGACTCCTACCAAACCGGCGACAGCGACCGCGACGCCGACTCAGCCGCCGCCGGCCTCCCCCACGGCCACAGCGACCGCACCGGCGCTCACCCCGACCGCGAGTGCGACCGCTCCAGCGACCGAGACTCCCGCGGCCACGGGGACGGCCGGCACAGCCGCAACGGTGTCACCGACGCCTGGGCCGGCCACGCCCACCCCGGCCGCCGCGAGCCCGTCGCCTACCGTCAGCGCGACCGCGACCGCAAGCGCAACGGTTGCGGCCGTGCCTGTTGACGACGGCAACTCCCCGGCGGGAACCGCCCGGACACTGATGCTGGTCGGCCTGGCGGCAGCATTCGTCGCCGTACTGGGCTCGGCCGCATTCATTGTGTCGCGGCGCTTCAGCCGGCCGGCGGCGGGCTCGGGAGTGTGATTCAAGCCAGCCATTTCGCATCTGGCAAACACCCCATGGGACCGGCAGTTCAGCCACAGCGACCCACAATCAGCCTCAAAGGTTTCAATGTGCTCTTCACTAACCCTGGAGCGGGGTCTCGTGGCGGTCGTGCTTACAGCGCTCTTCCGTTCGTCAGCCGGACCGCGAAGAAGACTGCGGCGGGGTCTGCGGCCATGTGGCGCGAGGTCACTGAAGAGCCGGATGGCCTCCGCCGCGAGCCTCGAACGCGCGTGGTACGCCGAGCTGCGCCTACCGCGGCACCGCGTTGTGGCGAGACACGGCTACCCCAGACGGGCTCGCCTCGGCTAAAGGTTCTTCTCGAAGTACTCCAGCACGCGGCGTTCCTGGTATTCGAGGCCCTTTGCGTCGCGCGGCATGTGCCGTTCTTCGGGAAAGACGAGCAGGTCGTAGTCCTTGTTCGCCTCAGTCAGCGCAACGATGAGGCGCGCCGTGTGGCGGAAGTGGACGTTCTCGTCGGTCATGCCGTGGACGAGCAGCAGTTTGCCGCGCAGCTTCGAAACATGGGACAGCACCGAGCTGTCCTTGTAGCCCTCAGGGTTCGACTGCGGCGTGCCCATGTAACGCTCGGTGTAACCGGTGTCATAGCCATCCCAGTCCGTCACAGGAGCGCCGCTCACTCCGACTTTGAAGACCTCCGGGGCGCGCATCAGCGCCATGCAGGTCATGTACCCGCCGTAGCTCCAGCCGTAGATGCCCACACGGCCGGCATCGACGTACGGCAGCTTCGCAATCTCGCGCACGGCCGCCACCTGGTCGTCGACTTCGACCGTGCCCATGCGGTCGGCAATGGCGGCCTCGAAGGCGAGGCCACGGTTAGCGCTGCCGCGGTTGTCCACTTTGAGGACGACGAAGCCCTGCTGCGCGAGGTACTGGGCCCGCATGTCGACGGTCATGCCCCACTGTTCCATGACGCGTTGGGCGTGCGGCCCGCCGTACACGGAGACGATTACCGGGTAACGCCGTCCGGCCTCCAGGGGCCTGGGTGGATAGATCGCGGCATGGAGCATGGCGCCGTCGGGCGCCCGGACGGTCGTGAACTCGGGCATCGGGAGGCCCAGGTCTTCGGCGGTGGCGCCGGCGTTCTCGAAGAGCATCTTCTCGACGGAACCGTCGGCCCGGCGGAGAGCGACACGGGCCCCGTGCTCGCGGCTCGTCCAGACATCGACGAAACGCGAACCGTCCTTCGCCATGACGGCCCCGTGGACGCCGGCCGCGGCAGTGATCTGCGTCACCTCGCCGCCTTCCAGGGGCACCGAATAGAGGTGCCGCTCCAGGTCAGAGCGCTTGGTCCCGATGAAGTACGCCACCCCTGCATTCCAATCGACCCGGACGATGTGGGTGACAATCCAGCTCCCGGAGGTGAGCGCACGGCACGAGCCGTCGGCCGCGTACCGGTAGATGTGGTTGAAGCCGGTGCGCTCGCTGAGCCAGAGGAAGCCTCCGTCTTCGAGGAACTCGGTGTCGCCGTGAAGGTTGAGCCACGGCTCCTGGCGCTCCTCCAGCAGCAGCGATGACCTGCCGGTCGCGTCGAAGGCGAGAAGGCGGAGCGTCCGCTGATCACGCGAGAGCACCTGGCAGGTGAGCACTCCGTCTGGCCGCCAACCCACGCGGGCGATGTAGATGTCCTTGTCGTGTCCGAGGTCCATCCATTGCGTCGAACCGCCGGCGAGGTCGATCACGCCAAGTTCAAGGATGGCGTTCGGCTCTCCGGCGAACGGATAGCGATGAGGCTCGTTGTCCACCACGCTCTTGCCCTGGTGGACGATGGTGTAGTCCTTGATGTGCCGGCTGTCGGCCCTGATGAAAGCGATCTTCGCGCCGTCCGGGCTCCACCAGAAGCCGCGGTCGCGGTCGAGTTCTTCCTGGGCGATGAACTCGGCGAGGCCGTTCGTCAATCCAGCTTCGGCGCCGCTTGTGAGCTTTCGCGCGGCCCCACCGGAGGTGGGCATGACCCAGAGCTCGTCGTCGCGCACGAAGGCCACCTGAGCGCCGTCGGGGCTGAGGTGCGGGTCGATCGCGCCCTGGGATCCATCCAGTTCGACCAATTCGCCCTCGCCGATGCTGACCCACAGCCGCCCCCCGCCCGGCACGAGAAGCACCTGCGCGGTGGCGTTTTCGGCAAACTGGTAGTCGGTGACACCGAGTTCGCGCAGCCGCGCCCGTTCGCGTCGCAGCTCTTCTTCGCGGGAGAGCGCCGCTTCGTCAGTCGAGGCTGGTGGCGGGCCGGCGAGCACTCGCTTCTCGCCTGTGGCGAGGTCATAGCGCCACAGGCTGCGGACCAGGCTCCCTTCTTCGCTGAAGAGGTAGGTCACCGCCTTGCCGTCCGGCGTGAACTCAAATCGGCCGGGAGCGACGGTGCCCGGCAGCGGGAGCGCGGCGACCTTTGCCAGCGTCAGTTTCTCGTAGGGTTTCGTCACGACTGAAAGGCCTCCGCACGGAGGGTTTCGATCGCCGGGATTGTCCTGGGGATGGCCTCAGTAAGGACCCGGCTTCCGGTGCCGGTGATGAGGACGTCGTCTTCGATGCGAATGCCGCCGAAGTCCCTCAACGCATCGACCTTCTCCCAGGCCACGCAGTCGGCGAACTGCTCGCGCCGGGCAGGGTCATCGATGAGCGCCTTAATGAAGTAGATGCCAGGCTCAACAGTGACGACGTAACCGGGTTCCAACGGGAGATCAGCCCGGAGCCACTTCAGCCCGAAGCGATCGCTCGGCGAACGGCCGGCGAGGCAGCCGCCCGCGTCGTGCGTCGACAGCCCGAGCATGTGGCCGAGCCCGTGCGGGAAGAACATGGCGTGGGCGTCCCGTTCGACGAGCTCTCCGGGGGAGCCAGTAAGCAGCCCCAGGTCGGCCAGCCCGCCCGCGATCTGGGCACATGCGGCGAGGTGCAGGTCGCGGTACTCGACGCCCGGTTTGGCGTTCGCGATGGCGGTCTGCTGCACGTCAAGGACGAGCTGGTACAGGTCTCTTTGGGCGCCGCTGAAGACCGGGCCGGCCGGGAACGTGCGGGTTACATCGCTTGCGTAACCTTCGTGCTCGGCGCCTGCATCCATCAGCACCAGTTCGCCGTGCTGCAGGGCGCGGTTCGTCGGCGAGAAATGCAGTACGGCTCCGTTTGAGCCGGTGCCGACGATGCTTCCGTATGCGGTCCGCTCGGCTCCGTGGCGGAAGAATTCCGCCTCAACCTCGATTTGCAGTTGCCGCTCGGTGATGCCGGGACGCGCATGTGTCATGGCGTAGCGGTGGCCGGCCAGGGACGCGTCGGCCGCGGCCTGCATCAGGCCGACCTCGGCGGAGTCCTTGGCGCGGCGCGACTCAGCGACTTGCTCGCTCAACCGTTCGGACAGTGACTGATCGACGAAGAGTTCGAGCGCGTTCCAACTTTCAAGGCCGTACGCCCGCGGCCGCCGCGTGATGTCATGGTTCCCCAGGAGGGCGACTGGTTCGCCGCGCCGCTGTTCGAGCCACCCCCGAAGGGCGTCAGTGGGCCGCACAGGCAGAGCGGTTTGGGCAGCGAGGGCCTCATGGTCCACACCGTCGCCGACCCACACGCGGTCTTCCAGGCCGGCGCGCGGGGCGAACAAGACCCAGCCTTCTGAGGGATCGAACGTGAGCACGGTGCCCGTTTCACGGGCGCCGGAAAGGTAGACGGCTTCCGGATGGGCGTGGAATTCGTGGTACTGGTCGGTACCTTCGACGGGGACGTGGACTCCGGAGGGGATGATGACGAGCCCGCGCGGAAGTCCCCAGGCGCGGGCGATCCGGTTGCGGCGGTCAACGAGCGATGAGGCGGTGTGCACGGCCACCCAAGTTTATGCGCTCAGCGGCTTTGGTAGTTGGCCGCGGCGGCCGCCAGGGAAGCGGCGATCTCGTCACGCAGTTCGGCCGGCGCGATCACCACCGCTTCCGGGCCCCATCCCCGTACCCAGGGGGTGATTTCCAGCAGGCTTGGCAGGCTGACCTTCAGCCTCACGCCGCCATCGTTCAACGGTTCCAGCTGCTGGCTCGGGTGCCAGTAGCTCTCACGAATCCGCGATGCAACGGCGGCGGCGAAATCGATGGTCACCTCGTGCTGTGCTTCGCCGAACACGGCGCCGCCCCAGCTCTGGCGCAACTGGTGCGCGATACGTTCGACGTCCTGGGGCGCGAATTCCCGCTGCGTCAGGTCCACGTCGAGGATGCGGTCCAGCTTGAAGATGCGGACTTCTCTGTGCTCGGCGCTGTGGCCGATGACATACGTGCCGCTCTGGGTGTGGTCCAGGATGTACGGGTCAAGGTCGGTGGTGCGGGCGTTGGCGGAATTTGCCGAACGGTAGGTGATCGTCGCGGTGCGGTTGGACGCCCAGGCCTCGGTCAGGCGCCGCAACGTTTCGATGTAGCGTGAGTTGGCCGGGAGTTGGCCGTACTCCTCGACCGTCCGCTGCATATGTGCCGCGACGCCGGCAGGAAGCGCCTCGGCCACCTTTTCGAGGGCGGAAATCCCGTCGGGATCGCGCTCGTCCGCGGACCGCAGCATCAAGCGCGTTGCGAAGTAGAGTGCCCGGGCTTCCTGCAGGGTGAGCCGGACGGGGCCGAAGACGAGTTTGGCGCCGGGCATGAGTTTCCATCGTCGAGCTTCGTAGACCAGCGGCACGCCGAGCTCGCTTTCGAGGGCCGAGATATCGCGCTGGATCGTGCGCTGGCTGTAGCCGAGCTCGTCGGCAAGTTCGGCGCAACTGACGCTGCCGCGCCGCGCCAAGACATCGCGGATCCGCATGAGCCTGGTTGCCCGTCGGGTTTGTTCAGTCATTTGGCCGCTCCTCCCGCTGCCAGGATCGCCGCGCCCAACTCGTGCGTGGCGTCCTCAAAATCCTGCGGCATAATCGCGACAAAACGTGTCGCGATCGACGACGTTAGTTGTCGTTTCGTGAATTTATCGCGCATGCAGTACCTGAGTAAACAGTTTCCTTCGATATGTGACGAACCTCACACTGACGGCGTGGCCGGCTGGCGAGTGTGACGCAACCGGAGGCTGGCCTACGATCGGCGCCTATGCCTGAACCGCGCCAATTTGGCTCCCTTGCCTACATCACCGCCGAAGCCATCGGCCAGCCCGGCCAACGCAGGTTCCGGCTGCGGGCAATGAACGATCAGGACGAGACCGCCACGCTCTGGCTTGAGAAGGAACAATTGGCCGCGCTCGGAGACGCGATCGACAACGTGCTGAAGGATGAGGACTTCCGGTACATCCCAGCGCCGTTGGACGACGCGGGCGATGTGCCGGTATTCCCGCTGAACACGAGCATCGACTTTCGGCTGGCGCAGCTCTCTATGGGCATCGACCGCGATGACCGGCGGGTGGTGTTGATTGCGGCGGATGGGCCGGACGAGGCGAGCGAGACGACGACAATCACGATGAGCTTCGACTACGGGCGGGCGTACGAGTTGCGGCGGGTGATCAGCACTGTGATCGCGGCGGGCCGGCCACCATGCCCGCTTTGTACCGCACCCATGGACCCTTCAGGGCACGTCTGCGTCCGGACGAACGGCCACAACCCGCATTAGCCGCCTCCCCCTCCCCCTGTAACGGTGATCGAACTCCCTGGTGTCGCGGAGGACGGCGCCGGTTGCGTGGGGCCCGGATCCGGCGTGGAGGGGGCCGGACTTGCGGACGACGTGGGCTGGGGGCTCGCCGCGGCGGTTGGCGTGGACGGCGGCAGGGTGCGCGTCGCGCCGGGGCTTGCCGTAGCTCGTGCTGTCGGCGTCTCTGTGCCCGGCACGGGTGTGTCCTCTGTGCCTTCGGGAACGAAGCCCGGTGGCGGCGGCTCGTACGCCGGCAGTTCGCGGAGGTCAGCGGCGCGTGCCGTGTAATCAAAGGTGCTCTCGAGGCTGATCGCCTGGATAAAAATTGGCCCGCGTTCGAACACGATCGGGTCGCCGCGAGGCGTGCGGAACTGGGTGTGCCCGGTGCGCGAGTCCTTACTCCAGGCGCCTTCGTAGGCCTGGCCGCCGGTGAAGACCGTGACCGGGCCCGTCCCGGTTTGGTCGAGGAGGACGTGACCAACCTCATCGACGACGTGTGAAGGCACCCGCATTACGACGACCGTGCTGAAGGCCAATTGTGCGCCGCTGTCCGCTTCCACTTCCGGCCCGCCGAACTGGAAGCGCAGGTACCGGCCCCTGGCGGCGTCCCACTTCCACTGGATGTACTGCCAGGCATAGAGGCGGCCACTGTAGTCGACCTCGATCCCGCCGGCCGGCGCCCCGGGAGGCAGTGGAGTGCCGGGTTGCCTGAAAGTCCACGGAACGACGGTGGGCGGCCCAGCCAAGCCCAACTGGCTCGCAGCTTCGCGCAGGGCCGCGGTGCTGGTCGCCAGGTCGTATGGACCGTGGCGGCCGCTGTCGCGGTAATAGTAATTGCTCGAAACAGGGGAGAACGCGTTGAGGTCCCTGATCCCGAGTTCCGCTATTTGACCAACCGCGTCGGCCTCATTGTCGGTCAGAGCGCCGCCTGCGTGGGCGTACAGCGCGCCCAGCTCGGCAACCCAGTTCACAAAGGGGGTCCTCGCGGATCGAACGGGCAAGATCCGGGAGGCGTCCTGCCGCCAGTACACCGCCATCAGCCGCGTAATCCCGCCCTCAACGAACGCCTCATAGACAAGGTCAGCGTTGATGAGCCCGGCGTGGGGGACCGCGTTGGCGGTGTTATCCAACATGACGGCCAGGGGAAGCAGGTCTTTGCGTGCCTCCCACTCTTCGTCGGTCATGGGCGCGCCATCAAGGATCCCGGCGTGCGTGACCGGCGTCGGCGAAGCTTCGAACGCGGCTGTGGGTGCGTTCGTCAGAGTCGCGGTGGGCTGCAACGAGGTGGTCGCAGCGGGCGCATCCTCGGCGCCGCCTCCGCGGAGCGCAACGATCGCCAGGACAGTTGTTGCAGCGGCGACGGCGACCGCCGCCGAGGCGATGAATAACCGCGACCTTCGCGTCCGCCCCAAACGTGCCAACATCGCCCGATGCTACGAATGCACCGGTGTGCGGGCAACGGAGGCAAGTGATGGCACCCGAGCGTTGAGGATTGCGCGGATGCCCGGCGCGGCGCGAAAGTGAAGACCATGAAGCGCTTGGGAATCCTCACGAGTGGCGGCGACGCCCCCGGCATGAACGCTGCTGTCCGCGCCGCGGTGCGCACCGCGACCGTCAACAACGTGACGATGGCGGGTTACCTTGACGGTTTCAACGGCTTCGTCGCGGGCGAAGCCATCGAACTGGACGACAGGGCAGTCGGGAACATCATCCAACGTGGGGGGACGATCATCGGAACGTCCCGGTGCCCGGAGTTCCTCGACGCCGGTGTCCGCCGGGCCGCGGCGCAGCAAATGCGGGACCAGGGCGTGGAAGGCCTCATCGTCATCGGGGGCGACGGGAGTTTCCGTGGGGCGCTCGCCCTTCAGGACGAATGCGACATCCCGGTTGCCGGGATCACGGGGACCATCGACAACGACGTTTACGGCACCGACGAGACCGTCGGCTTCGACACCGCGGTGAACACCGCGCTGCTCGCGATCGACCAGGTGCGCGACACGAGCGAGTCGACGGGCATGATGTTCTTCGTCGAGGTCATGGGGCGCACGAGCGGTGCCATCGCCCTGCACACCGCTGTTGCCGGCGGCGCCGCGGGGGTGGTCGTGCCCGAGGCCCATGCCGAAATCGAGGACCTGATCGAGCAGCTTCGGGGGTCGATTGAACGTGGCAAGCGAAGCCACATCGTCGTCGTCGCGGAGGGCGACGAGGCTGGCGGCGCTTTCGGCGTCGGCGAGGTCGTTGGAAAGGTGCTGGGACAGCCGTATCGGGTGGTTGTGCTTGGCCACATTCAACGCGGCGGACGGCCAACCATGCGAGACAGGCTGATCGCCTCAGAGGCCGGCGCCATGGCAGTCGAATCGCTACTGGCGGGAAAGTCAGGCTTCATGATCGGCCGGCAGGGGGGCCGGTCTGTGGAGGTTGCGTTGCGCGAAGTGGTGGCCAATCAGCACCCGCCGCCCGCACTGGAACTCTTAGCGCTCGCTCAAAAACTCTCTGGTTGAGCGAACTGTGTCGCGGCGTCGTAGTATCCGCGACAGCTCCTACCGTTAGGTTCCAAATGCCCTTCCTCGCTGTCGACAGCCTTGCACCGCACTTCGCCCTCAATGACCAGGATGGCAACCCTGTCTCGCTCGAGTCGCTGACCGGCAAGTGGGCGGTCATCTACTTCTACCCGAAAGACGATACTCCCGGCTGCACGCGTGAAGCTTGCAACTTCCGCGACAATTTCGGCGCACTGAGGGAGCTCGGGGCGGAAGTATTCGGCGTGAGCGGTGACAGCGAATCGTCGCATAAGAAGTTCGTCCAGAAGTACGGTCTGCCGTTCCCCCTCCTCGTGGACGCTGGAAACGAGATGGCGAGGGCCTACGGCGCCTGGGGAACGAAGAGCATGTACGGCAAAACCTACGAGGGGATCATTCGTTCCACGGTGGTGATCAGCCCTGACGGCAAAATCGCGAAGGTATGGCCGAAGGTGAAGCCGGACGCGCATGGCGGCGAAGTGCTGGAGTGGCTGAAGTCGCGCGCCGGGTAGCCCCTCCTTCGCCCTTATAAAGCGGCCCGCTACCATCGCCTGACCGCTTCGGGGGTCTGCTGCTATGTCGTTGTCTGGCGAACGGATTCGTTGCTCGCGTGCCTGGGAGGCGGATGAGACGCCGCCACACGCCCTCCCCGGCGACCGTCCGGTTTGGACGCGCGACCGCACGGTTGACGTCAAGCACATCAAGATCGACATCAAGCTCGACCTGGAGAACCGGCGTGTCTCGGGGACAGCGACGCATACGGTGGCGCCGCTGAACGACGACAGCCGCTTCGCGGAATTCGACGCGATCGACATGGAGATTTCGTCGGTCAACGTCGCCCGGAAGCCTGCGGAGTTCACGTACGACGGCGCCAAGCTGCGCGTCGATCTGGGCGCTGGCCGGAAGCGCGGCCAGGACCTTCCAGTCGCGATTGGCTACTCGGCGACGCCGCGTATCGGGATGTACTTCATCCACCCTGACGCGGGCTATCCCGACAAACCGGTCCAGGTCTGGACGCAGTGCCAGGACGAAGACACCCGCTACTGGCTTCCCTGCTTCGACCACCCGAGCGAGAAGCAAACGAGCGAGGTCATCGTCACCGTCCCGGGTAACTGGTACGCCCTGTCGAACGGACGGCTGCTGGAGGACAAGGCGAACCGCGACGGCACGCGCCGCTTCCACTGGCATCAGGACCGCCCGCATAGCACCTACCTGTTCACACTCGCTGCCGGCGAGCTCGCCCGGATCGACGCTTCGCGGCCGGACCTGACGATCGACTATTTCGTCGAACCGAAGGACGTGGACGATGCGACCCGCACGTTCGCGAACACACCGGACATGATCGCCCTGTTCGAGCGGCTCTTCGATGCGAAGTACCCGTGGGCCAAGTACAGCCAGGTGGTCGTGCGGGACTTCGTTTTCGGCGGCATGGAAAACACCAGCGCCACGACGATGACGGAGAACATCCTCTTCGACCGCAAAGCCGCGCGCGACTTCACGAGCGACCCGCTGATTTCGCACGAGCTCGCGCATCAATGGTTCGGCGACCTGATGACGTGCCGCGACTGGTCGCACGGCTGGCTCAACGAGAGCTTCGCGACCTACCTCGAGATGCTCTGGGACGAACACCACCTGGGTATCGACATGTACCGCCAGGGCGCGATTGAGAACGCCGGGCTGTACTTCGACGAACGGTACCGCCGCCCGATTGTCAGCAACGTCTTCAACGAACCGATTGACCTGTTCGACAGGCACCTTTACGAGAAGGGCTCGGTCGTCCTCTTCATGCTCCGGGCGCTGCTTGGCGACGATCAGTTCTTTCGCGGGATCCAGCGTTACATCCGCGACAACCAGGAACGGAGCGTCATCACCCAGGACCTGGCAAGCGCGATAGAAGCCGAGACCGGCCGCAACCTCGACTGGTTTTTCGACCAGTGGGTGTACAAGCCAGGCCACCCGTGCCTGAAGGTCTCGTGGAACTACGACGAGGCCACCAGGCTCGCCACGGTTTCGGTGAAGCAGACCCAGTCCACGAAAGACGGGACGCCGATATTCCGCATGCCGGTCACCATCGACTTCCGGAAGGGCCGCGGCCGCGGCCAGGCATTCCGCGTCGAGATTACGGAGCCGGAGCAGACGTTCGGCTTCCCGCTGAACGCGAAGCCGGACCTCTGCCGTTTCGACCCTTACGGCGGGATTCTCAAGGAACTGGAGTTCGATAAGTCGGTCGGTGAGCTGCGCCTGCAACTGCGCGATGATGACGACATCGGCGGACGCCAGTTCGCGGCAAAGGAGCTGGGCAAGAAGGGCGGCGCCGAAGCGACCGCGGCACTCGAAAACGCCGTGATGAACGACCGTTTCTGGGCGTGCCAGGCTGCGGCCGCGAAGGCGCTGGGAGAGGTCAAGACGACGGCGGCACGCGACGCGCTCCTCCGTTGCCTTGCCGTGCGCCACCCAAAGGCGAAGCGCGCTGTCGTCGCGGCGCTGGGCCAGTTCAAGGGCGACGAGGCCGTCTTCGCCGCCATCGAGCCGCTTGCCCGCCGCGACCAGTCCTGGTTCGTGGAAGCCGAGGCCAACCGGACCATTGGGAAACTCCGGCTTCCCGGTTCGCTGGACGTCCTGAAGCGCAACATCGATCGCGCGTCGTTCCGGCAGGTGGTCCGCGTGGGCTGCATCGACGGCCTCGTCGAGTTGCGCGATCCGGCCGGGCTCGATGTGCTTTCCCGCGTGGCGGCGTACGGCCAGCCGTTCCAGGGCCGGACACCCGCGGTTGGCGCCCTGGCGCGGCTCGGGCAGTACTTCCCCGACCGGAAAAAGCTGCTGGGCGAAGAGATTGCGGCGTACCTGGATGACCTGGACTTCCGGGTCCGCATCGCCGCGACGAACGCCCTGAAAACGCTGAAGGCGGATGACCAGGTGCCGGCGCTCGAGCGGATGGCCGCTCGCGAACTGGACGGCCGCGGCGTGCGCATGGCTCGCGAAAACGCGATCGCGCTGCGCAAGGGTGCCGGCACAGACGACGAGGTGCGGAAGCTTCGCGACGAGTTCGAGAAGCTGCGGGACGAAAACGCGAAGCTCAAAGAGCGGCTCACGAACCTGGAAGCGCAGAAATGAATCGCGGCTGACGGCGAAGCGTTCGTATACTCACGGGCGTGCAAGCCCCGTACGTCCTCGCGATTGACCAGGGAACGACGAGTTCGCGGGCCCTCATCGTTGACGCGCGAGGGCAAATCGTTGGACTCGGCCAGCAGGCGTTCGCCCAGCACTTTCCCCAGCCCGGATGGGTGGAACACGATCCGGAAGAAATCTGGACGACGACCATTGAGTCGATCGGCATCGCCCTCGCACAGGCTGGTCTCGCGGCGAACGAGCTTGCCGCTGTTGGCGTAACGAACCAGCGGGAAACCGTTCTGCTTTGGGACCGCCGCACCGGCGAGCCGCTTCACAACGCGATCGTCTGGCAGGACCGGCGCACGGCGGCGATCTGCGAAGGGCTACGGGCCGCCGGACACGAAGAGGCAGTGTCCCGCGCAACGGGCCTCAAACTGGACCCATATTTCTCCGGCACCAAACTCACCTGGCTTCTGCAGGCCAGCCCGGACATCCGGCGGCGCGGCGAAGCCGGCGAAGTCGCTGCCGGGACGATCGACTCCTGGCTGGTGTGGAAGCTCACGGGCGGGCAACGGCACGTCACCGACTTTACCAACGCCAGCCGGACGCTCCTCTTCAACATCAACCGCGGACGCTGGGATGATTCCCTCTGCGAACTCTTCCAGGTGCCGCGGGCCATGCTGCCGCAGGCGCAGCCCTCGCGTTCGCTCTTCGGCACAACTGACGAGGAAGTCATGGGTGTGCGCCTGCCGATTTCCGGCATCGCCGGAGACCAGCAGGCGGCCCTTTTCGGCCAGGGCGGTTTCGCGCCGGGAATCGCGAAGAACACCTACGGCACAGGTTCGTTTCTACTCGCCAACGCCGGCCAGAAGCCGGTGCGCTCCGAAGCCGGGCTGCTCAGTTCGATCGGAGCGGGCGCAGGGCCCACGGGACCCGAGTACGTGCTTGAGGGCTCGGTCTTCGTGGGTGGGGCGCTTGTCCAGTGGCTCCGCGATGAACTGCGCCTCGTTCTGCGCAGCGAAGACATCGAGGCGCTTGCCGAAGCCGTGCCGGACAACGGCGGGGTGACGATCGTCCCCGCGTTCACTGGGCTCGGGGCGCCGGACTGGGACCCGCACGCGCGGGGGGCCATCCTTGGCCTGACGCGCGGAACGAGTGCCGGGCATATCGCACGCGCGGCGCTCGAAGCGATCGCCCTTTCCAGCGCTGAACTGCTCGAGGTGATGGATGGCGAGTTGCCGCATGCCATTGCCGAGCTCCGCGTGGATGGCGGAGCGGCCGGGAACGACCTCCTGATGCAACTCCAGGCAGATTACGCCGGGGTACCCGTGGAGCGCCCGATGAATACCGAGACCACGGCCCTTGGCGCGGCCTACCTTGCGGGGCTTGAAGCTGGGGTCTGGAGCACGCCGGAAGAAGTGGACTCGCTGCGGGAAACCGAGCGGGTCTTCGAACCGCGACTCGGCACGGCCGAGCGCCACTCCCGCCTGGCCCACTGGAGGCGCGCCGTCGAGCGCACGCTCGGCTGGGCGAACGAATGAACCTGGCGCAGGCCGCCGCGGGCGAGCCGTTCGATGCGGTGATCATCGGAGGCGGGATCAACGGGTGTGCGATCGCCGAAGAAGCCGCCGTACGCGGCCTGCGGGTTGCGCTCATCGAGCAGTCGGACTTCGGGTTCGGCACTACCTGGCGGTCAACGAAACTCATTCACGGCGGGTTGCGCTACCTCGAACACGGCGATGTGCGTCTCGTGCGGGAGTCACTGCGCGAGCGTTCCTGGTTACTCCAGACGCGCCCGTATCTCGTGACGCCTCAACGCTTCCTGCTTCCGACGCTCCCCTGGTCCCGCCGGCCGGAGTGGCAACTACGCATCGGGCTCGCGACGTACGACATGCTCGCGCTGTACCGGGGCGTGCCGAGCCACCGGCACCTGGATGACGCACGCCTTGAGAAGCTAGCACCCTACCTGCCCGAGAGCGTCACCTCAGGCTTCAGCTTCTACGACGCACGGGTCCACGCGCCGGAACGTTTGGCGCTCGAACTGGCACTCCATGCTCACGCCGCCGGTGCGTTCATCACCAATCACACGAAAGTCACGGCAATCCTCGCCGCGGGGGACGTTGTCAGCGGCGTTAGGGTGGAAGCCGGCGGAGGCACGTTCGAAGTGCCGGCCAGAGCGGTCATCAACGCGGGCGGCCCCTGGGTGGACGCGGTCAACCAACACGGAGGCCTCCCCGAGCTGGAATTGCTGGGACTGACCCGCGGCACACACATCGTGGTCGAGTTGGACCAACCACCCGGCCGCGATGCCGTCTTCTCCACGGCTCGGAGCGACGGACGGGTCTTCTTCGCGG
>CAYTBM010000050.1:0-15087 GCA_964436025.1 uncultured Anaerolineaceae bacterium
AAGGCCGCGCTCCAGGGCTCGTCCAGCATCCTCATCGGCCCGAACTGCCCCGGGGTCATCACGCCGAGCACCAAGACGCGCGTCGGCATCATGCCTGGCGACGTGTTCCTCCCCGGCCGCGTGGGCGTGGTGAGCCGCTCCGGCACGCTCGTGTACGAGGTCGTCGCTCAGTTGACGAACGAAGGCATCGGCCAGAGCACCTGCATCGGCGTCGGCGGTGACCCGATTATCGGCACGCGTCAGGTCGAGGCCATCCGCATGCTGAACGAAGATCCGGACACCGACGCCATCGTCATGGTCGGCGAAATTGGCGGCTCCGCGGAGCAGGAAGCCGCCGCCTACATCAAGGCGAACGTGAAGAAGCCGGTGGTCGCCTTCATCGCCGGGGCAACGGCGCCTCCAGGCCGGCGCATGGGCCACGCGGGCGCGATCATCTCGGGCGAAGACGGCAAGGCCGAGAACAAAAAGGCCGCCCTCGCCGCGGCCGGCGCCCGCGTCTCCGATTCACCCGCTGACATTGGCAGCACTATGAAGAAGGCGCTCCAGGAACGCGGCCTCCTGAAGTAAGAGTCAAACCGCGAAGGGAATGCGAGGCTGTCCGGGTGGCTGGGCAGCCTCTTCTTCGTAACGGAGAATAGCGGGGCGGATTTCGGTCGTTTGCCACGAATTACTCGCGAATTGATAAACTCCGGCAAACCTATGACGGAATCGGTACATGCTTTCGCCTTACCGGGTGCTTGACCTCACGACAAACACCTCGGCGATTTGCGGCACGATGCTCGCGGATCTCGGGGCGGACGTCATCGCCGTTGAGCCGCCCGGCGGGTCGCCTCTACGTAATGCTGGACCCTTTCGACACGACGAGCCGGACCGCGAACACAGCCTCACCTGGTGGGCTTACGCACGAAACAAGCGCAGCATCGAGCTCGATCTGACATCCGCTGACGGACGCGCAACGTTCATGCAGCTGGCGGCGGGCGCGGACGTGGTGGTCGAGTCATACCCGTCGGGGTACCTCGACGGGCTGGGCCTTGGCTACGAGGCCCTCGCGGCCGCCAACCCTGGCGTCGTGTTCACTTCCATCACGCCGTTCGGCGGCGAGGGGCCGAAAGCGAAGTGGGCCGCAACGGATCTGACGGTCTGGGCGTCTTCCGGCGCCCACTTCCTCACCGGCGACGAAGACCGGGCGCCCGTGGCGCCAACGGTGCCGCAGGCATACCTCCACGCCGGCGCGGAAGCCGCCGTCGGAACGCTTGTGGCACTTTCGGCGCGACGACAAACCGGCCGCGGCCAGCACGTCGACGTTTCCGCGCAGGCCGCGTCGATGATGGCGACACAGTCAGTCATCCTGGCCCCGGCGTGGGGCGATCTTTCGCTTGGCCGAGTGGGTGGCGGGCTCAAGTTCGGTCCCCTCTTCGTGCGCTTCGTCTATCCATGCGCGGACGGCTACGTGAACATCACCCTCCTTTTTGGCAACGTGCTCGGCCAGTTCACACGCCGGTTGCTCGAATGGATGCACGAGGAAGGCTTCGTCGACGAGGCAACCCGTGACAAGGACTGGGTTTCGTACGTCCAACTGCTCACGTCTGGGCAGGAACCGGTGTCCGAGTTTCTGCGCGTCATGGACGCGATCGAGCAGTTCACGCGAGCCCACACGAAGGCTGAGCTGTTCGACGGCACCTTCGAACGGCATGTGCTCGTCGTGCCGGTGAGCACCGCCGCCGACACGTTCAGTTCCCCCCAACTGCAGGCCCGCGAGTACTGGCAGCGCCTGGCTCATCCGGTGGCTAACCAGCTGGCGACGTTCCCTGGCCCGTTCGCGAAATTCAGCGCCACACCCATCGACTATCGCCGCCGGCCCCCGCTCGTGGGTGAGCACACCATTGAGGTCCGCGCCGACGACGCGCCCCGGAAGACCCTCCAAGTGTCTGCTAACGAGGCACGCCCACCGCTGGAAGGGTTGCGAGTCTGCGACTTCTCGTGGGTGTATGCCGCGCCGGCGGCTACGCGAGTGCTGGCCGATTGGGGCGCGACCGTCGTAAAGGTGGAGAGCACAAAGTTCCTCGACGCGCTTCGCACGGGGCAGCCATACAAGGACGGCGTAGTCGGGCCCGAGCGGTCGGCCAATTTCTGCAACGTGAACATCGGGAAACTGAGTGTGACCCTGGACATGGCAAAGCCGGAAGGCCGCGCCGCCGCCGCGCGACTTGCCGAATGGGCCGATGTCGTCGTGGAGAACTTCTCGCCCAAAGCCATGCGGAACTGGGGCCTGGATTACGAGACGCTTCGGCGGCGAAACCCCGGACTCATCATGCTCAGCACCTGCCTCAACGGCGGGACGGGCCCGCAGTCCGGCCTCGCGGGATACGGGACAATGGGCGCCGCCCTCGCCGGGTTCCATGACCTCACCGGCTGGCCAGATCGCCCACCAGCGGGACCCTTCCTCGCCTACACCGACTACGTCTCCCCAAAATTCATCGCCGCCAGCATCCTCGCCGCGCTGGACCATCGCGCGCGCACTGGCCAGGGCCAACATATCGACCTCGCGCAAGCCGAAGCGTCGCTGCACTTCCTTGCTCCCGCGCTGCTCGACTTCGCCGTGAACGAACGATTGAAATCCCGTGACGGTAACAACTCGGAGGAAGCCGCACCGCATGGCGTCTTCCGGTGTGCGGGCGAGGACGATTGGGTGGCCATCGCCGTCGAAAACGAACAGCAATGGCGGGCGCTGTGCCTCGCGGTGGAACAGCCGGACTGGGCGGAAGATGACAGGTTCGCGCAGTTCCAGCGCCGCTATGCCCGCAGAGAGCTGCTGGGAGCCATGCTGGAGGAGTGGACGCGCGAGCGCACTCCCGCTGAAGTCGAAGCGACATTGCAGGCGGCCGGTGTACCCGTGCACCGGGTGTCCAACGCGTCAGACATACTGGCCGACCCTCAGCTTGCGGCACGCGATCACTTCGTCACGGTGAGGCAGCCGGAAATCGGAGAGGTGCTCGTGGAGGGGTCACGGTTCCGGCTGTCGCACAGCCCGGCTGTCCCACTCCAGCCCGCGCCTACCCTTGGCCAGCACAACGAACTCGTCCTCAAGGAGATCCTTGGGATGGGCGATGACGATATCGCCGCACTTGTTGTCTCGGGCGCGCTGGAGTAGACACGGGCCATCCTCTACCGCGGAGGCGCTGACTTGGCTCGCAAAGTCCCGCGCAAGTTCTCGCTGCACTTCGGCAGCGGCGTTGTCGCCGAGGAAGCGACGTATTCCGGTGAGTTCCACGAGCCCACAATCCAGCTTCTCGAATTCAGCGACGGCGAGGCCGCCGGCACGGTCCTCCTGCGCTTCTGCTCCTACAACCGCCGCGGCTCTTTCATGCGCGACCCTCTGCTGCTGAGCGAAACCGACATCGCTGCGCTGAGAGAAGCGATCAAAGCCACACCGAAGATCCACGCTCTGCTGAAGCGCCTGGTGGAGTGAGGAGGCGATACGCCCGCCTATTCGCCACCCGGCAGCAGGCCATGGCGGACGGCGAATAGAGCCGCCGCCGCCCGGTTGGAGGCCCCGATCTTTTCATAGATGTGTTCGATGTGGTTGCCTGCCGTCTTCGGCGCGATAGTGAGTCGGCGAGCGATCTCCTGGTTCGTGTTTCCTCGCGCGAGCAGCCGCAGCACTTCCACTTCGCGCGCGGTAAGGCCCGCGATGCCTTCGGTGCGGCGTGAGACGCGATGACCCGCCGCTTCGAGCACCGCGTCGACAGCCTGGCCATCCAGCCGCCCGGCACGCACTTCAGCCTGCATCCAGGACGATGCGTCGGCGGCGCTGAATGCCGGGCGGTGGGGTCGTGGCTCAAGTTTGGACTGGTAGGCGTCCGCGGCGCCAAGCACTCTCGCCGCGCCGGGGATGGCGTTGCCTGTGAGCCCACGCGGATAGCCAGAACCGTCCATGCGCTCGTGATGCGCCACCGCCAGTTCGCCGAGGGGCGCGAGCGTTGGCGATTGCCGCAACATCCGCTCCGTGATGTAAGGGTGCAACTGGACGCGTTCGCGTTCGCCCGCACCCAGAGGCCCGGGCTTATCCCATATGGCGTTCGAGACCCCCAGCCGCCCCAGGTCGTGGACCAGCGCGGCGCGGCGCACGGCCGTGACCTCCTCAACGCTGAGCCCGAACGTTAGAGCCGCCGAAGCCGCCAGTTCGGCGACCGCGCTCGAGTGGCCCAGCGTGAACGGCGATTTCAAATCGACGAAGTCCGCAACGGCCGCGAGTGCCCGGTCGACCTCCTCACCGTGAAGCGTGACCGTCAGGCACGGCTCGGCGTCGATTACTGCGTGCCACGATCCAACCTCGTCGATGTCGGCCAGGATGGTGGCAGCATTACGCTCGAAAGTGGCCGCGACCGCAGGGTCGAATTGCGAACCGGAGCGTTCCCGCGCCAGTGACAAGGCCTCCTCGATCCCTCCAGTGCGATATGCGACTTCCACGAACTCCGCAAACTGAGCGATCCGCGCCGCGATGGGGACGCCCTCGCCACTCAGGGCGCCGGGCCAGCCGCGTCCGTCCCATTGCTCATACGAGGCACCAACCGACTCGATGACAGACGATGGGAGGCAGAGGTCTCCCGCCAGTGCCTGGGCCATCCGCGCGTGCTGCGCGATCATGCCGTCCATCTCACGATGTCCGCTTACGGCGAATTCGACCAGAGTCCGGAACCGGGCGACCGGGTTCTGCCCCGAACCGAGGCGTCTCATCCCGCTGACGGCGGCGCGGAAGCCGTGCAGGCCCTGACGATACTTGTCCAGCTTCAGCTGGATGTCGTCGCCGAACCAGCGCGCCTGTTCGTGTGCATCGGTATGGCAGCCCACGTTCACCAGCAACGAGGCGTAGTAGACCGCCGCACGATCCGAGTCGTCGAGGTTTAGGCACTCCGCCAGGCCGAGCGCGATCCTGCTCTGTCTCAGCGCGTGCTCCATCGGCTGGGCGAACCCCAGGTCGATCCCCAAAGAGAGTGCGGCGACCAGTTCCGCCAGCCGAAGCGGTGGGTCTTTCACAGCCTGATCCACAGCGCGGGAGTGTAGCGTCACGTCACCGCCGCCGTCGCGGACCTCTGTCGCGCAAAGATGGGGCGATCTCCCCATGCTGACGGCCCCCCGGAAGACTAGGTTTGGCCTCATCTCTTTTCGGAGGTGGCGAAGTGCCTAAAGTCTCAAGGAATACCGCTGCGAACCAGGAAATCCACGGGCCCGTCGAGGACCGCTATGAAGACATTGATGGCGGTTACACCATCTCCTTCGTCTCGTTCGGCATCGACATCGACGGCGCGCCGTTGCTCAAGGGTCTTCCCGGGGACCTCTGCGGGTGTCCTCACTGGGGATACGTAATGAAGGGAACCGTCGGGTTCCGAAGCCCCTCGGGTGAGGAGGTCTTCCAGGCCGGCGATGCCTTCTATGTCGGTCCCGGCCACACACCGTTCTCCAACGCGGGCAGCGAAATGCTGATGTTCCACCCCACGAAGGAGCTTCGTCTCACCGAAGCAGTGATGAACAGCAACTTCGAGAAGATGATGGGCGCCGGCGTACAGCCCTAAGGCGGAAGCGCGGCATCAACCTCCGGACATTGCGGGCATCACGTAGAGCTCATCCGTCTCGAGCACGGGCGTGGACAGCTCGGCGCGTTCGCCGTTCACGAAGATCACGATGTGCCGCCTGATCGCCGGCCGGCCATCGAGCAGGCGGTCACGCATCCCCGGCCAGCGCTCGTCAAGGCGAATAACGGTCTCCAGGACTGTGCCGCCGTCGATCTGGAGGCGCCGCTCGGCGTCCGGAAAGAGGCGCACCAGCGAATCGGGCAAAACAACGCGCGGCATCAGGCTTCGATGACGGTCGCTTCGACCGACGAGATGCTGGGGAAGTAGCTCGCAACTTCGCTCCAGGTTTCGCCTTCGTCGGCGCTGGCGAACAGGTGGCCGGTGCTGCTCCCGGCGTAGATGCCGGCGGGCTCCAGCGTATCCGCGGTCATCGCCTGGCGGAGGACGCCGAAATAGGCGCCGTCCTGCGGCAGGCCGTTGCGCAACGGCCGCCAGGATTCGCCGAAGTTGTCGGTCCGATAGACCGCGGTCGCCGCTTCGGGCATGAAGCGGCCCTTATCGGCGCCGTTCAGTGGGGCGATGTAATAGGTCCCGCTGCGGTGCGGATGTGCGACCGACGGGAATCCGAAACTCGATGGCAACCCCGATTCCACGCGCGTCCAATGGGCGCCGCAGTCCCTGGAAACGTACATGCCCTGGTGACTCTGTTGGAAGAGAACATCCGGGTCCTTCCGGTCCAGCTCAAAGTGGTGCGCGCAGTTGGCAATGCCTTCGACTTCCATCGGAAAGTCAGCGTCGATGCCGTTGTTTCGGGGTTCCCAGCTGGCGCCTCCATCCCTCGACTCGAAGACGCCGGCCACGGAAATGCCGACGTACAGATGGTTCGGGTCGCGCGGATCGACCTCCATGGTGTGGACCATGAGGCCGCCGCCACCGGGCTGCCAGTGCGGCCGCGTCGGGTGGTTGCGAAGCCCTTCGACGTGCCGCCACGTCTCCCCACCGTCGACGCTCTTGAAGAGTCCAGCCGGCTCGACTCCCGCGTAGATCACGTCGCCGGCAGGCTTAATCAGCCACACTGCGGTGAGTGGGTCCGCACCCTCTCCGTACGTGAGGCCCTCGCTGGAATGCGTCCACGTCTGGCCGAGGTCCGTGCTTTTCCAAACGGCCGGCCCGAACCAGGCGTTGAGCCCCGCGGCGAAGATCGTGCCGGTCTTCGGGTCGTAGGCTGCATGGTTCACGGGCCAGGCGTCGCAGAAGGGGCCGCGGATGTCCCAATCTGTCCGCGACGGAGACGACTCGGCGAGGAAGAGCCCTTTCTTCGTGCCGACCAGGAGATTCACGCGGGTTGCCATAGAATTGCCTCCGAGAGCCGGGATGCCGGCAGCCGATTTTGCTCGAGATCGCCCGATTTATGCAACTCTTTCGTTGCATGTTGACCTGATCTCGTTTGCCGTAGAGCTGCCGGAAGCGCAACGATACGCGAGACAGCGGCAGGTGTGCAGGAAAAGTATACTTGCTGTATTCCCGCGTCAAGAGGCACCCGCCATCTCGCTCGCTCCAGCCATACGGCTCTTCCACCATCGCTGGTCGGTCCCGATCGTTGCCACGCTGTATCGCGATGGACCGTTGACGTTCGCATCGTTGTCGGGCCGGTTGGCTGCAAGCCGCGACACCCTCGCCGATACCCTCGCAAAGCTCGAAACCAATGGGGTTGTCGAGCGTCAACGGCCGGGCAAGCGGACGATGTACGTCCTCACTCCCCTCGGCCAGCGGGTGGGCGCCAGGTGTTTGCCAATGGTCGCGGTGGTGAGTGAAACAGGGGTGGTGGAGGTCGCTCTGAAGAAGTGGCCCATGCTCGTCCTCACGGCGCTGGGGCGCGGTGCGAGGCGGTACAACGAGGCCAAGGCGGCGCTCCCGGGCATCACCGCGCGAGCGCTCGCCATCGCGCTCAAGGACCTGCAGGCCGCCGGCCTCATCGACCGGACCGTCGACCAGGGATACCCACCGGCCCCGCTGTACGTCGTCTCGGAGCTGGGGGAGAAGTTGTTTCCAGCCCTTGACGACCTCTGCAATGCGGCCGAGCCCGTTCCCGAGGACGCGGCGACGACGCTCGGCGAGGCATCGACGCCGGAGTCCGCGGGCGAGCTGGCGGCCGCAGAGACATAGGTCTGCGTGAAGGTTCAGGATCGCGAACCGCTAGAGCGAATGAACAATTCTTATGCGACAATGTGGACCCGCGCCGGTTGCGCGAATTCCCTGCTGGCTGGCTCGCATGGCAATCCAGGTCACCCTGCTTTCACACTCCGAGGACCCGCTCAGGTCGCTGTATATGGCGTACCGGACCTGTTACAGCCAGCTCACGCCGCAACAGGTGGCGAAGCGCATCGGCGACGAGCGCATCACGCGCGAAGAGATGACCGCGTTCATCGAGGAGCGCCTGAAGACCGGCCACGCCAGCCCGCTGGAGCAGGTTTGGTATGAGTTCGGCATTTCCGGCGTGTCGCGTGCCTTCAGCCACCAGTTCGTCCGTCACCGCGTTGGGATTTCCTTCGAGCAGCAGAGCCAACGGTATGTGACCTACAAACAAGGCGAGTTTCCGTACACCGTCCCGGAAACCGTCCGCAAGGCGGGTATGCAGGACAAGATGGACGACCTCTTCGGCCGCGTAGGCGAGCTTTACGAGGAGATGGTAGCGGCCGGAGTGCCGGCCGAAGATGCGCGCTTCCTGTTGCCCAACGCGACAAACACGAACTTCAAGATCACGGTGAATTTCCAGAGCCTGCTGCACATCTGCGACCTGCGGCTTTGCACCCGGGCGCAGTGGGAATTCCGCAAGGTTGCAGCGCTGATGCGCTCGGAGGTCATGAAGGTTACGCCGGAATTGGGGCGCTACCTGCAGCCCAAGTGCGGCGAGCACCGTCTCGGGTACTGTGACGAAAGCGAGAAAGACTGGGCTGCCTGTCCCATTGGACGCGTGAGGCCGCACAAGGAGGTGCTGTTCCGCATCTACGAGGCCTACCGCAAGGGCGAGATGCAGCCGCTCCGCGGCCAGGACTGGGACGTGATCGAGGAGAAGGACCTGGTGGTTTTGGGGGACTGATGCACCGCCCTATCCTTCCGCTGGGAAGCGCCGCGCCGCTGGTGCTCGCACTTTGCGCGGTCACTCTGGCGCTTATCGGATGGCTCTCCGGCAATCGGGAGATGCTGATCCTCGGCGGCGTGGCAGCAGTCGCGTTCGTGGTCGCTTTCCCGTTGGCACGAGTGGTGCTCGGCAGCGACGATCACGACGAACCTGAGAGCTAACCAGTCCAGTACGTCGTCGTTATGTCCTCATTCGGGTAGTGACGGGCGACGGGAAGGGGACTAGCGTGGCGACATGTGGAACGGCACAGCTGCGACACCGCGTTTCGAAGACGTCAGGCCTCGCGAGCGTGAACTAAACGACCGCCAGCGGCAGATCCTCGGGCTCATCGAACGCGGCCATACGAACCGGGAGATTGCCGAGATGCTGGGCATCAGCATCGACGGCGCCAAGTGGCACGTCAGCGAAATCCTCACCAAGCTCGGGCTGTCCTCACGTGAGGAGGCAGCCGATTACTGGCGCTGGCGGCAGGGGTGGGCGCAACCCCTCCGCCGGCTTCTCCGCGCCACCGTCGGTCTCCCAGGTTTGAAATGGGCAACGGCTATGGGATCTGCCGCGGTTGTGTCGGCAGCGATCGGATACGCCATCTTCGCAAGCAGCGCCGATGACGCGCCCGCGCGCGCCCAGCCAGACAGCTTTTACCTGGAAGCCAGAGCGCACCGCGCCGACCCTGAACACCCGGCCGATTACGTCTTCCGCTGGTGGCACCACGACGAGACTCAGGCGAAGTGGGACTGGGACAAGGTGTGGCCCGCCATTGAGACGCAGCACGAGACGAGTGTGCTGGACGGTTCGACGCTGTACACGTACTCGCCGGACGGCGGTTCGCTGCGCACCGAACGATCCTTTTCGAACGGGGTGAAGCTGCCTCGTCCGAAAGACGTTGTTCTCGTGGGGCCGATCGAACAAGCATCGCTGCAAGAGTTGCTCACCTGGCTGTCCTCGTGGGGTGACGGGAAGACGCCGGCACAGGTGACCGGGTACGAGCGCATCGGCACGCGCGACACCGCTGTCATCAGCTATGTCTCGGGGACGATATGGCTCGATACCTCAGAGATGGTCATCGTGAAGAACGAGTCTGACCGGACAACGATTGAGCTGACTGTGCTCTCGCGCGAGCCGTTTTCGCGAGACATGGTTCTCTTGCCCCGCGCCGCGGCGGCGCTGCCAACGCCGGTTCCGTTCGACGCTTCGAAGCCACCGCCGTTCCCGGACTTCGAACCCATTCTTGTCCCCACGTACCAACCCTGGCCCGCGCCGGAAATTGCCGTGCGCTCGATGGCCGGGAACATCAGCGAGCAGATCCTGATGTCGCAGGAGCAATTCTGGGAGAACCAGCACACGCCAGGTACACCTGCCCGACACGGGACGCACATCCTTCTCCAGCAACGGACTGACCTCAAAGAAATGCCGACGGGGATGCAGCAAGGTTCGCCAATCCTGCTGCGCGGAGTGACGGCGTTCCTCACCGACACGCCGGCCCTGGTTGTCCTTGATTGGCGAGAGCCTGACGGCCGGCTGGTGCACATGGAAGGCGTGGGTATCGCCGCGGATGAAGTGTTGAAGGTAGCCGCGAGCCTCACGCTCAACCCGTAAGCCCTAATGTTGGGGAAGGATCGTGGAGGGCTGCGCGGGCGGCGCAGCCTGAAAATCTGTGTACGTGGTGTTGCCCTGTGGGGCATGCGATTCGCCCTGTGGCCCGCGCGTGGGGATGGTCGTCGCGCCGAGAATTAGCAAAAGCACGATCCCGCCGAATATCGCAGTCACAAGCAGGCTGAGACCAAAATCAGGCGGCGTGCGCAGCGGCACGCGCAACGGTGTCTGGGCGCGATGGAGGACAGCCATGGCCTTGACGCTACCGGCTCTTCGTAAACGGCGGCATAAAGCGCGGCAATTTCGGTGTTGCGAGAACGTAAAACGTGCCGTGAGTGACGGGAGAGCCGCCGGGGAAGCGCGCGCTTACTGACAGGGCTTATCCGAGCCGCGACGATTGCTCCTATGGCCGGGCAGGGATTGTTTCGAAGGCGGACGGGCTGGTTTGCGGTGCTGGGGCTAGTGCTGGTGCCCGCGGTCGCCGCTGCCTGGGTGGCGACCGAGGATGGTCCTGGTGATGGAAGCGAGCCGCTCCCGCCGTTCTACCTCGAGGCCACCATGGAGATGGATGACACGTCTGCGTCGATCGGGACGCAGATCGCCGGCAGCCCTGCGCCGCTCGAAGCTGTGCACCGGAAGACGCAGATCCGCTGGCTGCAGCACAGCCGTGATGAGGCGCGGGTCGAACTGGAGACAGTCGAACCGGCCGGGGAAGCGGGCACGGACATCATCGTCTACGACGGCAACGAGCAGTGGTACTACCGGCACGAGACCAACACTTACAACCGGGGGCCGCTCCAGCCCGCGCCGGACGGCATCACCTTGCGCGTCCGGCCGTGGAGCTTCGGCGCGCTCATCGGGCCGTGGTTTGGCGCCGCGACGAACATCGAGGAGTTCATGGCGGAGCTGCGCGAGATGTCCAACAAATCGACCGACGTGCGCGTTGCCGGGACCGGAATGGTGCTCGGACAGACGGTACGCATCGTCGAGCAGTCTCCGGTTTCGACGTCATCGTCCGGCTCGGGCGAGACGCGGCAGGGCGTCGCCCGGTACTGGGTCGACGAGGACCGGATGGTTGTGCTGAGGCAAGAGGTTGATGACGGTCTGGCGCAGCGCTTTACGATTGAAGTGACCAGGTTTGAGTGGAACCCGAAGGGCAGGGGACCAGTAGAGTTCAATCCGCCGCCGGGGGGGAGGCTGAGCGGGACAGCGGCGCCGGTAAGCCAGTGATGGCCGGGCGGGTATTCCCCCGCTCCGGTATCGTTCGGGCCGATGCGCCGGGGGATGCTGCTGACGTTGTCGGTGTGGCTGGTGGGCGCGGCCATCCTGCGGACGACGCTGCTGATGCCGCACCAATGCCCGGCGGTCGACTCCGCGGCGGCGCTGCTCGGAGCGCGGCAATCGGCTGATTGGATCCAGGCGGCGCAGTTCGACGACGGGACCTACGTGTACGAATACGACCGGGAGACGAACAGCGAACCGGGCGGGTACAACATCGTGCGGCATGCGGGCGTCACGATGTCGCTGTATCAGCTGGCGGCGGCCGGCGATCGCTCCGTGCTGCCGGCGGCAGACCGCGGCATGCAGTACATGATCGACAACCTTTACCGGCACGACGACTGGGCGGCGTTCGTGGTGCTGCCCGGCACGATTCAGCTGGGAGCGAGCGCCCTGATGCTCGACGGGCTGATGCAACGGCGGCTGGCAACGGGCGATACGCGCTACGACGACCTCTCGCGGCAAGTGGCGCGCGGGTTGCTCGCGCTCCAGCAGCCGGACGGGTCGTTCCTGAACTTCTGGGACATGGAAGCCGGCCGGCCGTTCCCGGATGAGCGCTCGAAGTACGCGACCGGCGAAGCCTTCTGGGGGCTGACGCTGATGCACCGCTTCTTCCCAGGAGAGGGCTGGGACGTTTACGCGCGCAAGACCGCCGACTACCTCTCGTTCGAGCGAGACGCATACGAGAAGCAGAAGTTCCCGCCGTGGGCCGACCAGTGGGCCGCGTACGGGCTGGGCGAGATGGCCGACTGGCCGCCCTCGGACAAGAACATCGCGTACGCGCGGACGCTGGCCGAGCGGTTCGGTTTCCTCGTGCGGGTCGAGTCCCAGCGGCGGGACAACTGGTTTTCGAAGCTGCTGCACGGGCGGCAGGCCCGCGCGGCGGGGATGGGGACATGGGTTGAGGGGCTCGACTCGCTGTACAGGCTTGCCACGACCGACCCGCGGATGGCTGACATGGCGCCAAAGATCGCGGAACGCGTGGAGTGCGGCGCCGGCATGCTGGCGGCGCGGCAGGTTTCACCAGGGGGGGCGGCGAACACTTCGAACCCGGAGCGGACGAGCGGCGCGTGGTTTACGAACAACGTCACGCGCATGGACGACCAGCAACACGCACTCTCGGCGCTGCTCAACGCCGCGCCCATTCTCGATGAACGGAAGAAGCCGTGACTGAATTCCTGCAATTGGCGTTCTACTTTTTCGCGGCGGTGAACCCGGCCGCGGCTGCGGGAGCTCCGGAGCCACGCGGACGGGCGCTTCCCCGCGAAGTCATAGGCGGAGGCACGGCCGCCGGCCTCGCCCTCATCGCGGCGGCCGCGACCCTCTCGGGCCCGATCCTGGACGGCCTGGGCGTCGAGCCGGAAACGTTCCGGGTGGGCGCCGGCGTGGTGCTCCTGGTCAGCGGCGCCCTCGCCGTGTGGAGGGGTGCATCGCCGCACCAGGGTCCGTGGGAGGGCCGCGGAGTCGCACTCTTCCCGCTCGGGTTGCCGGTGCTCGCGACTCCGGCCGCGGTAGCGGCAGCCATCAGCTATGGGGCGGACGATGGAGCGAGCAAGACAATCGCGGCTGCCGCCGTCATCGTCGTGGCGGCAGCCGGTCTGCTCGGCGCACGGGCCGGCCGTTACCAGGCCGCCACCGACGCCGTTGCCCGGTTGACCGGCGCCGCGCTGGTCGCGGTCGCGGCAGGCCTGGTGGTGGACGGCGTTCGCGCGATCTGACAGTCCACTACCTGTTTGAGCTGCGCGCTCGTGCATTCGTTTTGACCTGTTCAAGAGGTGAAACTGGTGCGTCCCAGACTCGGAGTGTGTGACCACATGCGGACCTGTTGCCACCTGTTCGATTACCTCTCGGACTATCAGAACGGCATCTGTAGGATTTGGCGTGTCAGCGGAGCGGCCAGCGACGAAGCGAACGACCAGGCAGATGAAGGCGAGGGGGGACACACGGGCAGCTTGCGAAACGGTCTGGCGTGGACAAAGGCGCCGTTGACAGTCAGAAGGAAAAGTTCTCAAGAATGACGCTGCGAAACCGGGTGGACCCATTCGGGCAGATCCGTGACGACCCATCGCGAGGGACGATGTTCGGCAACCGCGGGGGGTGCTTCCACCAGGCCAAACAGCTGGTGGGGCGTCCCTGGGCGAGCGAGCGCTGGATCTGCTGCCTGTTGGAGTTCAAGGAGCGCCGACGTCCCGAGCTGATGGCTCCCGGCCTCTACACGGAACTGTTCTTTCTGGATGAAGCCACGGCCTTCGCCGCGGGACACCGGCCGTGCATGGAGTGCCGGCGGCCGGACGCGAAACGGTTCATCGAAGCGTGGTCCAGGGCACACCTCGGGCCAGGACAGCAGATCCGTACGGTCTCGCACATTGACCAAATTGCACACCGGGAGCGCGTGGACTCAAAGACATGGACGCAGCGAACTTCCCGCGTCCAGTTGTCGACGCTGCCGGACGGCGTTGTGGTCACGCTCGATGCAGACCCCGCCGGGCCGCGGCTGCTGTGGCGCGGAAGGCTGCTTCCATGGTCGTTCAACGGGTATGGCAAGGGCGAGGCCGTTGGGAGTGATGAGGCTGTGACGATGCTCACGCCGCCGTCGTTCGCGATCGCGTTTGCCGCGGGATACGAGCCGGCGGTGCATCCCAGCGCCGGGTGAGTTTCGCCCATCTGGACGGTGCCTCGTACACTCGTAGAACACACGACTCTTGATTCACGCTTTAGGAGAGACCTATGTCCGGCCACTCCAAATGGTCCACGATTAAGCGCCAGAAGGGCGCGAACGACGCGAAGCGCGGCGCCATCTTCACAAAGCTCAGCCGGGAGATCATCCAGGCAGCGAAGCAGGGCGGCGGCGACCCAGGGATGAACTTCAAGCTGCGGCTGGCGATCCAGCGGGCGAAGGCCCAGAACATGCCGAACGACAACATCGAACGGGCGATCGCAAAGGGCACCGGCGGAGGCGAAGGGGAACAGCTCGACGAAATCCAGTACGAGGGGTACGGGCCGGGCGGCACCGCGATCATCGTGGCGACGCTCACGGACAACCGGAACCGGACGGTCGCCGAGATTCGCCACCAGTTTTCGCGGGGCGGCGGGAACCTGGGCGAGAACGGCTCGGTCGCGTGGCAGTTCGAAGCCAAGGGCCTGATCACTATCCCGGTGAACGGCAAGGACCCGGATGACCTCGCGCTGCTGGCCATCGATGCGGGCGCGGAGGACGTTGAGGTCCAGGATGAGCAGGTTGAAGTGAAGACGGACCCGTCGAGCCTGGAACCCGTGCGAAAAGCGCTGGAATCGAACGGCCTGGAGATAGAGAACGCGGACTTCGCGCTGGTCCCGAAGATGACGGTTGAACTCGAAGAGAAGGCTGCTCACCAGGTTCTGCGGCTGATCGAGGCGCTCGAGGACCTGGAAGACGTGCAGCGGGTGTACTCCAACGCCGAGTTCAGTGACGAGGCGATCGAGAGCTACGGCGGGTAAGGGTTCACCACGGAGGCACGGAGA
>CAYTBM010000051.1:0-15016 GCA_964436025.1 uncultured Anaerolineaceae bacterium
TTCACGCCCGTGCGGCCGGGCACGTTGTAAACGATCACCGGCAGATGCGTGCTCTCGGCAATCGCCCGGAAGTGCTGGTAGATGCCCTCCTGAGGCGGCTTCAGGTAATACGGGACCACCGTCAGCACCGCGTCCACGCCCGCCCGCTCAGCCTCGTGCGTCAGATGGATCGAGTGGCGCGTGTCGTTTGTCCCCGAACCGGCCACCACGGTCTTGTCGCCCAACTCCTGCTTCACCTCTGACCAGAGCCGGTACTTCTCTTCGTCCGTCAGGAGCGGCGATTCGCCGGTTGTCCCGACAACGACAACACCGTCGTTTCCGCAACGCACCAGGTGCGCCGCGAGCCGTCGCGCGTGGGCGTAATCCACTTCGCCATCCGGGGTGTAGGGAGTGACCATCGCGGTCAGCAAGCGTCCGAGTTCAGGCATGGAGTTGGGCTCCTCGCAGAGGTGAGCCGTTATTGTCGATTGCGGCGCGACCGTTTGTCGATGGATCGCACGAGCCCCGGCTTGCGCCGGGGCTCAGAGGGATGGCTGCCGGGTTCGGGTTACGTTTAGTTGCGCGGACCGTGGTGTGGGCGGCCCTCGTTCACGAACCGCTCGATCGCGTTCGCAGCCTTTTCCTTGGCCGCTTCTTCCTTGTCAGCGGGAAGTTTGCCGTCGGCGACGGCCTTTTCGATCGCCTGGTTTGCGTCTTCGGTAAGCGCGTCAATGACCGCCTGCGTCTGCGGCCCCGCGATTTCGGCAACCGTCTTGCCTTCCTTCAGCTGCGCCGTGATCGACGCGACGTCGGTATCGAGGACGTCCGCCACCGTTTCGAGGGCGTTCTTAGCAATGTGGCGGATGCGCGGATGGTCGCCACCGTCGTCGTGGTTACCGGGGACGGCATTGAGGAGCCGGTCCAGCATTGCCGGCGCGGCGGCTTCGAGCCGGTCCGCCTGCTCCTGCTTCAGCTTCCCGTTGGCAACGGCTTCGTCAAGTCGGTCGCTGAGGGCCTGCAGTGCGTTGGCCTTCGCATGCGCGGCGGAAATGTCGCCGTACTGGTCGATGATCTGTCCGAGCGTAAGGTTTGCGGCCGCACCTTCCTGCACCTCGTCCCTGGTGACCCCTGAGTTCTTGAGCAGGTGCGCGATACCGAGCTTCAGCTTCGGATGGTTGCGGGCACCTGCTTCCTGGTTCGATTGCGTGTCGCTGCCGGGCGTTTGCGCCATCGCCACGCTGCCGGCGCCGATCACGCCGACGGCGATGACGCTTGCCAGCCCAACGGACGCCAGCCGGCTGTTAAGGATCGAGAGTTTCATGCCTGGTTTCTCCTGCGCGGCCCAAATCGCGTGGGCCGGTCACTGGAGGAATGGCGCGGCAGCCTCCGGAGGTGACGCACGGCCGATGCCGTGCGCTTTACGCGTGCTTTTCGATCCAGCGGCCGCGAAACAACAGCAGGTCGCCTGATCGGACGCTCACCCTGGCCGGGGAGTTTGCAATCTCGTTGTGGATGCCGCGCGGCCCGAATGGCAGCGTGAAGTCCTGCAATTCCCAGCGCATCCCGCGCGTGGTAACCCCGGTGCATGGGCCGATGGCTACGAGGGAAACGACCGTCCCCGCCGGGCCCTCGACCGTGGCCTCGCCCTCCACCAGCGAGATTGCGAACAGTTCATCATGCATCGTGATTCGAGCGCGGCCGCGTTGCAACGTGAGGACGCTCAGGTTAGCCAGCGCGTGGTCCGAGCGTCCGCCACCGGCGCCTGCGATGTCGAGCTCCCGCATGCCCAGCTCAACCGCGAACGAGATCGCCTTCTCAAGGTCCGTGATATCGAGCCGCGGGACGCGGTGGAACCGTTCCGCCGGAATCGCCGCGCGCATCGCGTCATCCACCGAGTCCAGGTCACCGACGACCGCCTGGGGAAGATAGCCGAGCGCGAGGGCGTGGCGGGCGCCGCCGTCCGCGGCGATGAGCATCGGCGCGCCCGCCATCAGTTCGGCGAAGAGTCCGGCCGACGGCGGCTCCCCGTTCGCAATGACCACTGCGCGCATATGCGCCAAGTAAACGCCAGCAACAGGCGAGAAGCGAGCGAATGCGCAAATCGGGTTCGCTCTGGAGAATGCGCCCCACGCCGGAATCGCGAATCGCTATACTCGGCCGCAAGCATAACCTCGGAGCCGCCGCGTGAGCACCGCATTCGCCGAACAGGTCCGCACACTCGTCTCGCGCAGGGAGCCGCCTTACCGCCCTGCCGTCCTTATCGACGATGCTGAGAAACAGGAGCTGGCGGCGAAGCTCGGCGATTCTTCGAACTACGAACTCGGTCTCCTTCGCGAGATGGTGGCACAGGACCCGGAGAACCTGGAGTTCCGCAAGGCGCTCGTCAGCGGCATCGTCAGCGCGGAATACGCCGGCATCGACGCCTTCAGCCGTAAAGTCTGCGAGTGGCAGACCTGGCCGGTGCCCTGGGAACTGATCATGGCCATGGCACGCCAAACGTGGGACGAAGTGCGCCACGCACAGCTCGGGACGGAGTTGCTCAAGACCTACGGTGGCGAAGTGGGCGAGTACCCGGATACCCTCGCCGGCGCGCCCCCCAACGAGGCGACCAGCGCCGTCGCCCGCGGCCAGGGCGCGACAGACCAGAACCAGGCCGCCCAGGTCATGCGTGACCCCGTCATCAGCCTCTCCGTCACCAACGTCGCGCTCGAAGGCGCCGCCCTGGACCTCTTCAAGGGCACCAGCGACCTCGGGCGGCGCGTGGGCGATGACCTGATGGAACTCGTGTACGACTACAACTGGGCCGACGAAGTGACCCATACGGCCATCGGCGACTACTTCGTCAAAGCGCTCTGCCAGGGCAACCCGGCTGAAGAGCAGCGCGCGCTACGGGCGCATGCCATGTTCGAAGGGATGCGGGAGCGGCTCACCGGCCAGCAGTCAACCGAGATCCGCGAGTTCTTCGCCGAAGAAGTCGAGCGCGGGACAGCCGCCCTCGCCGGAAACGGCTAGCCGGTGGCTGTCAAGATCCTTCTCGAGCCGTGTATCAACTGCGGCCTTTGCCGGCGCGCATGCCCCACCGAGACCATTCACTTTTTCACCACCCACCGGCGGACACACATCGTCGACCCCGCGGGCTGCATCGATTGCGACATCTGCCTTCCGGTCTGCCCGGAGAAGTGCATCGTCCGCGATGAGGCGTATATGCATGACCCGGTTGAACTGGCAGCCGCGAAGGTGCGAGCAAAGGACTGGGCCCGGCGGCAGAATGGCCTGCGCCAGCGCGTGCGTGAACGGGCCGCCGCCGCCGTAACCGCCGTCCGCAAGGAGCCGGCTAATGCCTGAGCTGGCAATTGACCCGAGGACTATCGGCGGCGCCTTCAGCGTCGACGAAAACGCCCGCCGGATCATCAACTACCGCTTCGCCGAAAACGTCTCCATGACGACTGCCGGCGGCTGGGCGTCATCCACGCCGTCGATCAAGGTCAAATTCGCCCTGGGCGAACACTGCTACCACGACTCGATCCACTCGTTCTGGCTCGGCCAGCGGCTCCCGGAACTGCGGCAGACGGAAAAGATGGACCTGGACGCGCCGCCCACGTTCCGCTCGAGCTACCTCGCCGAGCCTCCGAACGAGGCATTCCTGAAGTTCTGCGAGACGATGCAACTCCAGACGGACCAGCTTCTACGCGTGGTGGGCCTCTACCGCGTACTCAAGACCCACCTTGCGGTGTACTACCGCCACCACATCCAGGTCACCGACCAGGTTTCCGATGCCCCGACCGTCCGCATCCTCAACCACATCCTGCTCGAGGAAGAGCAACATCTGAGGTGGGGCCAGGCAATCTACGAGGAACTCGCCGATACGCCCGAGAAGCGTCGTGCCGCGCTCGAGTGGCAGATGGAACTCGAAGATCTTCTCGTGCGCAGCGGAGGCGTTACGGGCGGGCGGTAACGGGCGGTAAATGGTACCCGGCGGTGGTACGCGAACGCCGATGCGCCCAGGATCTATCACTGGCCAGGCTGGTCGCCTTGCAGGCATTCGCCCGGCCGCCATTGCTCCCGTTGAACTGGGGAGGCCGGACACGTTGGCGCGGCTTCGTCGCTGTCAGGCCTCCGGTCAAGCCGGCCATGGACAGCGTCCCCAGGCCCATCGCCGCTCCACCAATGCGGGACTGGCGCGCCGGGCTCCAGCGGTTCATGAGAAACAAGGGCTTGGCTGAGCAGCCCGAACCAGCGCCGCTTCGAGTACGATCGGCCAATACCCTCAGGAGGGCGTCATGCCCGAACCACAGGTCGTCGAGTCCGACTTTTTCGAGGTGATCGGGACGCAGCGGGCGATGCGACGGTTGAAGCCGGACCCGGTCCCCGAGGAACACATCAAGAAGATCATCTGGGCGGCAACGCGAGCCCCCAGTGGCGGCAACCGCCAGGGCTGGCGCTGGCTGGTGGTGACTGATCCGGCCAACAAGAAGCAGATCCAGGAGTGGTACAACGAGCTCTGGTCGAAGGCGACCGCCTCCGGTTACGGCGCCGGCGCCGGGTTGCCGGAAGACGAACGCCTCAGCAACGAGCGGGTGATGAAAAGCGCCACCTACCTCGCTGAGCACATGCACGAAGTCCCCGTACTCATCTTCGCCTGCAGCCTCACCGGCGGCGGAGATATCGTCTCCGGGTCCAGCATCTACCCGGCCGTCCAGAACCTGATGCTGGCCGCGCGGGCGCTCGGCCTGGGCACTGCGCTGACAACCGTCCACCGCGGGCACCAGGACGACATCCGCCAGCTACTCGGTATCCCCCAGTCCGTCGAAACCCCCGCTCTCATCCCGGTGGGCTGGCCGAAGGGAAAGTTTGGCTCCGGATTCCGCAAGCCCGTGGAAGACGTCACGTACTGGGACCACTGGGGCGCGAAACGAAGTTGAACGCGAAAGGCTGAGGATGATGGCCGAAGAATCTGCCACGCGACTCACGATCGAGATCGAGTACTGCGCGAAGTGCAACTTCCTTCCGCGTGCTACGTGGGTGGCCCAGGAGTTGCTCCACACCTACGGCGAGTTCGTGTCGGGACTGACGCTCGTCCCCGGGCATGGCGGCATCTTCGAGGTACGCGTCAATGGCGAACTGCTCGCCTCCACCAAAACCGAAGGCGGCTTCCCGGAAATCCGCGCCCTCAAGGAAGCCCTCAACCTCCGCCTGGACGAATCCGAGGTCGCCACCCTCAAGCGCCACCCGAAGAAACCGTGACCGGCGAGCGCACGGTGATCGTCCGGAAGCGCAAGTTCGACGGTTCCATCAAATACGCCTGGCCGGGTGCCCTCTTCGAAACGGGGCATGCTGAATGGGTGGGAGTCCACCACCGGCCGGAAACAGACCACAAGGTGCTCGCCGACGGCTCGAGTGAAACCGGCGAGCCGGCCCACCTTCTGCACTACTGCTCGACGGCCTTGCCGCTGACGGTCATATTCGCGTTCGGACTCGACGGGACGTTCCGGGATGCAAAATGCGATGCGGCGCTCCCGGCGACACGTGATGGCGAATACATCGACTTCGTCGACCTGGACCTCGACGTGGTCGTCCTTCCTGGCGCACATCACTACGTTCGAGACCAGGATGTCTTCGCGGAGCGTTCGGCCGTCATGGCGTACAGCGAAGAGGCGAAACGCGCCGCGCACCGCGGGATCCTCCACGCACTGAGCCTGCTCCGGCGCGGCGGCTTCCCTTTCGACGGACACCCGGCACGTTACCTTGCCGGCCGTCCGGTGGTACCGATCACCGACATTGACTAGACTGGGATCACTACGACCCTTGTGAGGGTTTTCACCTTGCCTTATTCGATCGTCGAGACCTGCATCGGCTGCACGGCCTGCACGAAGCGCTGTCCCACCAACGCCATCACGGGCGAGCGGAACCAACTCCATGTCATCGATCCCACCCTGTGCATCGATTGCGGGGCCTGCGGCATCGTCTGCCCGCCGGAAGCAATCCTGAACACCTTCGGTGACGTTTGCCGTTCCGTGAAGAAGAACGAATGGCCCAAGGCTGTCGTCATCGAAGAGAAGTGCATCGGCTCGGGCTGCGAACTCTGCATCAACATCTGCCCGTTCGACGCCCTCAGCCTGGAGCACTCCGACCGCATCGATGACTTCTTCGGCAAGAGCACCGTGGATGAAAAGAAGTGCACGGGCTGCCGCCTCTGCGAAGACGTCTGCGGCTGGGACGCCGTCCACATCTTCCCCTTGAAAACCGAAGTCCTGAAAGACTTCGAAGCGCTCACCGCGGAAGAGAAAGTCATCGTCAACCGCGCCCGCAAGCTCAAAGAAGAAAGCAACTTCGCCGTCTAAGGGCTCGCCCGGGTCACTTCACGGCGTCAATCCGCGCCGCCAACTCGAAGTCCCGTAGCGTCAGGCCGCCCGCGTCGTGCGTGCTTAACGTCATGGTGACCCGGTTGTAGGTCCAGTCCACGCTCGGATGGTGGTCCATCGTCTCTGCTATCGTCGCTACTTTGACCACGAAACCCAGCGCAGTGATGTGGTCCTTAAACTGGAACTGCTTGCGGATGGCGGGCCCGTCCACCGCCTTCCATCCCTTGAGCGCCGCAAGCGCCTCGCTGACTTTCGCTTCGGATAGAGGTGTGCGAGCCATCGTTACCTCCCGGTAAATGCAGTGGGGAACGTAGCGCCCCACAGAGATAGTATGACCCCCGGATGATGAGGGAACCGCTCGGGGAGAGGCGCGTTTCCCGCCGCTGGATGCTGGGCGCCATGGGCGCCTCGGCTGGCGCGGCCGGGCTGGCGGCGCTTCGCTGCAGCAACGGCTCCCCCAAAACTCCCACTCCGGCGAACGGCGACTCCACCGGCCCCACTTCCGCCCCTTCGGGCTCGCCGACTGCACGCGCACAACAGGATGGTAAACGCGGCGAGACCCTCCGCTACACCGCCTTCGTCGCGCGCGACAATACCTTCGACCCGCACAAGACCCAGGCCGGCCCGCTCTACGGCTTCCAGTCCATGGTCTACAGCCGCCTCCTCACGTACCAGGACCAGGCCAGGGGAGTCATCTCTCCGGACCTCGCCACTGCGATGCCCGAGATGCCTGACGCGCAGACGATCATCTTCCGGCTGAACCCAAACGCGCGTTGGCACGACATCCAGCCGCTCAACGGGCGGCCGCTCACCTCGCAAGACGTGAAGTACTCGGTCGAACGGCAGATTTCCGGCGGCGCGGCTTTCGCGCGCTCGGCACAGTGGTCGGTCGTGGACACGATCGAAGCTGGAGACCCCCAAACCATCACCTTCAAACTCAAGACACCCATGGCCGGCATGCTCAACCTCTTCGCCGACCCGCAGAGCTTCGTCGTCGCTCCGGAAGCAGCCGGCGACAAGAACGACATCACCGCCGCGACGCAAATCGGCAGCGGTCCGTTTCAGTGGGTCGAATGGAGTGACAACCGCCTGGCCAGCGTGCGCCGGAACCCGAACTGGCACGGAGGCGACCGGCGGCCCAACCTCGACGGCATTTCCCTGCTCCAGTTGGAGAGCAGCGCGGCGATTGAAGCCAAGTTCCGCACGAAGGAACTCGATGCCGCCATCGTGAGCCGGCAATTGGCGGACCGTTTGCACCAGCCGTTCCCTCAACTGGCCGAAGCCACCACCGGGCACTCCCAGTTCTTTGGCATGCGCTTCTCCCTGGTCAACGATCCCTACAACGACCTGCGCTTCCGCACGGCAGTCACGATCGCCCTCGACCGGCGCGCAATGATCGACAAGTTCTTCGGCGGTTCCGGCGGAGTAAACCCATGGATCAGCTGGCCGATGACCGACTGGGCACTGCCGGAAAGTGAGCTGACCACGCAAGCCGGCTACCGTCCGGGCGCGGGCGGCCGCCAGGAAGACCTGAAAGAGGCGGCGGCGTTGCTCGCAGCCTTTAAGGCCGAAAAGCCCGTGAAAGATGACCTGCCCCTGTTCGTCTTGGACGAAACCGAAGCGGCAATCCAATTCGGCCAGACCATCAAGGAACAATTGGCGGCCAACCTGGGCCTGGAACAGGTACGGGTGGTGCCCATAGGTCTCGCCGAACTCTCGACGCTGCTGCTCTCCGGCACTGCTCCGTGGGCGGCCGGTCCTGACAACGGCTGGATCGACCTCGACGACTGGGTGTACCCCTACTTCCACGCCAACGGGACCAAGAACAGCTTCCCGCTTCGCGACAGCGAAATAACGTCGATGATCGACGCACAGCGGGTGGAGCTGGATAAGGCCAGGCGCCGGGAGATCGGATACAACATCCAGCGGCGGCTCCTGGCCCTCAACGCCGGCGTGAACCTCTTCAGCGAGCGCGTTGTGGCACTCAGTTGGCCGTATGTGAAGGGCCTCCCGCTCGACACAACCGATGGCTACCAGCATCGCTTCGCGGACTGTTGGATCGACACCGCCGACGCGACGTTCCGGGGACGCTAAACGCTCAGCCGGCCTGCTTCACATCGAAGCGGTATCCAGAACCGCGCACGGTGCGCACGCTGCGCGCGGCCGAGGTCCGCTCCAGCTTGCGGCGGATGTTCGAAACGTGACGGCGAAGGATCTGCAGATAACGGGCGTCCGCTTCGGTGCCCCAACCGCGCTCGATGATGTCAGCCGCTGAGACCGTCCGGTTCGGGTGACTCAGGAGAATCGTGAGGATCTCAGCCTCCCGGTCGGTGAGTGTGACCTCTAGTTCTGCCAGCCGCAGCTTTCCTCGTACCGGGTCGAGTTCGTATGGGCCGGCAACGACCATCTCCGCATTCCCGATCCCTTCTCGCGCGAGTTCGGTCATTTTCCGCTGGACCTGCGCCGTTTCCAGACTCCCGCGGACGAGGCCGTCGATCTCCGGCCGAAACGACCCTGGGATCGCGAGGCCCGTCGATTCCGGGTCGTTTACGTAGAGGACAGGGACGAGGCGCCAGCGCCGGTGTGCGTGAAACGCGCCCACAAGTGCCTGCTGTTGGTCGACCGAGAATCCCGCGAGGACAAGGAGGTCATACGAATCTTCGGCCGCCCGCGCGAGCGCCCAGGCTGGGTCGCCCGTCCGGTCGATGGTCAGATGTTCACCGAGCAACGACCGCCCGCTGAGCGAACGGGGCGTGTCCGGATCGATGGCGAGCACGGTAGGCATGGCGAACTCCGAGACGTGCTGCGGGAGTGAGGCGCCCGAAGAAACCCCAACCCAAACTTCCACTTCCTGATTCCAAGGTAGGCAGCGGGCGGTGCGCCTGCTATTGGGGCATTCCCCTGATCGGCCGGGGCGGAAGGTGCACCCCTTGTGAATGAGGGCATTAGATGATTGTCGCGAGTATCACGCCGCGACGCGGCGGAACTGAGCCAATCGCACCATGCGACGCTCAGAACCCGCGCTCCACCAGCTTCCGGGCGATTTCCTTCGGGTCGGGGTTGTAGGTGCCGTTCGCGATTTGCTCGCGCAGCGCCTTCACCTTCTCCGCGCGCACGTCATCCGACGCCTCCACCACGTGGAGCGCGCTGGACAGCTCGCGGGCAGCCGGGGTGATCCCGGAGCTGTCCCCTCGCGCCGGCGGCTCGGTAGCCGGGGCAGGGGTTCTCGCGCGGGCCAGGTCGTAGACCACGCCGCCGGTGGCGCTCGTGCCGGAAGTCTTCCTCACTGCCATGTCATCCATCCTCCCAATCCAGCTCCTTCATAGTAGGCGTTCTCGAGGTGCCCTTTCAACGGATTCACCCCTGCAACGTCCCGATGACCACAAGACGGTTCTTCAAGTCGTGCGTGCAGGTGACGAGGGTGACGGTGCTCTCCGTGCTCGATCGCAGCAGTTTCACTGCCGATGGCGGCACCACGACCACCTTGCTGACCGAATAGCGGTAGACCTGGTCGCCGGAGTACACCTCCACGGTGTCGCCTTCCGTCACTCGGTCCAGCTGCTTGAAGACCGCGAGGTTCGAACGGTCAGCCACTGAAACATGACCGGTGATGACCATGTTTCCCGGCTGCCCGGGCAGCGCGGAGTCGATGTGGTGGCCGGCTGCTTTCCACGCGGTTTCCCAGGAAGCCTTCCCGTCCGTCACGGTCACGCCCACCTCCGCGATCGGTGCGTCGACTGAAGCCGAAGGCACCACGATGCGCGTGGGGAGGCCGGACGAGGAGAGCGTGCGAAGGCGCGCGCTTTCCGGCGCGTCGGCTTTCGCCACCGTCACCAACGATGGCGGTTGCTGGACCGGCGCGCCGCCGCTGGAGAGCCCGAACCAGGCAATCGCACCCGCAGCCAGGACGAAGGCCCCGGCCATCAGGTTGGATCGGAGCGGACTGTGCCGGGGCCGGGATTCTTGCGTCTTCATGGCGTTCCTGGTGGTCCGGGTTCCCCCTGAGTGTCGACAAATCCGGGGGCAATCTTGACGGCGGTACGGCCCAGCGGCACCCCCTGGAGGAGTGCGAAACGGTGACAAATCAAGGAACGAAGAGAAGTCTTACAGGCGCGCCGTGCGCGAGTTACAGGCCGTTTACAGAGAAGCGCTCCGAGCGCGCGTAGGCCCGGTGCGTCCGCGCCTGTGAGGCCAGTTCACCAAGCCGGCCGGATATCTCTCCAGCCTGGGCTTGCAGTACCCGCAGCGAAGCGGTTTCCAGGGCGGCGATCTCATCCAGCACGGCGCGGTCTTCGCCTTCTCCGCTGTCTGCATCGAGGGCCGCACAGGCTAACTCGAGGGCGCCGCTCAGCTCGGCGTAGCGGTCAAAGTCATCGCTCAGGATGGCGTCGTGCCTCGCGCGGGCAAGGTCCAGCGCGGCCTCGGACGCCACGCGAAAGGCACTCACGCGGCCGCTTCCGCCCCGGCCCGCAGAGGCGCTCGCGCGGCCTTCAGGTCAGCAGTGGCGGTTTTCCAGGCGTTGCCAATCGTGGTGATGTGGCGCTCCACCTCGCGCAGCTTTTCGGTCTCGCCGAGGGACGACTCGACGATGAGCCGCATGCAATAGCCGTACACGCTGGAGAGGTTCGCGGCGATTTCGCCCTGGTTCATGTCGAGGGTGCTGAGCAGTTCGCCGATGATGAGGTAGGCCCGGTTCGTCTCATCGTTATAGCCGTTGCGATTGCCGTTTTCGTAATGGAGGACGGCCTTCTTGAGCGCCTTCACGCACCCGTCATAGAGCATCGTGGTCAGCGTGATTGGGTCGGCGGTCGTCGCTTCGACATTGCGGTAGGTCGCGTACGGGTTGCTGCTCATGCTGGGCTCTGTCTCCTTCATTCGCTGCTTCGGTCGTCTTCAACAGCTTCGGCAGTTCGCTCTTGCGTGGATATCGGGGAGTTCGCCCCGCGCGCTAGTTGTTGGTGCTGCTGCTCGCCCTGGCAGCCTGCTGTTGCAGAGTGCTGATGATGCTCTGCGCGCGGGCCTGGGCCTGTTCCATGGCGGCGAACTTCTTGCGTAGTACCTCCATCTCGTTGCTGATGCGCTCCGTCACTTTGTCGATGCGGTCGGCGATGTCGGTGGTGACCTTGTTGATCGCGTCCTGGCGCTTCTGGAGCACGCCGCCCGCTCCCGATTGCACTTCCGCGAACTGCTTCAGCCGCTGCACCACGCTCTGAGACGAGGGCGCCACGGTGATGGTTGAGGTGCCCGCCTGGAGCAGAGCCCCCACGTTCACCGTCATCCCGGGGATCAACAGCGTGGTCGAGCCGTTCGCGGCAACGGTTGCCGTCGTGGTCACCGCTGGACCGCCGTTCGACGGTGTGAATGTCGAGATGAGCGTTCCCAGGCCGTCGTCGGCGATGGAATACTTGCCTGCCTGCGAGCCGGTGAACGTGCCCGTCAGGCTGGTGATCGAACTTGTGCCCCCCGGGTCGATGCCCGCCGCGAGCGTGAGCGAGCTCAGGAGCGCTTGAGTCCCTGCCGGGTCCTTCGCCAACGCTGATTGGAACTTCGCCTCGTCCAGCTGCAAGGTATTCGTGCTGCCGACGGCCGAACCGATGGCGCCGAAGGAGAGTCCAATCTGCGAGAGCGTTGCGTACGTGCCGTTGATGTTCAATCCGATGCCGCCAACGATGGAACGCAGGTCCGAGCGGAGCTGGCGCAGACTCGCGTCTCCGCTCAGCGGTCCCGAGGTGTTGTTGGTCTTCGAACCATCCGCCTTCGTGGCTTTGTCGATGATGGCCAGCACGTTGTTGAACTCGGTGACGAAGCCTTTCACCGCTCCGAGCGCGCCTGTAGCGTCCTGGCTGACCGCAATGGTAGTGGCCCCGTTGGTCAGGGCGTTGAAGGTCAGGCTGACGCCGTTGAACGTCACCGTGTTCGATGCGGAGGCCTGGGCAGGTCCGCCGTCGATCGAATAGGAGGCAGCCTCGCCTTCGGTGAACGTCGCGCCGAGAAGTCCCAACTTCGCGGCCAGGTCCCCGCCTGCGCCGTCGTCCGCGACGGTCAGCGTCAGCGCCCCGGTCTTCGAGTTCTGCATCTTGATCGAATCGGTGACGGAGTCGTACCGCGCCACCACCCCGGCGTTGCTGCCGTTGATGCGGTTCACCACGTCCGCGAGCGAGTCGGTGGCCGAGTTGTAGGCCACGTTGATGCCGTTGATCACGAGATTGTGGTCTCCCGCGGCTACGGTGCCGGTGAGGAAGGGTGTGTCCTGGAGCTTGCTGGTCTGGCCGGCGCGGGAGAGCGGCGTGGCGCTGGAGCGAGTTGCGCCGGTGGCGGACGTCAGGAGGCCGCTCGCCGAGAGGAAGTTCGAGGTGTCGGCGCCGTTGCCGAAGGTGATGTTTCCCTGGCTGGAGGTGACCGTGAGGATGTTCGCGCGTCCCTGCGCATCGTTGGTCAGGCTCGCCGTCACGCCGATGGTGCTTCCGTTGATGTCCGCGATGACGTCGTTCAGGCTCATCATTTTCGTCATCGCGGCGCTGCTCGTGCGCGTGGTCGTGCCATTCGAGGAGAGCAGGCTCGTGGCCGAAAGGAAGTTCGACGTGTCGGCCGAGTTGCCGAGCGTGATGTTCCCCTGAGTCGATGCCAGCGTGATCTGGTTGGCGTGGCCGTACTGGTCGTTCGTTATGCTCGCAGTCACGCCGATTCCGCTGGCATTGATCACGGCGATCACGTCGTCGAGCGATTGCGCCGTCGCATCGATAGTCAGCGTGGAGGAGCCCCCGGTCGCCGTGGCGATGGTGAACGTCCCGCTCGTGATGGCGAGTTGCAGGTTGTTCGCGTTCAGCAGTGCGCTGGATTGCGCCGCTGCCCCGCCGATGCCGAACGTCTTGCTCCCGCCGGTCGCCGTCGCGATGGTGTAGGTACCGTTGCTGGGCACCGTACCGAAGTTGGACTCGTTCATCGGCTTCGCCGCGTCAATGGCGGCGGCGAACGAGGTGCCGGCCAGTTTCGACGCGCTGGCCAGCTTCGTGACGTCGATGGTGAACTGGCCGAGCAGCGACGATGGTGTCGTCGCCGCCGAAACTGCCGTGTTGCCGCTCACCGCGGACCTACCGGAGACCGATGTGGTGCTGGAAAGGGTGTTCAGCTTCGAAAGCAAGCTGCCGACCGCGGTTTGAATCGCCGCCAGCGCCGACTTCTTCTGGCCCTCGCGCGCCGCCTTCGCTTGAAGCAGCGTTACCTGGTTCATGCGCAGGTTCGTCAGTTGGGTGATAACCGCTTCGGTGTCGAAGTTCGCGTAGAAGCCGCCGAGCCGGACGGGGTCAGACATCGCTTATCCCTTTCGTTCCAGGAGCAGCCCGCCGGTTGCTTCATCAGCACCGAGCTGGCACAGGTCCTGGGCTTCGATTCGGGCGATGACCTCCCCGTTCGAAACGTCGCGGACAAGGACGGCGACCATCATCCCGTTGGCATCCACGACGTAGTCCACTTCACACGTCTCCGCCGGCCTGCCGGGCGCGAGCGCCTGCACGAGCCGTTCCTTCGCCGACCGCCTGCGGGGCGTCCGGGAATACGTCCCGCTGCCCTGCCGGCCGTCAGCCCACACCGTCCCCGCCGAAAGCCGGACAGGGTCGATTGCAGCCAGTCTAAGGTCGGCCATGGCGGCTTCCTTTCGGGGACTCACCTGATCTTCGGGTGAGCGAAGGCGAATCTTGAGTGGCCGTTTGGCGCGTGGTTGCGGGTCTCGTGCTCTTTCGGCGCTATGCTCCAACGAAACTGTCTGACGAGGCACTCATTCCCTACATGTTCAGCAGCGTCGGCAACCCATGGACGCGCAGGATCAGCGAAATCTCGCTGCCGTGGTGGAGTTCGTGGGCCATGATGCGCTGGATCACCCAGGCCGGACTGATCGTGACCGGCTGGCCCCAGAAATTGTTCTTCGTCACCTCGACGTTGAGGTCGGCGAGCGTCCAACGGTGCAGGCACGCCTCCACAACGCCCCACGTCTTCTCGAGCGCCTCGACCAGCTCCGGTGCAGTCCGCGGATGGTCAGGTTCGTCTTCCCAGCCGGTCCACTCGGGACCAACGCCCTGATCGTCCTCGCCGAGCATGAAGCAGATCCAGTACATCCGCCCGCCCACGATGTTGCTCGCGAGCTGCCAGATCGCCCACTCCGAAGGCGCCGCCCGAAGCTGCATCTGTTCGGCAGAAAGCGGGCGCAGCGTCTCCACGATTTTCCAGTGCTGGTCGGCAAAGCCGTCATAGAACGCTTTCAATTCCGGGGCGCGCGGCATGACGAGCGAGCCTACACGCGCGCGTCAATCCCCGGCAACGAAAGAGCCCGGCATCGCTGCCGGGCTCCCCGCTCTCTTCGTCTTTGGGTGCCTACTAACCGCGGAGGAGGCTGAGGACGCTCTGCGAGGCCTGGTTCGCCTGGGCGAGCACGGCGGTGCCGGCCTGCTGCAGGATCTGGTTGCTCGCCATCTGGCTGCTCAGTTCGGCAACGTCCGCGTCGCGGATGCGGCTCTCCGAAGCAGTCAGGTTCTCGACGCTCACGCCCAGGCTGTTCACCGTGTGCTCGAGCCGGTTCTGCGCCGCGCCGAGGTCCGCGCGGCGGGTGTTCAGCGTCGTGATCGCGGCATCGATCTGGTTGATGAACGCCTGGGACGCTGTGTTCGACGCAACGATCGTTG
>CAYTBM010000052.1:0-14934 GCA_964436025.1 uncultured Anaerolineaceae bacterium
TCCATCTCAGCCACGCCGTCCGCGACATTCACTACCAGGCCGGCGCGCACGCCTAGCGCCGCGGATCCACCAGCACCTTCACCTCGGAGTTCGGCCCGAGCAGTCGCTCGAACGCTGCCGGCGTCTCCGCGCCCGGCACGATCGCCGTGATGACCGGGCCCGCTGTGAGTGAACCTCGCTCGAGCATCGCAATCGTCGTCTCGTAATCCGCGCGGCTGTAGGCGAAGGCCGCCCGCACCGTTACCCGCTTGGTCACCCAGACGGACGGCCGAACCGGCGCGGCGTCGAACGACACGCCCACCATCATCACGCTGCCGCCCGGCTTCACTACGTCGACGGCCTGTTGCAGCGTGGCCGGGACGCCTGCCGCGTCGAAGGCCACATCGGGCGGACCGCCGAGGTGCGAGGCAAACGCGCCGGCCAGGTCGCCCGCTTCCCGCGGGTCGAACACCACATCTGCGCCCAGCGATTTCGCGAGTGCGGCTCTCCCCACGGATGGCTCTGCGACGACGACCTTTCGCGCGCCCGCAGCCAGCGCGCACTGCAGCGTGAAAAGCCCGATCGGACCCGCGCCCAGGATCGCCACGCGGTCGCCAATCTTCTGGCCGGACAGTCGAACTGCGTGCACACCGACTGCTGCAGGCTCAATGGAAGCCGCCTGTTGCTCGTCGAGCGCGTCCGGGATGCGCATCAGCCGCGCGGCGCCGATCTTCGCGAACGGCGCGTAACCGCCAGCGCCCAGCGAAGCGCCGCCTGCGGGCGCGATGCCCGCCCGCGCCGCGTCCAGCCGGTAATGCTGATAACAGAGGTCGAATTCGCCCCGTACGCAGAACGCGCAGTTCAGGCATGGCTTCATTGGCGCGCCCACCACGCGGTCGCCGACCTCCCAGCCGGTTACGCCATTTCCGAGCTCGACGATCGTTCCGCCGAACTCGTGGCCCATGACGATGCCGCCGCCCGCCAGCTCGCTGTCGTACAGGTGCAGGTCAGACCCGCAAATCCCGCAATACCCGACTTCGACCACAACTTCTGAATCGGCGGCAACGGGGTCAGGAACGTCTTCGAACGTCATGTTCCGCCGGCCGTGGAGCACAGGTGCTTTCATCGCAGTCCCTTCCCGGGCGCGACCAGCACCTTCACGTCGTTGTTGCCCGCGGTGCCAAGCGTCTGGCAGACCTCATCCACCTCGTCGAGGCCGACGATCCGCGTGACCATCTTTTCCGGCTGGATCTTCCCGGCGGCGATGAGGTCCAACGCCGTGCGGAAAAGGTCCATCCCGCCCAGGGACGCCTTGATCTCGCACTCCTTGCCGACCATCGCGAGCGGCGACACTTCGTCGAGCTCCATGTTCACGCCAGGGAGGATGACCTGGCCCCCAGGGCGGACCCACTCGATCGCCTTCTGCAGCGTCCCCTTGGCTCCCGCACACTCGAAGACCACATCGGGCCCGCCCATCGGGCAATTCACCTGGAAGAAGGCGGCCACGTCGAACTCTCGCGGGTCAAATACCGCGGTCGCACCGCACTCGAGCGCCTTTTGCCGACGCCCGGCCGATGTCTCGAAGACCCAGCAATTCGCGGGATTCGATAGCAGGACCGACTGCAGCACCAGCAACCCGATCGGGCCCGCACCGATGATCGCCACGTTGTCTCCGGTGCGCACGCGGCTGGTGCGAGCGGCGTACAGGCCAACCATCGTCGGCTCATTCAGCGCCGCTCCGAGGTCCGGGAGACCATCGGGCACCTTTTCCAGCGCGGTCGTATGCGTCAACAGGTACTCCGCGTAACCGCCGGCCAGGCCGGTATAGCCGAAGACCTGCCAGCCCTTTTCACACGAGCGGTAGCGGCCTTCGCGGCACGGCCCACACGAATCGCACGGGACGGCTGAGAGCGTCGTCACACGGTCGCCGACTTCGAAGCCGCGCGCGTCCGGCCCCAGCGCGGTGATTTCGCCCATAATCTCGTGCCCGAGCACCGAGCCCACACCCAGCGCGCCGGCGCGCAGCAGGTGGAGGTCCGAACCGCAGATCCCGCAGTAGGTCACGCGCATCACCACCTGGCGGCCGGTGGGCACGGGGTCAGGAAGGTCTTCGACCACGAACCGCGAACCTTCGCGGAGTACGGCAGCTTTCAATCGGGGCCTCGGTCCAGATGGGGACGCCCGGAATCTACGTGGGGCCCGATTCCACCGTCAACGCCCGATTCGGCACATCCGAAGCACATCATCCGAGGCACATCTGAGGCGTGCACGCAGCAAGCGCGCGACGCCGCTCTCACACTACCCCCCATCGGTTCTCCGCTGTGTACTCCAGCTCCCTCGCGCCACATTCATGCCTGTCATTGACTGGCCCACGGCCGCGGCTGTAGAACCGGGATAGCCACCTCTCGCGGAGACCCCCATGACACAGTCGCCCGTCCTCGAAATCCCGAAAATGCAGGGCATCGGCGATGCCCGCTACCGCGTTGTCGAGTCTGAAGGCCGAGAACTCCCGGCCGGGACCGTCGTCATCTCGGCCGACAGCCATTGGCTCGAAGGCGACATCTGGGTCGACCGCTTCCCGGCGCACCTCAAGGACCGCGCCCCGCGGGTGTTCTTCGAGAACGGCGGATGGGAAGTCGAACTCGGCGGAAAGCGCCTCACACCTCCCGGCAGCGCCGAAGCCTCCTGCGCGTTCGAGTGCGTCCCGGGCTTCAACCAGATGGACGCGCGGCTCCGCGACATCACCGCTGAAGGCGTGCAACAGGAAATCATCTTCCCCCAGAAGTTCTTCACACTCCTCTTCCTCGAGAACCTGGAGGAGAAGGAGTGGGTGGCTCGCGCTTACAACCAGGCCCTCGCGGAATTCTGCGCCCAGGGTGAGGGACGCCTCCACGGCGTTGCCATCCTCAACTGGTGGGACCCGGCCCAAACGAAGGACGCGCTGGCCGAAATCAAGGCCCTGGGCTTCAAAACCGTGATGGTCCCTATCCAGCCCGGCAAATTCAGCGACGGCATGCCCATCGCTTACCACGACAAGCGCATGGACCCGTTCTGGGACGCCGTCGAGGAAGCCGGGCTGCCGCTCAACTTCCACATCGGCGAACGGCCGGTGAGCCCAGCAAACGTCTCTCGCGGGGCTGCGGGCATCTTCGTCATGGGCCAGATGGGCGGCATGCGAAACGTCTGGTCCACCTTGACGTTCGGAGGTGTGTTCGAACGGAACCCTGGCGTGCAGGTTGTCTTCGTTGAGAGCGGACTGCACTGGGTGCCCGGCGCGCTCCAGGAAGCCGACATGATCCACGAGTCGTTCCCCAGCCAGGTCCGGCCGCGCCTCTCGCAGCCGCCGAGCTACTACTGGCGAAACAACTGCTATGCAACGTTCATGGTTGACCCCGCGGGCCTTGAGATGATGCACCGCATCGGCCCCGACCGTTGCATGTGGTCCTCTGACTACCCCCACAACGAGAGCACCCTCGGCTACACCCGCAGCGCCGTCCAAGACGTGTTCGACCGCTGCTCGGAAGAGGACGCGAAGAAGATCGTCGGAGGCAACGCCGTGCGGCTCTTCGGCCTCGGCTGAGTCATTTTCTTTTCGCAATCTGTGACAAAAGTCACTGCGCCAGGCGAAATGTCCGTTCGGACACTCAATGGTGTCCAAATGGACGCCACCCGTTCGCCCTGATTCGGCACGATCCCCGGATGACTGCCCCGCGACCCGTGCGCATTTTGACCAGCGATGCAGGCCTGGCCGAGCAGTTGCGCGCGCGCCTCGAGGCTGTCCTTGGCCGTGCTGTCACCGTCCTCAAGGGTCTCTGGGAAACCGGCCCGGCCGAAATCGTGGTCACCACCACGACGGAGTGCTCCCCTGACGAGTGCGCCGGACTGGCCCAATCTGGCGTGGCGGTCGTGGTGCTCGCCGCGCTTCCGAGTCAATTCCAGGAGCGCAGCTACCGCGATGCCGGTGCCGCTGACTACCTGGCGATGAGCCTGGACATGGGTCCCCTCGAGGGGGCGCTGCAAAGCCTGGCTTGAGGCCCAGAGGACTTGAGGCGGCCGCCCGGAGCCTGTAGCGTCGCTGCCGTGGAGAAGCTGCCAGTCGCTGTTGTCGCCACCCCGGTGCCGCCCGCCGTACGTGAGTTGCTTTCTCCAGCCTGCGCCCCTTGTTATGTCAGCACACTGGACGTTGCAGCGAACATTGCAGCCGCCGAAGGGCTCCTTTGCCCGGCTCCCTTTCCAATCACCACCGACCTGCTCAACGCCGCACCGAGGTTGCGCGTCGTCTCGAACTTCGGCGTCGGCTTCAACAATGTCGATCTCGCCGAAATGGACCGCCGCGGGATCGCTGTCTGCAACACCCCCGGCGTCCTCACCGACGCCGTTGCCGACCTCACCGTGGGAATGATCTTGATGGCTTCCCGCGGCCTGGTCGCGAACAACCGCTTCGCCACCGCCGGCGCCTGGTCCGCTGGCGAAGTCCCCCCGCCGCTCGGGTGGGACCTCGCCGGCAAGACACTCGGCCTTGTGGGCTTCGGCCGGATTGGCCGGGCGGTGGCGTCGAGGGCCAGGCACTTCGGCGTACGCATCGTCTACCACGACATCCTCGCCGCACCGGGGCCGGGCTTCGAAGACTGCGCCTACCTCCCGCTCGAAGAATTGCTGAGCGCATCCGACATCGTCTCGCTGCACGTCAACCTGACCATCGAGACCCATCACCGCATCAGCACCAGCGAGTTCGCCCTCATGAAGCCGACCGCCTGGCTTTTGAACACTTCTCGCGGTCCTGTGGTCGACCAGCAGGCGCTCATCGCTGCCCTCGCGGCAGGCAGACTGGCGGGGGCCGTGCTGGATGTCCTCGAAACCGAGCCGCCGGCCGTGGACGATCCGCTCCTCGCCATGCCGAACGTGCTGCTGCTTCCCCACATCGGTTCGGCGACCGCTGAGACACGCGCGGCGATGCTCGATCTCGCGGTGCGAAACCTCGCTGCCGTACTCGCCGGCCGAACCCCACCCGAATGTGTGAACCCGGACGTGCTGCCGCGCGCCCTGCAAAGACGTTAACGAGACAGGAGGCTCAGATGCGTACAAACACCATCAAACAGAAGTGGGCGAACGGTGAAGTCACGTTCGGCTCGTGGCTCTCGATTCCGAGTTCGTTCTCAGCAGAGATCATGGCCCACCAGGGCTTCGACTGGGTCTGCATCGACATGCAGCACGGGGTTATCGACTATCAGGTTGCGCTCACCATGCTGCAGGCCATCGGCTCCACGGCCACGATCCCAATCGTGCGCGTTCCCTGGAACGAGCCGGGCATCATCGGCAAGGCGTTGGACGCGGGCGCCATGGGCGTAATCATCCCAATGGTGAACAGCGTGGAAGAGGCGAAGGCGGCCGTCGCGGCCTGCCGCTACTTCCCGCAGGGAGCCCGCAGCTTCGGCCCCACGCGCGCAAGCTACTACGCCGGCACGGACTATTTCGCCGGGGCGAACAGCGAAGTCGCCTGCATCCCGATGATCGAGACGAAGCAGGCGGTCGAACAGCTCGACGACATCCTTTCCGTTCCCGGGATCGACGCCGTTTACGTCGGTCCTGCGGATCTCAGCATCACCCTCGGCCTGCCCCCGGGCATGGCGAACGGTGGCGCCTTCGAGGAAGCGCGCCTGCTCATCGCGAAGAAGTGCGCCGAACACGGCGTAACCGCCGGAATCCACGCCAACGCCGGCCTCGCGCAAAAGCACGCCGCGGCCGGCTACCGGATGATTACCATCAGCGGCGACGCGGTCGCGATCCCGGCACAGGCGCAGGCCGACCTTAAAGTCGCGCGCGGCTCAGCCGGCGGCGCGAAGGCCGTCTACGGCTAAAGGAGCGCCGCCGGTGCCGCCACGCCGAGTTCTTCACCCAACGCGTTGAGCTGGTCGACGGTCTCCGCGTCGAGCGGCACACCGAGCCGCAAGCGCTCCTCGCGCGCCTTCGCTTCGGGATCACCCGGGACCAGCACTGCCTCGACGCCGGCCCGCGGCCGAAGCCCGCGCAGGTGGTCAACCATCCGTTTCATGTCCGCTTTGAAACCGTCGACATCGCGGAAGGCATCGATCCGCCAGGCAGCGAACCACTGGCCCTGCATCCGGATGCCCTCGAAGATCGCGCTGCCCATCCCCGGCAGCACCCCGGTCAGGATGTCCACCATCAAGCCCAGTCCGTAGCCTTTGTGCGAACTGGTCTCGACGTAAGAGCCGAGCGGCTGCAGCGCGCCGCCCTTGCGCAGGATCGTGGGGTCGTCACTGTCATTCCCGTCGGCATCCACCGCCCAGCCGGCCGGGATCGGCTTGCCCTGGCGGGTCGCGATTTCGAGCTTGCCGCCGGCCACCGCTGTCGTCGCGATGTCGAGCAGGAACGGGTGGTCGTCTTGCACCGGCGCGGCAAACGCGATCGGGTTCGTGCCGTACGCACGGTCGAGGCTGCCGCTGGCCACTGCAATCGGCGTCACGTTGCACATCGCCATGCCGATCATGTCCCGTTCAGCAGCCATCCGGGCGTAGTAGCCCGCGGCCCCGAAGTGCTGCCCGTTCGTGATCGCGACCATGCCGATGCCAGTCGCCACCGCCTTCTCGATCGCCGCCTCCATCGCCCGCGCTCCTATGAGGACTCCAAGCCCGGATCCGGCGTCCCAACTCGCCGCAACGGGACTGTCCCTCAGTACCGTCACCACCGGTTCCGGCTTAATCAGCCCACGCTTGAAGCCCGGCGCATAGCCTGGGTGCCAGGCGAGGTGTGCGATCCCGTGCGACTCAATGCCCGCCAGGTCGGCATCCACCAGGACCTCGGCGCCACGAGCTGCGTCGGCGGGCGGCATGCCCAACTTTTCGAACACCTGCGCGGTGAAGCGGACGAGGTCGGAGTGGGCGAAGCGGGCGCGGTTGTCTTCCATGGCCGCGTATGTTGGCGCATTTTGCCGTCTGCGGTCAGGCCGGGAGCGAGGACTGCTGCCGCTGCCAATCGTTTTCAGCCAGCCGTTTGAGCCGGGCGAACTGGCGGCTCTGCATAATCCAGTGCGCCGGTTCCACCAGGAACCAGCTCGTCAGTGCCTTGGCCCAGCCCGGGCGCATGGCCCAGTAGCCGCTGACCACCAGCCGCGTTCGGTCGCCCTCGAGCGGCTCCAGCGCGAACCCCCAGAGCGAGTCGGTGAACGCCGCCGGACGTGGGCCCTCCGGATCGAACGGCCGGCCCTTGAGGTCCATGGTGGCCCGGAGGCCCAGGAACCGTTCGGGTTCGAGTGTGGCCACTTCCCACCACGCGGCGTTGTCCGGCATCGAGGCCAGCCGGTCGCCCACGGCGATCTCCTGCCACTCGGGGCGGATGCGGTCGTCGCTCGAATGGCCCCAGTTGTCCAGGTGATCCCAGCTGTACCAGCCCGCCCGGCCGTAGCCCATCTGAACGAGCCAGCGCCAGACCACGGCAGGCGGCGCGGCGATCGTCGTAGCCATCGTGGGACTGCGCCTGCCGCCGGGAATGACCGTCATCCCGGGGTACGGGGCGGCCACTTCGTCCCTGGTGGCGCCCCAGCGCAGCATCCTGGGCCGGAACAGGATGGCATAGCCTCCAAGCGCCAGAGCCGGCAGCGCAATTCCGGCGCACACTCGAAGAGTCGGTCTCGTCGTCATTGGTTCGAACCTCCCGCCAGATTGTTCCTGACAACGAGCTATCCCTGCAGGGTCATCGGGTCCACGCCTTGGTACCTGAGGGCCACAATCTCGGTCCGCTTCAGCCGTACGGTCGCCCGCTGCCCCGGCGAAGCCTGTATCGTCCCGCCTGCTACGCCGTGAGCAGCGGCCCCCGGGAAGGAGCATCAGTTGAGCAACACACTGAACAAGCCATCGATCACCGCCGACGCCGCCAAGCGCGCTATCGCGGCCGCCGAGGCGAAGGCTGTCGAAATCGGCGCACCGATGGTCATCGCAGTTGTCGACGAGAGCGGCGTCCTCAAGGCGTTCAGCCGCATGGACGGAGCGCCGCTCCTGAGCGTCGACATCGCCAAAGACAAGGCGTACACCGCTGTTGCCTTCGGCATCCCCACGCATGAGTGGTTCAACTTCATCAAGGATGACGCGCCACTGCTCCACGGCATCACCAAAGTGCCCCGCCTCATCGTGTTCGGCGGCGGCTACCCGTTGCGCGCCGATGGCTCGGTGATCGGTGGAATCGGTGTCAGTGGCGGCCATTACTCGCAGGACATGCAGGTCGCCGAGGCCGGCGCCGCCGCGCTCGCCTGAGGCCGGGCCTTATGGCCTGAACTGCAACGCTCGCGGCCCCAGCTTCGTGGGTTGCGTCGCCACGCGGTACGCGTTCTCCACCCACTCACAGATGAGCCTGCGCGTGTCCCGCGGATCGATGATCTCTTCCATCTGGAAGCGGGACAGCGGGCCGATGGGACCCCGCGCGCTTTCGATGCGCGCCTCGAGTTCGGCGCGGAACGCGGCGGGGTCTGCAGCCTCGGCCAATTGCCTGCGGTAGGCGGCTTCGATCCCGCCTTCCGGTGGGATTCCCCCGACATCCGCCGCCGGCCAGGCCACGCGCACGGACGGCCGGGACTGCGGCGTCGCGTAGTTGTTCCCGGCTACCCCGAAGCTCCTCCGCATCAGCACCGTGAAGATCGGCACCCTCACCTGCGCGAACGCGACCATCCATTCGGCCCCCTTCCGGATCGTGCTCGTTGTCTCGTGCTCGACGCCGACAGCGAACCCTGGGTTGTCGACCAGGTTCAGCACCGGGATGTGGAAAAGGTCACACAGGTCAAGGTGCCGCGTGAGCTTGCTGCACCCGTCGGCCGTCAGGGCGCCTCCGTTCACATGCCTGCTGTCCGAAGCGATCACGCCCAGCGGGTACCCGTTGAACCGCACGAAGCCCGTCACCTGGTCCGAACCCCAGAGCGGCCCGACTTCGAAGAACGAGCCTTCGTCCGCCAGCAGCCGGATGGCCCGCCGGATGTCGAAGGTGGCGGTACGCTTCCGCGGGACAATCGAGAACAGCGCTTCCTCGCGACGGTCACGTGGGTCCGCCGGGTTGGGCGGCAGCACCGGCGGCGCTTCGTACACACTCTGCGGCAGGTACGACAGGAACCGGCGAACCATCGCAGCGGCGTCCTCTTCGCTCTCAGCGAGGTTGTCCACCGAACCGTTGCGGCAATGGATCCGCCAGTCACCCAGTTCTTCCTTGGTAACGTCGTAGCCCATCGCGTGACTCACCACCGGCGGCCCGGCCACGAACAACTGCGCGATGTCACGGACCATGACCGCAAAGTGCCCGAGGACCGCCTTCGCCGCTCCGATGCCGACGACGCTCCCGAGCAGCATGTTCACCACCGGAACCGTGCTCAGTTGTTCTGCGAACATCGAACTGCCCAGGTGGCCGGGCAAGAACGAACCGCCGGTCCCGGTCACGCGCGGGCGCCCTGCGCTGATTGCGCCGGTGCTCTCCCGTGCATTCGCCTCGCCGTCCTTCCGCTGGGCGGGCACCATCGAAGCTACGCTCCCACCGCCGGATGACCCGTCGAGCAGCCGGACCGAGGGCACCTTCAGCTCGATGCTCAGCCGGTCCAGGTACGTGCTCTTCCCCGCGATCGCGCCGTCGGAATGCCCGCCGCGCGAAGTGAAGTCATCGGCGCAAACGATCGTCGTGCGCCCTTCCACCGTTCCCCAGCCCCCGACATGGTTCGCTGGCGTGAAGTCCGCAATGTGCCCCTCATCGTCGTAGGAGGCGAACCCGGCAACGCTCCCGACCTCGCGGAACGAACCTTCATCCAGGAGCAGAGAAATGCGCTCCCGGCACGTCAGCTTTCCCCGGTCTCGTTGGCGGATGACTCCGGGGTCCTTCGATCCCGGCGCCAGTCGGCGATGGGCGATCGACTGGAGCGTTGCGATTTCGTCCAGGATTGGCTGCCATCCGCTGTCCCCTGGGCGCCGGGATTGAGCCGGCGCACTCGCTTCCGCTGCGGGCTCGATCGCCGCCAGCACCTGGCCATTCTCCACGGCGTCGCCGGGGACCAGCGCGAGTGCCGCGGAAACAACTCCGGCGCAGGGCGCAGCCACCGTCGTTTCCATCTTCATCGCTGTCACCACAATCACCGGGTCGCCTTCCGCAACGACAGCGCCTTCGCTGGTGGACCATTCGACAACCGAACCAGCCAGCGGCGAGACAACCGCCACCATGCCCTCCGGCACATCCACACCCGGCACGGAAGCGCCCGAGCGTCCGTCCGCACGCACCACCCCGTGGGCACTCGCGAGGAGGCTGAGCGGCCCGGTCTCCTTCGTCACCAGTTCCGCGGGCGGCAGGGTTTCCAGCCAGGTCGTGGTGGCGCATCCCGAACGAAACACCGGGTGCGCCAGGATCGCGCGAAGTTCTCCAAGGTTCGATGGCAGTCCTTCAAGGTAGAACTCTTCCAGCGCCCGCAGCGTCCGGTCTGCCGCTGACTCGAAGCTCCCCGCGGAACTGGATGAGCCGATGACCTTGGCGAACAGGGGGTCGAATTGCGGCGTGGGGGCGTACCCGGCGTAGCCGCAGCCATCCACCCGCACGCCGGGCCCGGATGGCTCTCGGTACGCCGCCATGGTCCCGGGGGCTGTCGCCACGATCCGCGCCTGGACGGCGAAGCCTCGCGGCGACGGCACGTCGTTTTGGGAGCCGAAGCCCAGGGCGCCCAATCCCTCCCCGGTCGCGATGCGGAACTGCGCCTCCACCAGGTCTACGCCCAGCACCTGCTCCGTGACGGTGTGCTCGACCTGGATGCGCGGGTTGCACTCAATGAAATAGTGCTTCTCGTCGTCGGCGACAAGGAACTCGACGGTACCCGCATTGGTATAGCCGGCCTCGCGGACAAGTTTCACCGCATCGGCGAGGATCCTGGCCCGGAGCGCCGGGTCCAGGTTCGGCGCCGGCGCAATCTCCACAACTTTCTGATTGCGCCGCTGCACCGAGCAGTCTCGCTCGTACAGGTGCACAACGTTCCCGCTTCCATCCCCGAGGACCTGCACCTCGATGTGGCGGGGACTCGTGACCGCCTTCTCCACGAACACCGCGCCGTTTCCGAACGCGGCCAGCGCTTCCGCCTTGCAGCGTTCGAAGTGTTGCGGCAACTCAGCCGCGTTTTGGACGAGCCGCATGCCCCGCCCTCCACCGCCTGCCGAGGCTTTCAGCATCACAGGGTAACCCAGTTGCTCAGCGATCCGGCCAGCGGCCGCGGCATCCACCAGGGCCGACTCGCTGCCCGGGACCACGGGCACGCCTGCGAATTGCGCGAGTGCCCGCGCGCGTACCTTGTCGCCGAAGAGTGCCAGCGCATCGGGCGCCGGGCCGATGAACACAAGCCCGTCGCTCGCGCACGCCTCGGCGAATGCCGCGTTCTCGGCGAGGAAGCCATAGCCGGGGTGCACGCAGTCGCAGCCTCGCTCCTTCGCCACACGGAGGAGCTCGTCGGCGTCCAGGTAGGGGCCCAGCGGGTCGTTGCCGCGCAACGGCGCCATCTCGGTCGCGAAACGCGTGTGCAGCGAGAGCGAGTCCGCCGCTGAGTACACGGCCACCGAGTCGATCCCAAGCGCCGCCGCCGCCCGCGCGATGCGGATCGCGATCTCCCCCCGGTTGGCAATGAGCACCTTTCGCAACGTCCGGCGAGTCCCGCGTTCTACCATCCGTGTCCCTCACGCGCGCCGTCGCGCGCGGCGTGGATGATACGCGAACTTCCGCCCCCCGAACGCTGCGTCAGCCCGTCAGCGCGTCCACAATGGCCGTCGAGCCTGCGTAGTACTCGCTGCCCGGCGCCGGCACGGGCAGGATGAACGCCGTATCCATTCCGGCGGCGGCGTAGTCCGCCAGCTGAGCTTTCAACTCCACGGCCGGGCCGACCAGCGCCCGTTCGGTCACGAACTCGAGCGGGATGCCCGCGAGCGCCGCCTCGCGCTCTCCTCCGGTCCAGAGCTTCACCGTCGAGCGGCACAGCTCGCCCCAGCCGTCGGCACCGAAAAACTTCTGGTACACGGGAGACATGAGGTAGGTGAGCATTTCCTGCTGGTACCGCGGCAGTGACGCCAGGCGGTCTTCCGTGACCGTCGCGCGGAAGAACACGCACACTTCGAATGATGCGCTAAGCCCCGCGGCGGCGCGGACTGACTGAATCAGGTCGACCGAATGCTTGACCTGGCGGGTGCTGACAAAGTTCAGGATCACGCCGTCCGCCACTTCCGCGGCGAGCTTCAGCATCCCGTCGTTCAGAGCCGCGAGGTAGATCGGGATTGGCGCCGGGCTCTTCTTCGCGAGGCTGGACCGCTTCATCGGGAACGGGCCTTCCGCGCTCACGCGTTCGCCTGCCAGCAGCTGGCGCACGAGCGTCACGAACTCGCGAGTGCCGGCCAGCGGCTTGCCCCACGGCCGGCCGTGCCAGTCCTCGACGATAACCGTCGTGCTCGTCCCAAGGCCGAGCACGAATCGCCCGCCGGAAAGGTCCGACAGGGACTGAGCCGTCATCGCCATCAGCAGCGGGTCACGCGTCTGGATTGGAATAATCGCAGTCCCTGATCGCGCTGATTTCGTGGCCATCAGGGCCGCGGCCGTTTGAGTTACGGCGTCGGCTCCGTTGACCTCGGAAACCCAAACCCCCGTCATGCCTCGCGCTTCCGCATGCGCGGCGAGCGCCGATTGTTGCTGGAGATCCCTGCCCGAGACGGCAAGTTCGAGACGATAGTTCGCCAAGCGTGGCACCTCCTGGTGGCTCTCGCGTCGATTGAGGCGTCGAGGACGGCGCGGGGCCGGGCGGCCACCGGCGTAACGCAAGGCGGATACTAGCAGGAGCGACGTGGTGAGCGCTTTCGCAAGACCGGGAGCGCTACGCCAGAATGGCTCGCTCACACTCATTGACTGGACACTGCGTCTGGTGCGCGTGTACATTCATTCCCGCGGCCCTCCTCATGACCTTCTCGGGATCAGAACGCTGCAGGGCCATACAGTTCCGTCCATGACGAACCGCAACACCGTTCAGCCGCAAGCCCGCCGGGACCTCACGCCCACCGATGTCGCCAGTCGGGGCCTCATCATCGAGGCTGCGGCTGCCCTGATCCGTGAGCAGGGATATTCCGACATCACCGTCGACGACGTGCGTACCCGCGCGGGTGTTTCTCGCGCAACCTTCTACTTCTACTTTCGAAACAAGACGCACCTGCTCATCGCAACGGCGAGTTCCGTCATGGATGACCTCTACAACGTTGCCGGCCGCCACTACCCCGAGCGCGACGAGTTCGCGCGCATCGTCCTGGCCAACGTCTCCTACCTTTCGATCTGGTATCGCGACGGGGCGATCCTGGGAGAGGCCTACGCCCTGTCTTTGGTGGACGCCGAAGTCCGCGAGTTCTACGAGGCGTACCGGCGCAAGTTCGAAGACCGCATCTCCGGTCGCCTCGCCCGGCTGCTTTCGCAGGGCCGCATACCTCCATGCGACCCCGGCCTGCTCTCCGCCTCGCTTTCGTCCATGGTGGAGTTTTCCGCATTTCGGTTCTTCTGCTATCCGGGCGACCCGATAGCCGCGAATCACAGCTTCATCGACCTCGTGAAATCGCTTTCCGAGTCCTGGTACCGCGCCGTCTACGGGAAAACACCGCTCCACGACTACGACTACGCACAACACGTTCCGGAAAAGGGGTGATCAATGGATTATCGAGACAGTACCGAAGAAGCGTCATGGCGCGCAGAAGTCCAGCAGTTCGTCCAAACGGAAGCGCCAGAGGAATACCGGGTCCACCACCGGCAGGCACGCGATTCGTACGGTCTCGGTGATTCCACATTCCAGGCGTGGCGCAAGACGGTCGCCCGCCGCGGCCTGCTCGCCGCCCATTGGCCGAAGGAGTACGGTGGCGCCGGCCTTTCCGTCATGCAGCAGTTCGTCATGAAGGAAGAACTGGCCCTTGCCCGTGTGCCTCACCCCGGCGGCCGCGGCGTCGAAATGGTCGGGCCTACGGTCATCCTCCACGGCACCGACGGCCAGAAGGCCGAACTCCTGCCGCCCATTCTCCGCGGTGAGCACATCTATGCGCAGGGATTTTCCGAACCGGCCGCCGGCAGCGACCTGGCCGCCGTCCAGCTCCGCGCAGTGCGACAGGGCGACGATTACGTCCTGAACGGCCAGAAGATCTGGACGAGCAACGCCACGACGTGCAATTGGATGTTCCTCCTCGCCCGGACCGATCCGGAAGCGCCGAAACACCGCGGCATCTCGTACTTCGTCACGCCAATAGATGTCCCAGGACTCACGGTGCGCACCATTACCGACATGGCCGGAGGTCATGAGCTGTGCGAAACCTTTTTCGATGACGTCCGCATCCCGGCCTCATACCGCATCGGTGAGCAGGACCGCGGCTGGTACGTCGCCATGACGACGCTGGACTTCGAGCGAAGCGGCATCGCGGGAGCCGTGGGCGTCCAGCTCTCCGTTCTGGACCTCATCGATGAACTCCGCGCTGCCGGGCGCCTCCGGAAGGCCCGCACAACCCTCGCTGACCTGTACATCGGAACCACCGTGGCGCGCCAGATGGCGTACCACGTGGCCGACCAGCAGAACCGCGGCGCCGTCCCCAACTACGAAGCCTCCATGGTGAAGCTCTTCTCCAGCGAACTGGGCCGCCGCGTAGCAACGGCCTCCGTCTCGATGCTGGGGATGGCTGGTGCCCTGCTGGTCGGCTCAAATGGCCGTGAAGTGGACGGCGGCCGCATCGCCCGCAACTACAGCGGAAGCATCCCCACCACCATCGCCGGCGGCACCAGCGAAGTGCAGCGCGGCATCATCGCCACGCGGGGTCTCGGCCTTCCGCGGGGCTAACCGCCGCGAACAAACACCTCACGCCCTCCTCACCGCAACATTCGAAAGGAATTACCTTCATGGGTCTTCGCACACCGCAGCAGTACATCGAGTCGGTCCGG
>CAYTBM010000053.1:0-14905 GCA_964436025.1 uncultured Anaerolineaceae bacterium
CCGCCGCGCGGACGTTGCGGTCGAAGTCCGGCCAGCGGTCCCAGGTGATCGAAGTCTCAAACGTATCGCCGACGACGCCCATGCCCGCGGTCATGTTCCGGGAGTAGGGAGCGGTGATGAACGAGTTGCGCCAGGCGCCGACCGCACCCTCGCGCCCGACCTCTTCGTTCCGGCCATCGGAGATCTTGATCGCATCGTCGTCGATGCGGCCGCCGGCCTCGCGCGCGATCCTCACGGCCTCGCGGATGAGCGAGTCCTGCGGCACTTCGGCTGACTCGAAGGCAACGATGAGCAGGGCCTCATCGCCCTTGAGCCCCGCGGCCGAGCCGGCTTCCACCGGATCGAGGAGGCGGCAGTTCGCGGGCCAGAGCTTGGCCTGCACCACGCGCCGGGCAGCTTCGTAGCCGGCTTGCCAGCTGTCGAACGTCAGCCCCGCGCTGGCCCGGAAGACGGGCCGGGCCTGGATGCGCATCCACGCCTCGGTGATGATGCCGAGCGTCCCTTCGCTGCCGAGGACCATCCGGTCCGGGCTGGGGCCCGCGCCGCTGCCCGGCAGGCGGCGCGACTCCCACACGCCGTTCGGAGTGACCATGCGTACGGATTCGACGAAGTCATCGATGTGCGTGTGGTTCGTTGCGTAGTGCCCACCGCTGCGGGTGGCGATCCAGCCGCCGAGCGTCGACCACTCGAAGCTCTGTGGGAAGTGGCGCAGCGTGAAACCGTGCGGCCGGAGCTGATCTTCGAGCGCGGGTCCGAGCACGCCGGCCTGGATGCGCGCTGCGCGCGATGTCGCATCGATCTCGACCACGCGGTCGAGCTTGCCAAGGTCGATGCTGACCACCGGCCTGTCGCCCCCGGGCGGTTCGACACCGCCGACGACCGAGGATCCGCCGCCGTAGGGGATGGCCGTGAGGTTCGCCTCGCCGCACCACTCGAGCACTGCGACGACCTCCGCCTCAGTGCGCGGGTAGGCGACGACATCCGGTGGGTTCTCGAACTGGCCGCGCACGGCCCGAACGACGTCGCGGTAGCTCCGGCCGTAGCTGTGCCATGCCCGGTCGTACGTCTCGCTGGTGGTGATTTCGCCCAGGGCAGGCGGGGCGGCAGCGCGTGGAGCGCGCAGGCGCAGGTCCTCCACTTTCGGCACGGGCGGTGCGGTGATTTCGCGGCCGTAGCGGGCGGAGAGCCGGGCGGCGGCCTGCTCTCGCTGCTCGTTTGTCGGTTCATCGCTTTCGAGGCCCCATGCCCAGAAGCTGCGTCGTGCTGCCATGCTGTCCCTCCGCGCGCGGAAGCCTAGCAGAGTTTGCTCTACGCTAGGGCGGATGGATTCGCACCACGGAGGCACGCAGGGCACGGAGATTTCGGGAGATCACGAAGGACCGTGCTGACCTCTGCGGGCCGTCTCGCCGGCTACCTGTGGCGCGGAGTCGCCGGGCTGATTGTGGCGAGTGCCATTGCGTTCGCCGGTTGTAGCGGCGATGGCGCCACGGCAACCCCGACCGAAGGCCCCACGCCCACGCGCGCACCGGCCACGAACGACGATCGGGCCTACGCGAAGGCAGTGTGCACGGCTTTCGGGCGCTACCTGGCCAGCTTCAGCGCAGAGACGCAGCGCAACCCGCAACTCTTCGCCGACCAGAAGAAGCTGCTCGCCGCCGCAGCCCCGATCCTCGCGACATTCGAGAAGGACTTGAAGAAGGCGGACCCGCCGAAGGACGTTGCGAACTTCCACAAGGCGCTGGTGGAGAAAGTCACCGTTATCGCGAAGAAGGCGAAGGACGGGCAGATCGTTTCTACGCAGGAACTCGGCGGCATCACGAAGGGGGCGCCGCTGCCGCCAGAGACGGTGCGCGCGCGCCTCGCCGACGCCGCGCAGGGCATTCCCGAATGCCAGCAGTCGGGCGGGATGGATGCGCTATTCGGCGCCCCCGCGGCCCCCTGAGGGCGGGGCGCAACCAGAGGCGAGGGCGGAAGACCTTCCCTGGGCCAAACGCCGCGAAACATCCCTCGGATCCAGATTCACGCCGACAAATCCGCGCGTCAGTCGACCACTCGCGTCGCTCCAGACTTTCTCGCCCCGTCACGATCCGCTCCCGATGGGTCGCGGTTCAATGTGCCGCTCGGCTAACCACCGGGGAAATGCGTCTTGTCTGTCCCGTATGAGAGCCGGTGCTATCCTCACGGGACGTAACGTCATGGGCGCATGCCGCCCTTCGAACTCTCATCCCTTACACCAGGAACTGCACCAGGATGTCGAATCGCCAGGCACGTCGAGAGCAAGCGCGCACGAGTCGGACCACGCGCCCAAGCAGGCCCCAGCAAAGCCAGCGGCGCCCGGGCGGCGGCGGGGGCGGCGGTTCGAACATCTTCACCGGCGGCTTCATGCTCGTGCTCGCCGGCTTCGTCGTGCTGGCCGCGGTTGTCGTGGTCCTTGTCCTCGTTTTCGGCGGCGGCAGCAGCAGCGATTCTGACCTGGTGACCGCGCTGGAAGAGCACAACGCCAACTTCCCGGCCGAGCTGGCCAAGGGCAACAAGGTGGGCAAGGATGACGCCCCGGTGAAAATCACCGAGTTCGAAGACTTCCAGTGCCCGTTTTGCCTGAAGTACACCGCGAACCAGGAAGGCGACGTCATCAACGAGCTGGTGAAGAGCGGCAAAGTCCAGCTCGAGTATCGCCACCTGCCGATCCTCGGCAACGAATCCGTCTCCTCCGCCATTGCGGCCCAGTGCGCAGCCGACCAGGACAAGTTCTGGCAATACCACAACCGGCTGTTCCTCATCCAGGCGCAGGCCGGCCAGGGCACCACCGAAAAGACCAACGTCGGACGGTTCTCGGACGATAAGCTGAAACAGGTAGCCACGGACCTCGGCCTGGATCGGGCGAAGTTCGACAGTTGTTACGACAACCGCACCCCGCTCGACTCCATCCTGCAGCAACAGCGTGATGCCAATTCCTTTGGCATCACCGGCACGCCCGGGTTCCTGGTCAACGGCCAGCCGCTCGGCGCCGGCACCCCGAACTCGATCGACGACTGGAAGCAGATTGTGACCAACGTCGAGAACGCGCTTGCCACGCAGACGGCGCAGGCCGGCGCTTCGCCCGCCGCAACGACCACGGCCAGCCCGGCGGCTTCGGCATCAGCCGCGCCCGCCGCCACGGCCACGCCGACGAAGGCGCCGTAGGGATAGCGTCCGATGGCCGAGGAAAAGTCGCGCTGGGACGGTTGGCTTGGGCCCAAGCACTGGATGCCGATCGTTGGCGTCCTCTCAGTCGCGGTGATTGCCCTCGCCGTCGCCCTCATCCTCAACCTTGACGATGACGGGGGCACGGAGGGCGCGACCACGAACGGCGGCCGCACTCCAGTGCACGAACACGCCGACTTCCTCCTCATGATCCGGGGGCAGAAGTTCGATTTCAGCCAGCCGCAGTTCCTTTCGACCGCCGGCGCGAAAGAACTGTCGCCGTACGTGCACATCCACGAACCTCGCTACACCGTGGTGCATGTCCACGCCTCCCTGACGCGCTGGGACGAGTTCTTCACCTCGCTCGGGTTCACGCTGACCGACCCGTCGTTCCCTGGTGTCGATTCGGCGCGGACGTGTATGACGCTTCCGGACAAGACGAAGCTCTGCAACACCGACAGCGAGAAGTGGAAGTTTGTGGTCAACGGCGTGCCGGTTGACGGCATTTCGAACATCTTCATCGGGGATCTCGGCAGGGTGGTCATCAGTTACGGCCCGGAGAGCGTGGACGACGTGATCAAGAACCAGTATCCGCTGGTGACGGACCAGGCGTGCATCCCATCGGAGCTGTGCCTGAATCGCATCGACCCGAATGAACCGCCGGAGCAGTGCAGCGGCGGCCTGACCTGCAGCAAGTAAGCCAGAGGCGAGGTCTTTCGCCCGCCTCTGATTTAACGGCCGGGGGTCATACACTCGCGAGCAATGCGCTGGCCCCGGTTCTGGAGCCGCATCGACGAAGAGCTGGTCGCGGCCTCGCGAGAGGCGCGCGAGGGCGTCAGGGGCCTTGGCCCGGGCCTCATCACGGGCGTCGCCGACGACGACCCGTCCGGTATCTCCACCTACACCGTGGTTGGCGCGAGTTACGGTTACCAGCTGCTCTGGACCAGCCCCCTCACGCTCCCGCTCAATATCGCCGTCCAGGACATCTGCGCCCGGATCGGCGTGGTTACCGGCAACGGGCTCGGCGCGGTCATCGCGCGGCGTTACGGCAGGCGGCTCCTGCTCCCGCTCGTCGTCCTCCTGCTTGTAGCGAACATCGTCAACATCGGCGCTGACATCCGCGCCATCGCAGCCTCGATCGAACTGCTTGTGGGCATCCCGGCGCTGACCATAGTGGTCCCGGTGGGCGCCGCCATCGCCCTGGTGGAGGTGGTGATGCCCTACCCCGCGCTCGCCCGCTGGCTGAAGCTCCTGACGCTGGTCATCTTCGCGTATGTCGTGGGCGCGTTCTTCGCGAATCCCGATTGGGGTGCGGCAGCGAAGGCGACGGCGTTGCCGGAGTTCCGGTTCGACGCCGGAGTGCTCGCGGCCATCGTGGCCATTCTCGGCACGACCATCTCGCCTTACCTGTTCTTCTGGCAGACATCCGAAGAGGTGGAGGAGGAACAGGAGCGAGGCGTCCGCCCCGAGGAAATGACCACGGGCCAGTTGCGCGCGCTCCTTCACGCCGCCCGGCTCGATGTCGCGACCGGCATGGTCATGGCGAACGTCGGTTTCTACTTCGTTGTGCTGACTGCGGCGGCCGCGCTGCACGCCTCGGGCGAAACACAGGTGACCACCGCCGCCGAAGCGGCGGCGGCGCTGGAACCGCTCGCCGGGAGCGCGGCGAGCCTGCTCTTCGCGCTGGGGATCATCGGTACCGGCGTGCTGGCGATCCCGGTGCTGGCCGGCTCCTCCGCGTACGCCGCCGCGGAGCTGTTCGGCTGGCGCGAGGGCCTCAGTTCCACGCTGCGCCAGGCGCCGCAGTTCTACGCGGTCATCGCGGTCGCCACACTCGTCGGCGTGGCGATGAGCTTCGCCGGCGTCAGCGAAATCCGCGCCCTGTACGTCGCGGCTATCGTCAACGGCCTTGTCGCGCCGGTGCTGCTCGTGGTCATCATGCTCGCTGCGCACGACTCGGAAGTGCTCGGAGAGCACCGCCCGGGCGTGGCAACGCTGGCGATCGGCTGGCTGACGACGGCGCTCATGGGGCTGGCGGCACTGGCGTTGGCCGTCAGCGCCCTCTAGCGCCGGCCAACCTCACCGCCTCCGCAAGGAGCTCGGGCCAGCGTTCGGCTCGCTCATCCGGCACGAGTAGCCACTCCCGGAACGGCCGTCCGGCCGGCGCGAACTCCCGGCCCAGGCCTCCTGCGATTTGCTCGACGACCGCGGATTTGTCCAGCTTGACCACGAGCCCGCCGGCTTTCGCCCAGTGCATGGCGACGAACTCCCCTCGCTTGCGCAGGCAGGCATGGCCCATGATCGTCCCCTCGTCACACTCGCCGCTGGCGAGGTAGGGCGCGGCGAGGTCCCAGAAGGCCTGCCCGGCGCTCATGCCGATGCCCCATAACCTTTCGCCGCGGCGTAGCTCCAGCCGTCCAGGTCCGGCGTCGCGAAGCCCTGCGCGCCGAGTGCCACCTTGATCTCCGTGCGGTGTTCCGTCGCGTGCTCGATCGCATGCGTGAGGATGAACCGCAACGGCAAACGGCTCGTCGCTCCCTGCCAGGCCAGCTCCACGTAGGCGCCGTCAGCCGCTGTCCTCGCGACCTCGCGCAGCTCGCGTCCGGATTCGTCGGCCAGCCGTGCCAGCTCATCCCAACCGGGAAACGCGCTGCGGCGGTTCAGTTCGCCTTCATGCTGGCGGCCCTTCGTGCGCAGGGCGAAGGTCTGCTGCCCGCCCACCAGGTGGGTGAGTAACGCCGCAACGCTGTCGGAGATGCCCGGTACGCGGGCCTGGAGCAGTTCCGTGGGCGCCTGGCGGCAACCTTCGAGCAGCGTCGCGGTGGCCCACAGGTTGTAGTCGAACAGTTCAACGAGCCCGTCGTTCATGCCCGCGCCCTCCTCGGGAGCATCCTACGCGGGGCCGCGCCGGTCCTCGAACCCGCTGTGTCACCGCGCTGCCATCGTCTCGCCTCTTGCTTCGCTGCGTGTCACCAAACTCTTTACGCAGGGGTTACCGAAACGCGCTCGAACGTCTCCCCGCGAGCGCCGAATGTGCCAGTGACTCCCCGCCCACCGGGAGATCCCAGACCCGGGAGTCTCGCTCATGCGACGGCAACTCCTCCCCGGCGCGATCGGCCTTGCGGCGATGATGGCGCTCGGCGTAATGGCGGCGTTCGCCGCTTCCTCCTCTTCAACCATGCAACCGGGCGACACCATGCGCCTGAAGTGCAGCGGCGCGCGGCTGACCACGTCGCGCGTCTCAAGCAGCGAAATCGTCGCGACCTGCGGCACCGCTGCGACCGCCACCAACACGCCCGTGCCGGCGACGCCGACCAACACCGCCGCTCCGGCCACGAACACGCCGGTCCCTGCAACGCCGACCAACACGACCGTTCCCGCCACGGCCACGCCGACGCGGACGAGCACGCCAACCGCCACGCCAACGAGCACCGGCACGCAGACCGCGCCGGTAATTGGCGGCTGCCAGGTGTTCCCGCAGAACAACGCGTGGAACCAGGATATCTCCAGCGCGCCCGTCCATTCGAATTCCGCCAACTTCATGGCCAAGGTCGCTTCCCTCGGCGGGAACCAGAACCTTCACGCGGACTTCGGCTCCGACCCGACCTATGGCATCCCCTTCGTGGTCGTGCCTTCGACGCAGCCCGCTGTGCCTATCACCTTCACCGCCTACGGCGATGAGAGCGACCCCGGCCCGTATCCCATCCCGGCTAACGCGCCGGTCGAAGGCGGCGCCTCCTCCGATGGCGACCGTCACGTGCTGGTCCTGCAGCAGGGCACCTGCAAGCTGTACGAGATGTACCGCGCGTTCAAAACGAGCACCGGCTGGAGCGCCGATTCGGGCGCCATCTGGAACCTGACCACGGGTGCGCTGCGGCCCGCCGGGTGGACCTCGGCCGACGCGGCCGGGTTGCCCATCCTTCCCGGTCTCGTGCGCTACGACGAGGTGAAGAGCGGCAAGATCACGCACGCCCTTCGCTTCACCGTTTCGAAGACGCAGAAGGGATACATCCTCCCGGCCACGCACTGGGCGAGCAGCTCGACCGATGCCAACCTGCTGCCGATGGGCGCGCGGCTTCGCCTCAAGGCGAGCTTCGACACCTCCAGCTACACGGGCGACGCAAAGGTCATCCTGGAGGCGCTGAAGAAGTACGGCATGATCGTCGCAGACAACGGCTCCAATTACTTCATCACCGGCGCCACCGATTCGCGCTGGAACGACACGGACCTGAACCAGCTCAAGAATGTGCCCGGCTCAGCGTTCGAAGTGGTGAACACCGGGCCGATCGTCAAGCCGTAGCGACCGCGCGACAGCAGCAAGACTGAAAGGGCACACGAGAAGTCGTGTGCCCTTTCGTACTCGTCCGGGTATCGAAACCGCGACCGGGAGAGAGCGGATTGGGGCTGGGCGACCGTGCCGGGAGCCACCCTCGGACATCCACCGCGGTAGTCCTTGCGAGCCCGACCGCAGCCGATCAGCGACGACCCGGCGCAAGCTTCACGGGAGGCGTTTGGATGAGTCGCTCAGCCGCGGTTCGCTCCCGGATGGTCGCGGTTCAAAAGGCGCTCAGGTGACGGCCGTGTAGGCGAGGCCGGCAACCAGCCCCGCGAGCACGAGCCACGCGCTGTTCGGGTTGAAGCGAAGTAAGGCCGCGATCCCGGCGACGAACAGCAGTGCGGAATACCATCCGTCGAGGACTTCGAGCCCAAGGCGGACCGTTACCACCACCATCAGGGCCAGCGCCGCCGCGTTTACGCCGTCGAGGAATGGCGCGGCCCAGGAGGAGCGCCGAAGCCGCGGCACCACGGGATGGGTAAGCGTCACGAAGACGAACGAAGGCAGGAAGATGCCGATCGCGCCGAGCACGCCGCCCCGCCACCCGTCGATGACGTAACCGGCGAAGGCGGCAGTGCTGAACACCGGCCCGGGAGTGAACTGCCCCGCGGAAATCGCGTCAACCAACTGCTCCTGCGTCAGCCACGCGCGGTGATCGACGAACTCGGTCTGCATGAAGGCGAGCAGCACGTACCCGCTGCCGTAGAGCAAGGAGCCGATCTTGAGGAACACCAGCAGCAGCTCCCACGGAGAGTAGCCCGGCGGGTGCGCCGCGAGAGTGATCGGCGCTATCGCCCAGCGGCGGGTGAACGGCCCCCGCCAGCGTCCCCGTTTGCCGGCTGGGGGGAGCTCACCCAGGTTCTTGCGGCCGTTCCGGGTGAAAAACCGCACCACCGTGTGCAACAACAGGAGAGCGAACCCCGCGCCGAAAATCAGCGCCACCTCGCCCACGCCCACGGCTGAGGCGAACGCGACGACGAAGACGAGCGCGAAGGTTTCGACGCCCTTGAGCATCGCGCCCTTCAGGCCCCAGATAGCCTGGACAATGATGGCGAGCATGAACGGCTGGACGCCGAGGATGATGCCCTCGCCGGCCGGCGTTGTGCCGTAGCGGACGTAAGCCCACGCCAGCCCGAGGGTCATCAGCGTCGCGGGAAAAATGAAGCAGAGCCCCGCGACCCAGAGCCCGCGCCAGCCCGCGCGCACCGCGCCCAGGTGCATCGTCAGTTCAGTGGAGTTCGGGCCGGGGATAAGATTCGTGACGCCGAGCATGTCGACCAGGTCCTGGTCAGTGGTCCAGCCGCGGGCCTGGGCGAGTTCGCGGCGCATGATGGCGATGTGCGCCGCCGGCCCGCCGAAGGCGATGACGCCGAGGCGCAGGAAGTAGCGCGCGACTTCTCCAACGGAGCCGCGGGGGTGTTCGGTCATCGCGGGGAGCGTAGGGGCTGGAGCGGCTACAAGGTCAAGTCCGTGACGGATGAACCACAGAGGCACGGAGGACACGGAGGCTGGCGAGAGCGGATGTCCTGGTTCGAGCGCCAGCAAGGGAGCCACGTGTCCTACTGGAAGGCAAGCGAACGGCTCTCGGTGCCCCTTCGTCGAGGGGCTATACTGCCTGTGTATGTCAGAGAGGTCCTTGAGCGAACGAGAGAAGCAGGCGGTGACGACCCCTGACGCCACGTTCGCGACGGTCTTGGCCGCGCGTCCTTACCAGAAAGTCATCCGGGGAGACGAAGTCGAAGGCTTCCTCGCGGAAGCGCCGGAACTGCCCGGTTGCGTGACTGCCGGCGAGACCGCGGACGAGGCGATTGCCATACTCCAGGACGCGATCGAGGGCTGGATCGAGGCGGCTTTGGTCGCCGGTGAGCCGATCCCGGAACCTGCCGCAGTGCGGCTCACCGCGTAGCCTGACCGCGAGTATGCCCATCGCTGTTGTCCGCATCCGCCTTCGCCTGCCGTCCCGCACGCTGAAAGAAAAGCGAACCATCGTGAAATCGGTGGTCGAGCGCCTGCGCAACAAGTTCAACGCGTCGGTGGCCGAGCTGGACGACCTGGACTCCGCGGGAGTCGGGACGATTGGCGCGGCGGTGCTTTCGAACGACGCGCGCCACGCGGACGAGCAGGCGCAGGCAATCGTCGATGCCGTTGAGGATTGGCGGCTGGACGCTGAACTGATCGAGGTCGCGGTCGAGGTCATCGACCTGTAGCGCGACGTAGAATCGCTCCACCTTCACCGGGAGCTTTCGCAAATGGATTTCGCCGACTTCGAACAACTGGCCGCAACGCAGCGGGCGGTCCGGAAGTTCGATGGCCGCGCCGTGGACGACGCGACCATCGAGAAGGTGCTGAAGGCGGCAACGCGGGCGCCGAGCGCGCGGAACGTCCAGCCGTGGCGCTTCATCGTCATACGCAACGCTGAGACGAAGGCTGCACTCGGCAAAATCTTCGACGAACTCGGCCAGCAGTTTTACGGCGCCGGCGCGCCGGACCGGCAGCCGTGGGCGGAGGTACCGGTGCTCATCGCTGTCTGCGCGGAGAACGTCTTCGGCAGTGGCGAGGCGGCCGCCACGGCGCTCGGCGCTTCGGTATTTCCGGCTGTCCAGAACCTGCTGCTTGGCGCCCACGCCATCGGCCTCGGGACGGTGCTGACCACTCGCTGGAAGGCCCGTGAGGCCGAGGTGCGGCCGCTCCTCGGGCTCCCCGAGAACGTCTCGCCGTTCGCGATCGTGCCGATGGGGTGGCCGGCCGAGAAGCTGGGGCGGAACCGGCGAAAGCCCGTGCGCGAGGTGACGTTTCGCGAGCGCTTCGGGGACGCGTGGTGAGCCTGCATCGAGACTGAGTGTGCGCGGGCGCGGAGAATCGCCCGATGAAACAGCGAGCGCGGGAACTGAAACGCGATACGCTGGCGCTCTACCTGGCTTGCCGGGACCGGCGGGTTCCATGGTACGCAAAGGCGCTGGCCGGGCTGGTCGTCGCATATGCCCTGAGCCCAATCGACCTGATCCCCGACTTCATCCCGGTGATTGGCTACCTCGATGATCTGCTCCTCGTGCCGGCGGGCATCCTCGTAGCGAGGCGGCTCATTCCCGAGTCCCTCCTCGCCGAACACCGCGCGGAGGCCGATCGGCGCTTCAGCGAAGGTGGCCGGCCGGTGAGCGTTGCCGGTGCTGTCATCGTGGCCACGGCCTGGCTGTCGGGTCTGGCGCTGCTGGTCTGGGTTGTGTTCATCCGGCTGGCGTAACGGTCGTCCGGGGGCTCGGGAGACTGCCCCGGTTGCGGGCCGTCCAACCTGCCGGTTCAGTGCTGCCCGGCATGCCTGTCAAGCAGGGAACTGAAGACCTTGCCTGCCCGCTCTGGCTACCCGGCCGCCGTTGAAGCGCCGAACACCGCCAGCGGCAAGGAAATCGTGATCGCTGTCCCGGCCCCTGGCGCCGAATCGACTCGCACTTGCCCGCCGTGCTCCCGAATCGACCGCTGCGTGATCGCCAGCCCAAGACCGGTGCCGGCGCCGGCGTGCTTGGTGGTGAAGAACGGTTCGAAGATGCGGTTCATCGTCGCCTGGTCCATCCCGGCGCCCGAATCGCGCACGACGAGCTCGGCGGCGCCTTCCTTCTCCGCAAGACCCATGAAGATGTCGCCGCTCTGCCCCACCGCGTCTCGGGCGTTGAGGACGAGGTTGAGCAGTGCCTGGATGAGCAGACCGCGGTTGATCCGGGCGAAGACTGCCGCCTGCCCGGCGTCCACATGCAGCGCGACGTTTACCGGGAGCGCCGGACGAGCGAGCGACGCCGTCTCCGCGAGGCAATCACGCAGATCCTCGATAGCGAACCGTTCGGGCTGCGTGCGCGAGAAGTCGAGCAGCGTCCGCGTCATCTCGGCCCCGCGTTTGGCGGCGCTTTCAATGCTGGCAACGATTTCGGCCGCTTCCCCGTCGAGTTCGCCCATGCGGAGGAGCCCGACGTTGCCAAGGACGGTCGAAAGCAGATTGTTGAAGTCGTGCGCTACACCGCCCGCGAGTGCGCCAAGGCCTTCGAACTTCTGTGCCTGCACCAGCGCCTGCTGCTCCTGCCTTCGGGCGGTCACATCGCGGGCCACGAGGAGCAGCCGGGGCTCGGCGCCGCCGGTCATGGGCCGGGCCACGATTTCGAGGTCGAGACGTGAACCATCGGATCGCGCGAAGGCCGTCTCGGCAGGCAACTCGGGGTGTTCGAGCCAGCGATACCACTCGGGCGTGTCGGCGCCGTCGAACATCTCAGCGACGGAGTCCATGCCTCGGAGCTCCGGGACGGTGTAGCCGGTGATACGCTCGGCCGCTTCGTTGGCATAGATCACGCGACGGCCTTCGAGGATCGCGATGCCCAGGCCGAGGTCACTCTGCGCCTCGAGGACGGCCTCTCGGAAGGCGGTCTCGGCACGCTGGACGGCCAGGGCCTGCCGCAGCGAGACGATTTGCCGGCCCACGACGAGGCCGAGGGCGAGCACGCTCGCCAGCAGCAGGTCGTCGGCGCTGCTCCGTTGCAGTTCAACCAGGGTCACCGCTCCCACGGCAGCGACGAGGATGTAGGGCACGGCCCCCGTGTGCGCGAACCGTGGCCGGCGCAGCCGGATCTCCGCGCCCTGGTTGCCGGCCGCGGCGAGGACCAGGAGCCAGGTGCCGATCAGCCAGGAGGCATCGAAGGCGCCGGCGTTGAAGTAGTACAGCGCGTCGCCCGTGGCCAGCGTCAGCGCCGCCAGCAGGATCAGCCCGTTCCGGAAGGTCAGCCGCGTGGTGTACAGGGCCGAAAGCACGGTCCCCAGGAACCCCAGGTCGAAGACGAGGTAGGCGACCCCGAGGGCCGATTCGAGCGTGCTGCCGTCGCTCGTCTGCGGGACGACGAAGTGCCAGAGCAGGCCGGCAGAGATGGCCATCAGCGCGCCGGCATCGAACATCCAGCGCCGGTCGCCGCCGCGCCAGAGTGGCGAACAGAGCATGCCGATGGCGGCGATGTAACAGGCGTAGGTGGAGAGGTAGAACGGGTCGAACCAGTTGGGATACGGCAGTTCGTCGCCGTTCAGCCGATAGGCGATTGACCACGCGGTGTCCAGCAGGCCAGTGGCAGCGACGGCCGCGAGCATGAGCCACCAGCCCTGGCGGTCCTTTCCCGTGGAGCCGCGCAGCCGGTAGAGCACGGCGAGGACGGCCGCAACCGAAGGAACTTCATAAAGCACGATCGCGCGCGTGCTGTAGTCGTTCGTGAACAGCGCCGGATAGAAAAGGGCGTGCGCCAGCGCGACAAAGCAGAGGCCGCCGAAGACGACGCGACCCTTCCGGACAAATCTCGGCATGGCAACCTGACTATCGGCTCATCGCCGCGAGATCGCTGTCGGGGAATCCCCTATGGGCTGTCTCTCATTGCTGTTGGCGGACCCGGCGCAGGAAGTTGCGGGCGCGTTCCGTCGATGGGTTTTTGAAGAACTGGTCCGGCGGCGCCTCCTCCTGGATGACGCCTTCGTCCATGAACACCACGCGGTGCGCGGCCTCGCGGGCGAAACCCATCTCGTGCGTGACGGCCAGCATGGTCATGCCTTCCGCCGCCAGGTCACGCATCACCGCCAGGACTTCACCCACGAGCTCAGGGTCAAGCGCGCTCGTAGCTTCGTCGAAGAGCATCAGCCGCGGGCTCATCGCGAGGGCGCGTGCGATGGCAACGCGCTGCTGCTGGCCGCCGGAAAGTTGCGCAGGGTACGCGCTGAGACGGCTCCCGAGGCCAACCCTGGTCAGCGTGGCGATGGCCGTCTCTCGCGCCTGATCCTTCGGCTGCTTGAGCACCTGCACCGGCGCCTCCATGACATTGCCGAGCGCCGTCAGGTGCGGGAACAGGTTGAAGCGCTGGAACACCATCCCGATGCGAGAGCGGACCCTGGCGATGTCTCCCTCGGAGAGGTGCTTTTGTGTGCCGGGCCGGAAACAGACCGACTGGCCGTCGAACACGATGTCGCCGGCATCGACACGTTCGAGTTGGTTGATGCAGCGCAGGAGCGTTGACTTGCCGCTGCCCGATGGCCCGAGGATGGCCATGACCTCGCCCTGGTCAACGGTCAGCGAGATGCCTTTGAGCACCTCGTTACGGCCGAACCGCTTGTGCACGTCCCGCACGTCGAGCAGCGCCATCAGTCTTTCCCTCCGCTGAACGAAAGGATGCGCGCGAGGCCGGTGCGCTGCTGGCCCTGGCCGTAGCTGGTGTTGTAACGCGACTCGAGCCAGGCCTGGAAGACGCTGCCGACGGTGGTCAACACCAGGTACCAGAACGACGCGATAATCAGCCACTCGAAGTAGAGCAGCGTCGAGGAGTACTGGAGCTTCGCCACCAGGAACACTTCGCTCACGGAGATGACCGAGACCAGCGAGGAGTTCTTGAGCATGGCGATGAACTCATTGCCGGTCGGGGGGATGACGACGCGCATCGCCTGGGGAAGGATGATGCGGCGCATCGCAAGCCCGTACGTCATGCCCAAACTCCGCGCCGCCTCGGTCTGGCCGGAATCAACGCTCTGGATGCCCGCGCGCATGATTTCGGTCATGTAGGCGCCTTCGTTGATCGCCAGGGCCACGACGCCGGTGACAAACGGCGACATCTGTCCGTTCCACGGCGCCCAGCTCGGCCAGGCCTGCGGAAGCGCGAAGAACCAGAACACTATCTGGACGATCAGCGGCGTACCGCGGAAGAACCAGATGTAGAAGTAGGCCAGCCAGCGGACCACCGGCATGCGCGAGAGGCGCATGAGCGCAAACAACGTGCCAAGCGCGATGCCGATGAACATCCCCAGCGCGGAGAGGCGCAACGTCATCCAAACGCCTTCGAGGACCAGTCTCGAAAAGAGATGGTCCCCGATGTATCCCCAGTCGACGGTGGCGAGGAAAAGCGGCGTCGTCATGCGCGGCGGGAGGTCCGCTCGCCCTCCCGGCTCAACTTCTTACTTCAGGGCGCCCGCTTCGAGGCCCCAGTACTTCAGGATCGCCGCGTACTTCCCCTTGTCCTTCATCGCCTTCACGGCGGCTTCGATGGCGGCCTTCACCTCTCCGTCGTCCTTACGGACGGCGATGCCGTAGTTGCCGGTGTCGTATTGCTCGCCGACGACTTCGGTACCCTTCACCTTCGACGCGCCGTAAATGGCCACCGGGTAGTCCATCAGCGCGGCGTCGGCACGGCCCGTGCTCACCGCCTGGATGGTGTCGGTGTTCTGCTCGAACGTCTGCACACTGATCTTCTTGTCGCCGCACTTGCCGTTCTGCTCTTCGGCTTCATCGATCTGCACGGTGCCCACCTGGATGGCGACCTTCTTGCCGCAGAGGTCGGCGATGGTCTTCACCTTCTCCGGGTTGCCCTTCTTCACGAGGATGCCGGA
>CAYTBM010000054.1:0-7754 GCA_964436025.1 uncultured Anaerolineaceae bacterium
AGGAACACGTGGTAGTCCATCGAGAGCCCGAAGAGGACCGCGAAGAGGAACACCGGCAGCCAGGCTTCGATCTGGTCCGACTGCTGGAAGCCGAGCAACCCCGCGCCGATGCCATGCTGGAACACGAGGACGATCAGGCCGTACGCCGCGCCCACGCTCAAAAGGTTCATGACGATCGCCTTGAGCGGGATGACGATCGACCGGAAAACCATCATCAGCAGGATGAAGCTCAACGTCAGGACAAAGCCGATGACGATGGGCAGGTAGGTGTTCATGGTGTCGACGTAGTCGACCGTTCCGGCCGTGCCGCCGCCGACGTACACGTTAGTGGAAACGTTCTTGAAGGCAGCCGGGATGTAGTCGCTCCGAAGGCGGCGGAGTGCATCCATCGACTCGGGGCTGGTGGCATCGCCATTCAGGAAGATTTCGACGTAGCCTGAGTCGCCGTTTTCGCCGGTCTTGAGCGTGCCCATCTCGGCGAACGAGGAGTCAGCGGAGATTTCCTGCCGGAGACGAGAGACAGCCAGAGAGACATCGGTCGAGCTGGCGTTGCCGTCCACCACCACATCGACCGGGTCGATGCGGCCCGCGGAGAACTCGCGGTCCAGGATATTGAAGGCTTTGACCGAGTCGAGGCCCTGCGGGGCGGAGCTGAGGCCGGTGGAACCGATGTTGATGGTGAAGTAGGGGACGCTCAGGGCGACGAGCAGGCCGACGGAAAGCCCGGCGCTGATCCACGGGTGCGCCATGACCGCCTTCGTCGTCTTGCCGAAGAAGCCGGTGTCCTCTCGGGTTTCCAGCTTTTCCTTGCGCCCCGGGATGGTGAGCCAGTTGATGCGGTCGCCGAGCAGGCTGAGGACCGCCGGCAGCAGTGTGAGGGCAACGGCGACGGCTGCGATCACGACCGTGATAGCGCCGATGGCCATACTCGCCATGATGGCCGTGGGCACGATGACCAGGCCGGCGAGTGCGATGATGACCGTGATCCCGGAGAACAGGACCGCGCGGCTCGCGGTGCCGCCCGCGGCGACAACCGCGTCCACCTTGTGGCGGCCGTGCAGGCGCTCCTCGCGGAAACGTTCGACGATGAACAACGTGTAATCGATGCCGACGGCAAGGCCAATCATCGTGATCATGTTGATCGTCACGCTATCGATGTTGAGGAACTGGCTGAGGACGGCCGTCATGCCGACGGACACGAGGATGCCGAGGACGGCGAGGATCACCGGGACGCCGGCGGCGACAATCGCCCCGAAGACGATGACGAGGATGACCAGGGCGACCGGAATGCCGATCGACTCGCCCGCTTCCATGTCCTTCTGGTACTGCTCGTGCTGGTCATGCCAGATGGAACCGTCACCCGCGGTGAGCACTGTGAAGCCCGAGTCGCCGTTTTCTTTCAGCGTGTCGAGCAGCGGCGTCACTTCCTCCGGGGCATCGACGACAGTGCTGGTGAGAGAGACGGGCAGGATCGTCGTGCGGCGGTCCTTGGAAACCAGGGCCTCATCGCCGAGCTCGAAGTAGCTGGTGACGCTGCCCACGGTGCCCTCAAGGCCCCGCACCTGGGCGACGAGCGAGTTGACGAAAGCCTGGTACTCAGCGTCGTCGACGGTCTTCGACTCGCTCTGGACGACGATGGTCTCCGTCGCCGGCGACTTGCCCAGGATGTCGTTTTCGAGGATGTCGTCGGCTTTCGCCGAGTCGGAGCCGCGGACGTCGAAGCCCGGGGTGAAGGTCATCTGGGTCGCGGCGCCAACCGCGCCCACAATCACGAGCAGCCAGATGCCCAGCGTGAGCCATGGGTGGTTCGCGCTCTTTCGGGCCAGCCGGTCCGGTGAGAAGAATGTCATGGGTACCTCCCTTTGGGTCGCTTCCGACCCATGCAGGAAGTGTCGCGAAGTGCTGCTCCGCACAGATCGGGACGGCGGATGAACCTTGGCCCCTCTTTCGTTCGCCGGCCGCTCCTTCCTATGGGTGATTGGCTGCCTCCGCCCGCCGCAGCGTGAACCAGTTCACCGACAGGCCGGCCGAGTTGTGCGCCGGGTAGCGCGGAGCGATACGCTCGATGCCAGGAGGAAGGGTGATGAGCGTTTTCGGCATTGCGCACGTCCAGGTGGGAATCACGGCTGGCGGCGAAGAAGCGGCGCGAGCGTTCTACGGCGGCCTGCTCGGGTTGCGCGAGCTGGCGAAGCCGGAAAGCCTCAGCGACCGCGGCGGCGTGTGGTTCCAGTGCGGCATGCAGGAGATCCACTGCGGCGTCGAAGAGACCGTCGCCCCCACTCGGCGGCATCCCGCGCTCCTGGTTGATGGATTGGACGAACTCAAGGCAAAGCTCGATGCCGCCGGCGTCCAAACCGAAGTCGACCGCCAGCTGCCGGGATACCGCCGGTTCTACGCGCTGGACTCGTTCGGCAACCGGCTGGAGTTCCTGGAACGGGAGTGACCGCGTCCGGTTCGCGAACTCGGCATGGAGCGACGAACGTGCCGGGATATCGGCCCTGGCGGCCACACCCGTCGTTCACCTGCGGGAGCATCATCGCTACGGGAGGAGCCGGATGCTGTACATCGTCGAGATCCTGGTCGCCTTCACCGTTCTGGCTATGGTCTTCGTACTGGTTGCGGGGCTCCCGTTGGTCCTCTGGTGGGGCTGGTCCGCGCATCCCCGGGGCAGGCAGTGGGCGGCGACGTTCTCCATCATTGGCGCCGTGTGTGTGGTCGGGGCGCTCGGGGCGCTGGCGCTCGCGGGCAGCCTTAAGGGCGAGGAGACCCTCGCCGCCCCGTTCGTCGTCTGGCTGGTTGCCACCCCGCTGGCTGTGCTGAGCGCCGTGGGGTTCGCCGACTCATGGCGCGCTTCGCACGGCGCCCGGCGGGCTTAAGTCCCGCGCCTACCGCAAACCGGCGAGGGCCATCAGTTCGTCCGCGAGTTGCTTGCCAAGCCCTGCGGCGGTTTCTGCGGAGCCGGCCATTTTCGAACGCACGATCCGACCGTCGGTCGCGATGAGCGCATTGAGCTTGAGAGTCGTCCCGAAGTGTTCGGCGTACGCGGCGGCGGGGAAGCTGCAGCCGCCGTCGATCGTGGCGAGGAACATCCGCTCCGCCGTCACTGATTGCCGCAACGAGATGTCGTCAACGGCCGTGAGGATGGCACGCGTTTCGGCGTCGGCGGAGCGGCACTCGAGCGCGAGCGCGCCCTGGGCCGGCGCCGGCAGCATCTCTTCGAACCCGAAGACATCATCCGCGCGTGCCTCCAGCCCCAGCCGCCGCAGGCCGGCCAGGGCGAGGACGGTAGCGTCGAATTCGCCGGCTTCCACCTTCGCGATGCGCGTATCGACGTTGCCGCGGATCGGGCGGACATCGAGGTCCGGGCGCAGCTCCAGCAACTGAGCGGTCCGGCGCGGCGAACTCGTGCCGACAACCGCCCCCTTGCGAAGGGCGCGCAGCCCTGCGCGTTCCCGGCTCACCAGAGCGTCCCTCGGGTCCTCCCGCACCGGCACCGCCGCAATGACCAGCCCATCGGGACGCTTCGTCGGCAGGTCCTTGTAGCTATGCACGGCGACGTCGGCTTCCTCGCGCAGCAATGCATCCTGGATAGCCGAAGTGAACCACCCCGCCTTGTCACCCTCCGGCAGGGGTGTGGATTGGTCACGGTCACCGGCAGTCGCAATGGTCACAAGCTCGACGGAAAGCCCCGGGTTGGCCGCCCGGAGCTTCGTGGCGGCCAGCTCGGCCTGCACGAGTGCCAGCTTGCTCCCGCGGGTGGCGATCCGCAGCACGTTCATGACTGGCCGACCTCGCGCAGCACGTCGTGTGCCGCGTTCACGGTGGCGTCCATCTCGAATTCGCTGTGCGCGGATGAAACGAACCATGTTTCGAACTGGGACGGCGGTAGCATCACGCCCCTGGCGAGCATGCCGGCGTGGAAGCGCGAGAACGCCGCCGTGTCTGATTCGCGCGCTTCTTCGTAATTGTGCGGCGCCGCCGGGCGGAAGAAGACCGTGAGCGCTGACCCGCGCCGGACGACGCTGGCGCCGATTTCGGCACGGCGGATGGCGGCGGCGAGGCCGTTCTCAAGATGCCGCCCGAGTTCCTCCAGGCGGGCGTAGACCCGGCCGTCCGCGAGTTGATCGAGCATGGCGGCGCCGGCCGCGGTGACGAGCGGATTTCCGCTGAGCGTCCCCGCCTGGTACACGGGCCCTACGGGGGCAAGCAGGTCCATCACCGCAGCCCGGCCACCCAGCGCTCCCACCGGCAGACCGCCTCCGATGACCTTGCCGAGGCATGCGATGTCGGCGTTGGGCAACAGGCCGCTGAGGCCGTACCGGAACCGGAATCCTGTGATCACTTCGTCGGCGATGAGCAGGGCGCCGTGCGCGCGGGGAACCCTGTTAAGCGCGTCGAGGAACGCAGCCGACGGCTCCACAAGCCCCATGTTCCCCGCGACCGGCTCGACGATGACCGCGGCTGTTTCGCCCGCGTGTTCGGCAAACCACCGTTCGAGGGCAGCCGGGTCGTTGTACGGCAGGACCGCCGTAAGCCCGGCGATCGCCTCCGGCACGCCAGCCGAATCACTCAGCCCGAGCGTCGCCACGCCGCTCCCCGCTTTCACCAGCAGCCCATCGCTGTGCCCGTGGTAACCGCCGTCGAATTTCACCAGGATGTCCCGGCCGGTGGCGGCGCGGGCGAGACGGATAGCGGTCATGGTTGCTTCCGTCCCCGAGTTCACGAAGCGCACGCGCTCAAGTCCAGTCGCCTCGGTCACGCGGCGTCCCAGTTCGATTTCGCCCGGGGTGAGGGCGCCAAAGGCCGTCCCTTCGCCCGCGGCCTTGCGGATCGCCTCAACCACCGGCGCGGGCGCGTGTCCGAGAATGAGCGGCCCGAACGCGCCGATGTAGTCGATGTAGCGGTTGCCCTCGGTGTCGTACACGAAGGGGCCTTCTCCGCGCGCTATCGGCACCGGCCTCCCGCCCACCGAGCGGAATGAGCGGACCGGGCTGTTCACGCCGCCGGGGAAGAGCGTGCGCGCTGTCTCAACGGTCTGTGCGTTATCCATCAGTGCCGATCATGGCGGAAACAAAGCGCTCGCGCAGTTCGTTGCCAGGTTGATCGAACGCCGCGAAGGGCACGGCCGGGTCCACCGTTGCCGATGCCGGGCGCGCCCGCTCCCAGAGCGCAGCCTCGCGGCAGAGCGCGACCATCACGCTGCACGGCTCGGGACAAGGTATTCCGTCTGGCGTACACGGCTTGTTGTCCCAGACGGGCGTGCGCACGCAAACGGTGCAAAGTGTCTCTACGGCCAGCGCCCGGCCGGCCCCGCTGAGCCGCGCCGTGTCCTCGTAACGGCCGCTCTGGCGTTCGAGGACGGCGTCGAGGGGGACGACCTGAAGCTCGCCCTCTGCCAGTTGTTTCTGGTGCGTGGTGGCGAGCGGATAAACCGCGTCGACCACCTGTTCCGGTTGAAGAAGCCGGCCGAGCACGACTTCCCAGCCGCTGGGCAGCGAGCGTTCGCCGGAGAGGGGCCGATAACGGCCCGCCTCCGTGTGCCGCGTGAACTCCGCCACCGCAGCCGGGTCAGGCGGGAGGATGCGCAAAGGCGAGCCCGCCACTCGCGGCGGCACGCCAACCGACACTTTCGTGACCGTCAGTTCGCCGACGGTGTGGCGGCTCATGAAGGCATCGCCAGGGCTGCAACGACATCTGCGATGGCGGGATGCGTCCCCACCGGCTGCGCGTACCGGACGATCCGGCCGCCGCGGCGCGTTTCTTCACCGTCCAGGGCAAGGTCCGCCGGGATGGTCTGGCCCACATGCCAGCCGTCCGCGATGAAAAACGGCACGACCACGATCGTCCGCGCGGCAAACTCGTTGAGAAGGCCGCGCATGTCCGGCTCCTGGTCCAGGAAAACGGCTCCCGCCTCGGCGAACAGACCTGTGGCGCGTACGCGGTCGGCCATGGCAAGGATGTTCCGCTCGGATTCGGAGTCTCGCCGCGTGCCATGGCCGAGCACCGCTATCGCGTCTTCGCTCGTCGCGCCCACCTCCCGGGCGCGCTCGATCACGATCGCCGCCAGCGACGCATCGGCGCCGAGCGGTGGGGTGTAACGAATGACCTGCGTCCCGCGCTGCGTCAGGGCGCCACTCAGGCGCATCTCGCGCGGGATGACCCTCTTCGTGAAGTACCCGTTCGAGATGAAGACGGGCACAACCACAACCTCTGGCGCGGAACAGCCATCGAGGCAGCGCGCGAGCGACGGCTCCTCCTTCCAGTAACCCGTGCGCACCTCCTCGAAGCCCCCGCGACGGCGCATTTCAGTCGCGAGAGAGCGCACCGGCGCGCTCGAGTTCGCGTTGAGGTGCGATCCGTGGCCAACGAGCACGAGCGCCGTCACTCCCGGTGCTCGCGACGCGCAGCCAGCCGCTGCTCGCGTTCCTGGCGCGCGAGCCGCGCCACCGTTCCCCACCCGGGCCCGAGCGCAGAGACGATCCGTTCGCGGATCATCTTCGCGATGCCCGGCGAAGCGCCGCCGGTGGAAACCGCGATGGCAAGGTCGCCGTCGCGGATCGTGGCCGGCGTGAAAAACGTGCTCTCTCCCTGCCGATCCGTCACAACCACCGGAATGTTGCGGGCCCGGGCCAGTTCGCCGATGCGGCGGTTCACGTCGCGCGCGTTCGTGCACGCGAACACCAGCGACCAGGCGGGCACGGCGTCAATGTCGGCTTCGTCGAACCCTCTACGGACCATTGAAACGAACGGCTGCAGCGTGATTTCGTCCAGGATTTCGGGAGCTATCACTGTGACCCGGAATTCGCCCTCGGCGAGGTTGCGGACCTTGCGCAGAGCGACGGCGCCGCCGCCAACCACAAGGGCGGGCCCTGCAGAGGGCTGGAGGTCGATCATCAGGCTCACGTCAGCACCTCAACCACCGCCGCGGCGAGGCCGTCGATGGATGGGACGCTGGCAACCGCGTCCACGCGGCCGAACGCCGCGCGTGTGGACTCGGCGGCCTGCGGACCGATAGCGCAGAGCTTCGTAGCCTTATGCACCGCTCGTTCGCCAAGCGCCTGCGCGAGAAACGCGGCAGACGAGGCGCTGGCGAAGGTGATCGCATCCGCGCCGAGAAGCGCCTCGACAGCCGCGTCATCCAGGCGCGCCGGGAGCGTCTCATAGACCTGGACGCGCTCGACGTGTGCGCCTCGTGCCCTCAAGCGGTCCGCCAGGCGCTGGTCGCTGAGCGATCCGGATGGGATCAGGACGCGCGCGCCATCCACCCGTGGAAGCTCCACGGCCAGGTGTTCCGCGTCGGCGAACGAGGGTATGAAGTCTGCGAGCAGACCATGTTCCCGCAGTGCCTGGGCCGTGGCCTCGCCGATACATGCGAGTTTGGTGGTCCCGAGGACCCGGGCGTCGCGCCCGCCAGCCTGAAGCGCCCGAAAGAAGCCCGCTACCGCGTTCTGGCTCGCGAACACCACCCAATCCCAGCGAGACCCGGCGCGCTGATCGGTGGTGAGGTCCGGCGCTGCGTAGCGGATCTCCAGGACCGGAGCTTCCAGGACCGAGGCGCCAAGGCCCTCCAGCACCGCCCGGAGCTGGCTGGCCTGCGTCCGGGTCCGCGTGACCACCACAGTCCTGCCCGCGAGCGGAAGCGCCTCACGCCAGGCGATCTCCGCGCCGAGCCCTGCAACCTCCCCGATCACGGTCAGAAGCGGCGTCGGGAGCGCCGCCTGGCGGACAGCGTCCGCGATCGTTCCAAGGGTCGC
>CAYTBM010000054.1:7854-14899 GCA_964436025.1 uncultured Anaerolineaceae bacterium
ATGCCGGCTGCGCGGAGCGCGATCGCCTCCTCGCCGCCGCGACCGAACACGAACGGATCGCCGCCTTTCAGGCGCACCACGCGTTTGCCTTCCCTGGCCTTCGCGACAAGGAGCGTGTTGATTTCGTCCTGTGACATCGAATGGGCTCCCGCGCGTTTCCCGGCATCGATCCTTTCCGCCTGTGCCGGCGCATGGTCGAGCAGGCGCGGCGAAAGCAGCGCATCGTGCACCACTACGTCAGCCGCCTGCAGCGCCCGCAGACCCGCGAGCGTAAGGAGGTCGGGATCGCCAGGGCCCGCGCCGACGAGCGTCACGAATCCGGTTGCTGCATCCATCACTGCTGATTCTGCCACGCAGCCGGCCGTCACCGTGCGCTCCGATCAGGCCAGTTCGGCAAGGATTTCGCCGATTGACGCCCTGGCGCAGGTAAACGTTGGGGTGTCCCGCTGTGTGTACAGGCTCGCTTCGGTGTAACGGAGCCGTCCCACCAGGTCCACGAACTCCTGCGGGTAATTCGAATCGAAGCTGACCACGAACTCCTGGTCGTCGATCCCGTAGCTGTAGCTGGTGTTGAGACGGATGCCCTTGAAGGGCGATGAGGCGTGCATGTGTTCGTCCATCATCCCCTGGCGTGCGTGGGGCGTCAGGCCGTACCACGGGCGCGTCTTCACGAAGGGATAGACGAACAGGTAATCGCCCTGGCCCGGGAGAAGTTCGACCCCGTGTCCGGACCCTTCGATGCGATTCACGTACTGCGACCGCTTCTGGAGCGAGAGGAAGTTGTACGGCTGCGTGAGATATCCGGCCAGGCGCGTGCGGTTGAGCTCAGCCTGCATGGCGCGGAAACAACCCGGATCGTTCGAAATCCGCCAGAGCATGAAGTCGCAGTCCGCACGCAGCCCCACAAGCGAGTAGCTCCGGAGGATGAGTTCATCGCGATTCGCCCAGCGAGCGACTGCGGCTTCGTACTCGCGCAGGGCTTCGTCGCGCTCCGCGGCGGGCAGCCTGCGGAAGGCCGGGTCGAGCTTGAAAAAAGCGTAGTTGAGGAACTGGCGCGTCGCGCGGTCCGGCTCCTTCGCGGTCACCTGGCCGCTGGGGTCAAGGTCTACTGTGGGTCCGTGGCGTGTGGGCGGTCCGCCTGCCGGCTGCTGGTGGGTCCCCTGTGGCTGCGTCATCGCGTACCTCCCTGGGCAAGACCGGGACGAAGGCCGAACCCCTCGGCGCAGAGCGCCTGGACCCGGTTGTAATCGGCGCCGGACATCGGCCCCAGGTCGCTCGCCGCGGCGAACTCCTCCAGACCCGCCATGTCGTAGATGTTGGGGATAACGCTGGCGACGGCGCCTTCGTTGAGGATGAACTGGATGGCGGCCTGCCCGAGCGTGCGGCCGGACTCGAGGAAGGCCAGGTTGTCGACCTTCGCAAGCGCCTCGCGCCATGCGGCGAGCTTTTCCGGCGTATTTGTCCGCCAGCGGCGATGGTCGCCTTCCGCGAATTCGCCGGCGCGCGCGGCCGTTCCGTCGAGCAGACCCGAGGCGTGGGGGACGCGCACCAGCACCGAGACTTCATGCTCGCGCGCATGGGGAAACACCGCCTCGCCCAACTGCTGCTCCAACAGGTTGTAAATGATCTGCGGAGGCAGGCCGCGGCGGATGGCTGCCGTCGCTTCGTCGGCCTGGCGCATGTCCAGCGCCGGGCCGAGCGCAACGCCATACGCGCGGATAACGCCCTCGTCCCGGGCGCGCTCGAGTTCGGCCATCAGGTCGTCCCTCGCGATGGCGTCGAGGCGCGGGTTGTGAAGCTGGTAGTAGTCGATGTAATCGGTGCCGAGCCGGTTCAACGAGCCCTCAAGGGCTTTCCGCATATATGCCGGCGACCAGTCCTGCGCGCGCTCTTGCTGGTTCGGCCGCTCCGCCTGCCCGTAGATGTCGTAACCGAACTTGGTTCCAATCACGATTCTGTCGCGCACGTCTCCGAGCGCTTCGGCCACGATCGTTTCAGCGGCGCCGTTCCCGTAAGTGTCCCCGGTGTCGAAAAACGTGATGCCGAGGTCGAAGGCCCGGCGGATGATCGCCTTGCCCTGCTCGCGGTCGCTCACGCCCCACCATGGCGTCCCAACGGTCCAGACGCCGAAACCAACCTCGGAGACGGTGAGCGGCGTGCCCTTGATGTCGCGGTATCTCATGCGTTCTCTGCCTCCCGCGCCTCGCGCATGGATTCGGGGTCGATGCCATTCGCCTCGCACCAACGCACGTAGGCGGCCGGCAGGATTTCGGACGGCTTAATCTCACTGCGGCCGCCCCAGAAAACGTTCGTGTAGCCAACGCTCACACCGGCTTCGGCGAGGTGGGCATCGATCGCTGCCTTGTGCGCGGCCATCGTCTGTTTGTCCATGCCGTGGGCTACGGCCATGACATTCACGTTGCGGAAAACGGGCCCGGCTTCGCGCCAGTACGCATGGGTGATGATGTCGTGGCGGCCAACTTCGCGGCCGGCGATTACCTCGCTGCCCGGAGGCACGGCCCAGTGGAAGAGTGCGTTGTAGCGCGTCGCCCGTTCGCCGCCTGCGGTCGGTCGGACGTGCTCGAGGAACGTGGAGAAGCGCCCGATGACGCCCCGCGCCTCGAGCCCCGCCGCTACCTCGCAGAAGCCGCTGACCGTTTCGCCCGCGGCTGCGGCGCGGTGGGACCAGGGCTCGGCCGCAATCTCGTCCGGCCGGAAGTCGCCCTTCAACGCTTCGAGGACGCGCCACTCCCGGGGGCTGAGGGCGACGATGGCGGGGGTCATGACTTCGCCGGGCGCGACCGAGCGGCTGCCGGGCCTCACGCTGCGGCGCCGCGCATGGCCCACCCCCAGCGCGAACAGCGCCTTCGCCCGCATCAAGCGGAAATCACGCGCACCAATGCGGCCCGCGAGGTATTCAGCGTGGCGTTCGAGAGAGAACCCCTGGGGCACCTTGATCGTCGTCCAGAGGCGATACTCCCCGCCCGCCGTCCCGGTTTCACTGCTGCGGACGACGACATGCCCGGAGAACGGGTCGTTCTGGAAAAGCTCGTCAAAGGCCTCATGGAGCCGCTCAGCAGGAACGTTCCAGGCGGCCAGCGCGCCGCTCGCCAGGTTGGTCGCGAGCAGCGTCTGGCGCACGCGACGCACGGTCCCCGCTTCCAGCAGTGCCCGGATGCGCTCGCGCACCAGCCATACGTCAACCCCGGCCTCCGCGGCGATCACCGCGAACGGGTCGCGATGAAAACCGGCGATGCGGTCCTCCGAGATGGCAAGGATCCGGGCATTGAGTGCGTCGCTCATTGTAGCGGGGGCTGCTGTGGTCATTTGCTACCTGCAGGGGTTATGAATAGGTCCGCGAAGCGCTCCGCGAGCTGTGCGTCGTCGATGTCGCGGAGCCGCTCGGTCGGAAGGTGGAGCAGCCGGTTCACGAGTGAGCGCGTGATGGCATCGATGGTGTCCTGCGGCAGTTCCGGGTGCAGGCGAGCGATGCGCCGCGATTCCTGCTCGCGCAGCGACTCGACGGCCTGGCGCAGGCGGCCGATTGGCGATCCCGAGTGCTCCGAGTAGTCCGCGAGCCCCGAATCAACGAGATCCCGAACGCGAGAACGGAGGGAGTCCCGGCGCCGGCTTGAAACAGGATCCTCGCGCAGAGCGTGGATGACCTTGCGTAGAGGCACGACCGAAGCCGAACGCGATGCGAAATTCGGTGGTGAACCGAGGTCGATGTACCAGCCAGCGGGGGGCAGACTCTCCGGCGTCAATTCGGCGGCACCCGAGCCAAGGCAGCCGGCGACCACATCGAACGGTCCCGCCCGCCGCAGCTCGGGGAATGGGATCCACCTGTCCGCCTCAGGCAGCTCGGGATCCTGCCGGCTGGCGACGGCGACGCGTTGGAAGCCTAGCGCGACCCCGCGGCGCGCCACGTCGCGCCCCAGGGCGCCGGCGCCGATGACGAGCAGGGATGCGCGACCCGAGCCGGGCGCCAGCTGCAGAGCAGCGTCGAAGAGTTGCCCCGTCGTCGATTCGAAACTCGCCTCCGCGCGCAGGCGGCGGGCGGAGGCGACCGCAACATCGAGCCACGGGGCGCGTGGCCGCAATGGAGCTATGCCGGTCCGGACCTGGCCGAGGACCTGCCATTCGCCGAGCACGGCCGATTCCACGCCGGCAGCAACCGCGGCCAGGTGGTGCATCGCCGTCCTGCCTCGTTCTTGCCCGGCCGCGTTGCAGTCGCAGACATCCAGCGAGAACGCTTCGATCCGCTGACAAGTCTCGACTATCCCGGCGCCGGGATGGCTCTCGTAGACCGCGGCCCGGGCAGTCGCGAGGTCAGCCCGGCTCCAGCCGGCGGTGTCCCAGTGACACACCGTAAATACTTCCAAATCTTCCATTTGCTTACGGTAACATCTCGAATAGAGAGTTTTGATCGGTATGGAAGGATACATACCACTGCCGGAAAGCCAGCGCAACGGCAAGAAAGACTCGCGGGGTCAGCCGGCGGGAAAGAGACGCGAACGGATATGCCCGCACGCGCTTCGCCCGCGAATTGGCCGCTGCCTATACTTCGCGGATGCAAGAAAACGTGCCTGCCGGAATCAAGTACCAAGCGGTCAGCCGCTTCTTCGCGGAGAACATCCCGGGCGGCGAGGCCCCGCTGACCTTCTCGTTCATCAGCGGCGGCCGCTCGAACCTGACGTACAAGGCGGAGAACGCGAACGGCACGTGGGTGCTGCGGCGGCCCCCGCTCGGGCACGTGCTGCCGACAGCGCATGACATGGCGCGTGAATTCCGGGTCCTCTCAGGCATGGCCAGGGCGGGCTTTCCGGCGCCCGTGCCGGTGGCACTGTGCGAAGACCCGGAGGTCAACGACTACGCGTTCTATGTGATGAACTTCTGCGAAGGCGTCATCGTCATCGAGAAGCTGCCGCAGGGCTTCGCCGACGATGCAGCGAAACGCCGTGAAATCGGTCACGGGCTGATCGAGACGCTGGTGCGGCTCCACTCCATCGATTACAAGGCCGTCGGCCTCGCCGATTTCGGCCGGCCGGAGGGGTACCTCGAACGTCAGCTGCGCCGCTGGTCCGAGCAGTGGGCGCGTTCGGAAACGCGGCCAATCAAGGAGATGGACGAACTCATTCGGCGGCTGCGCAACAGTATCCCTGGATCCCCAACCCCGACCATCGTCCATGGCGATTACCGGCTGGGAAACATGATGCTGGACCCGAACAACCCCCGCCGCGTCGTCGCGGTCCTGGACTGGGAGATGGCCACCCTCGGTGACCCGCTCTCGGATCTCGGCTACACGCTCGGTTACTGGGGCGACATGGCCGACACTCCGGAGTACCTGGCGGCACGGGCGGCAAGTTCGGTGACGGCGCAGCCCGGCTTCCACACCCGCGCCGAACTTGTGGAAGAGTATGGACGGCTGAGCGGGCGCGACGTCTCCGGCGTGGAGTGGTACGAGATCTTCGCCACCTACAAGCTCGCCGTGATCGTCGAGGGCATCCACGCGCGCTTCCTTGCGGGCGAAACCGTCGGCGGCGGGTTCGAGGGATACGGCGAACGCACCGAAGCGCTCGTCGCCGAGGCATTCGCCTCCACCGAACGTGCGGCCGACGCGCGGCTCCGCGGCGCAAGCTGACTCGTCCGAACCACGGCCAGAGCTAACGCCAGAATCTTTACCTTCGCATGGAACCGAAACGCCGCGGCCGGCGTTCCTCCGGCATGAACGTGATGACCCGTTCACAGGAGGGTTGACATGAACATCAAGTGGATGGCTGCAGGGGTGTTTGCCGTCGCGCTGCTGTTCGCCGCCTGCGGTGACGATGACCTGGGCGACGACAACGACGGCGGCAGCGCGCTCAGCCGCAGCGAAGCGGGCGCGACGAGCGCCCCAAACACCACCAAATCGACAGCCGTGGGCCAGGCGCCTGCCACCGGGTCGGCCGACAGCGGCGGCGGCGGCGCGCCTCTGCCGGCTATCGACAGCAGCCGCAAGCTCATCTTCACCGCCAGCATGGAACTGAATGCAAGCGACGTGGGCCGCGCCTTCAACGACGCCTCTTCGCTCGCCACCGGCAACGGCGGCTACATCGAGAAGTCCTCGTTTTCGAACGACCCGAACGACAACACTCGGCGCTCCGCCACCCTGACCATCCGCGTCCCGGCGCAGAACTACGACCAGCTGCTCGCCGCGCTGCGCACCATGAACGGCGTCGGCGTGGTCACCGAAGGCTCGAATTCGAGCGAGGTAACCGAGCAGTACATCGACCTCCAGAGCAACCAGCGCAACCTGGAGCGCACGGAGCAGCAGTACCTCGAGCTCTTGAAGCAGGCGAAGAGCATTCAGGAAGTTCTGACCGTCCAGGACCGGCTAACCAGCGTGCGCAGCCAGATCGAGCAGATCCAGGGCCGCCTCAAGGTGCTTGACCAGCGGATCGAATTCGCCACCATCAACCTGACCATCGCGCCGGTCGTCGCCCGCGTCCAGGAACCGAAGGACTCGACCTGGTCGCTGCGCGGCGTGCTCGTCGGCAGCTTCGAACAGTCGGTCGAGGCAGCCCGCTACGTGGCCGCCGGGGGAATCGTACTGGCGGTCGCCATGGCCTGGCTCGTCGTGCCGCTGACGCTGGGGCTGCTTGCGGTGCTGCGCTTCCGCCGGCGCTCGACGCCGAACCTGCCCCCGCCGACCGCCGCGGCGTGACCTACCCCGACCGAAGGCGCCGCCGGAATCTCGGCGGCGCCGTTGCCATGGGTGGTATCGTGCACGCCATCACCACTCGCGGAGGCATCCCGTGAGCAACATCATCGCCATCGAAGACATCCGCGAACCGACTGACTTCGGCGAACGCGACTTCCCGAGCGCGCTGGTGAACGTCACCAACGTCTGCAATCTCTCGTGTACCCACTGCTTCGTCTTCCGCGCGGACAACCCGAACAAGCCAAAAGACAAGATGGACGACGCGACGATGCTCTCGCAGCTCGAGAAGCTGCGCGACAAGCATCACATCAGGTCGATGTTGTTCATGGGCGGCGAGCCGATGAT